>NZ_JBIVFF010000010.1:90087-378253 GCF_044748025.1 Streptomyces sp. NPDC090032 | reverse complement strand
GTCTGGGGCACCCCCGGCACCAACGGGCAGCATGCCTACTACCAGCTCATCCACCAGGGGACGAAGCTGATCCCGGCGGACTTCATCGGGTTCGCCCGCCCGGTCGGCGAGCTGACCGCCCAACTGGCGGACCAGCACGACCTGTTGATGGCCAACCTGTTCGCGCAGGGCCAGGCCCTCGCCTTCGGCAAGACCGCCGAAGAGGTCCGCGCCGAAGGCGTTCCCGAGGCGCAGGTGCCCCACCGCACCTTCCAGGGCAACCACCCCACGACCACCATCCTGGCGAGGGAGCTCACCCCCTCCGTCCTGGGCCAGCTCATCGCCCTCTACGAGCACAAGGTGTTCGTCCAGGGAGCCGTATGGAACATCGACTCCTTCGACCAGTGGGGCGTCGAACTCGGCAAGGTCCTCGCCAAGCGCGTCGAACCCGCCCTCACCCGGGGCGCGGACGTCCCGGGTCTCGATGCCTCCACCCAGGCGCTCGTCGCCACCTACCGCACGCTCCGGAAGAAGTGAAGACAGACATGACCGCGATACAGCTCGGACTCATCGGCCTCGGCAAGATGGGCGGCAACATGCGCGAGCGCATCCGCCGCGCCGGCCACACCGTCATCGGCTACGACCGCAACCCCGACCTCGCCGACGTCAGCAGCCTCGCCGAGCTCGTCGACCAGCTCGAAGGCCCGCGCGTGGTCTGGGTGATGGTCCCGGCGGGCGCCGCCACGCAGTCGACGATCGACGAGCTGAAGGAACTGCTCTCGCCCGGCGACATCGTCGTGGACGGCGGCAACTCCCGCTGGACCGACGACGAGAAGCACGCCGCCGAGCTCGCCACCAAGGGCATCGGCTTCGTCGACGCCGGTGTCTCCGGCGGTGTCTGGGGCCTGGAGAACGGCTACGCCCTCATGGTCGGCGGCGACAAGGAGCACATAGCCCGCGTCCAGCCGGTCTTCGACGCCCTCAAGCCGGAGGGTGACTTCGGCTTCGTCCACGCCGGCAAGGTCGGCGCCGGCCACTTCTCCAAGATGGTTCACAACGGCATCGAGTACGCCATGATGCAGGCCTACGCCGAGGGCTGGGAGCTCCTGGAGAAGGTCGACTCCGTCACCGACGTGCGTGAGGTCTTCCGCTCGTGGCAGGAGGGCACGGTCATCCGCTCCTGGCTGCTCGACCTGGCCGTCAACGCGCTGGACGACGACGAGCACCTGGACAAGCTGCGCGGCTTCGCCGCCGACTCCGGAGAGGGCCGCTGGACCGTCGAGGCGGCCATCGACAACTCGGTGCCGCTGCCCGCGATCACCGCGTCGCTCTTCGCCCGCTTCGCCTCGCGCCAGGACGACTCGCCGCAGATGAAGATGATCGCCGCCCTGCGCAACCAGTTCGGCGGCCACGCCGTCGAGACCACCCAGAAGTAGCCAGGGGGAGACGACAGCCATGGGCGACCTTCTGCTCGTCCGCCACGGCGAAACGGAGTGGAGCCTGTCCGGACAGCACACCAGCTGGACGGACAAGCCCCTCACCCAGCACGGTGAGGAACAGGCCAAGTCCCTCGCCCCGCTCCTCGCCGGACGTCCGTACGCCCTCGTCCTCACCAGCCCGCTCGGCCGCGCGGTCCGCACCGCCGACCTCGCGGGCCTGAGCGGGGCCCGGCCCGAACCGGACCTGCACGAGTGGCACTACGGCGCTTACGAAGGCGTCACCACCCGCGAGATCCACCGCACCCGCCCCGACTGGGACCTGTGGACCCAAGGTGTCCCCCTGGGCCCCGAAGGCGGGCCGGGCGAGTCCCCGGAGGCCGTGGGCGAGCGGGCCGACCGCGTCCTGGCACGCGTGGCGCCCGCGCTCACGGAGGGCGACGTGGTCCTCGTGGCCCACGCCCACGTCCTGCGCGTCCTCACGGCCCGCCGCCTGGGCCTCGCCCCGGCGGAGGGCCGGCTGTTCCAGCTGGCGACCGGGACGGTGAGCCGCCTCTCCACGGAGCACGGGCGACCGGTGATCGCGGAGTGGAACGTGCGGGCGCCCGGATCCGAGTGAGTGGAGTGAACGCGGGGTCTTGACAAGGGGATTGGTCCATACCAGCTTGGTGGTCGCGCCTCGCGCGCCGCTGGTGTCCGGTCCAATCCCCTTGCCCCCACCGGGAGTTCGTGTGTTCTCCAGACGCAAGAGACGCTCCGCAAGGCCCCGCCTCCTCGCCCTCATCGGATCCGCCGCACTCGCCGTGGCCGGCGCGGTCGCGCTCCCCACCACCGCACAGGCGGCGAACGTGCTGTCCAACGCCGGCTTCGAAAGCGGCAGTACGAGCCCGTGGACCTGTTCCGGCGGGCTCGGCTCGGTCGTGTCCAGCCCGGTCCACGGCGGCACCAAAGCCCTGTCCGGCGCGGCCAGTTCCAGTGACAACGCGAAGTGCAGCCAGACCGTCTCCGTCCAGCCGAACACCGCGTACACCCTCTCCGGCTGGGTACGCGGCAACTACGTCTACCTCGGCGTGGACGGCGGCGCCTCGACCTGGACGCAGTCCCCGACGGCCTACAGCCAACTCACGGTGCAGTTCACGACCGGCGCCTCCCAGACCAGCGCCACCATCTACACCCAGGGCTGGTACGCGCAGGGCACCTACTACGCCGACGACATCAGCCTCGACGGGCCCGGCGGCGGGGGCGGCGACACCCAGGCGCCCACCGCCCCGACGGCCCTGAAATCCACCGGCAAGACCTCGACGAGCGTCTCCCTGTCCTGGACCGGGGCGAGCGACAACATCGGAGTCACCGGCTACGACATCTACAGCGGCGGCAGCAACAAGCTCCTGACGGTCTCCGGCACGAGCGCCACCGTCAGCGGCCTCGCCCCGAGCACCGCGTACGCCTTCACGGTCAAGGCCCATGACGCGGCCGGCAACGCCTCGGCCGCGTCCAACTCGGTCTCCGTGACGACCGATCAGGGCTCCGGTGGCGGCGCCGGATTCAAGCAGGCGGCCCCGTACTTCTACACCGGCTGGGGTGACCCGCCGAGCCCGGCCACGGTCATGAACGCGACCGGCGTCAAGTGGTTCACGATGGCCTTCATCCTCTCCTCCGGCGGCTGCAACCCCGCGTGGGACGGTCAGCGCGCCCTCACCGGCGGGCAGGACCAGACCGCGATCAACGCCATCCGCTCCGCGGGCGGCGATGTCGTCCCGTCCATCGGCGGCTGGAGCGGCAACAAGCTCGGCCCCAACTGCTCGACCCCCGAAGCCCTCGCGGGCGCCTACCAGAAGGTCATCGACGCGTACGGGCTCAAGGCCATCGACGTCGACATCGAGAACTCCGACGAGTTCGAGAACGAAGCCGTCCAGGACCGCATCCTGGGCGCCCTGAAGATCGTCAAGGCCAACAACCCGGGCCTGCGCACGATCCTCACCTTCGGCACCTCGACTACCGGACCGACGTACTACGGCAACCGCCTCATCGAGCGGTCCAAGGCCCTGAACGCGGACATCGACGTCTTCACGATCATGCCGTTCGACTTCGGCGGCGGCTCCGACATGTACGGCAACACCGTGAACGCCGCCGAGGGCCTCAAGACCAAGCTCAAGTCGGTCTTCGGCTGGGACGACACGACGGCGTACGCGCACATCGGCATCTCCGGCATGAACGGCATCAGCGACCAGGCGGAGACCACGACGCCGGCGATCTGGACCCAGGTCAAGGACTGGTCCAACAGCCACCACATCGCACGCCTCGCCTTCTGGTCGGTCAACCGCGACCGGCCGTGCGCGGGCGGGGGAGTGGCGGAGAACTGCTCCGGCATCAGCCAGGACAACTGGCAGTTCACGAAGATCACCGCCGGCTTCACCGGCTGACCGCGCGCGCACCGATCAGGCAGGCCCCCGGGATCTCCGGGGGCCTCGTCGTTGCCCGAAGGCTCCGAAAGACCGGAAAGCTCCGGAGGCTCCGAAAGATCGTCAACTTCGTTGTGAACGAGAGGACTTACGTGCGAGACGCATCGGGCGTACAGTCCGGGCCACCTCGTTTAGTTACGTAACTTTACTGGCGCCTCCCTCCCGCGTGAGGAGCTCCATGTGAACGTGCCCCCATCCGCGCCCGTCGTCCTCGCCCTTGATTTCGGCGGCACCAAGACGGCCCTGACCGTCGCAGACCAGCACGGCACCCGGTTGCACGACCTCACCGTCGAGACCGCGGCGGAGCACGGCGCACGAGCAGGCCTCAAAAGGGCCGTGGGCGCCGCCCGAACGCTTCTCGACGGCCGCGAACCCGTCGCCGTCGGCGTGTCCACCATCGGCATCCCCGGCGAAGACGGCGTAGCCCTCGCCCCGAACATCCCCGGCTGGGAAGAGCTCGCCCTCGGCCGTGAACTCGCCCTGGAATTCCCGGAGTCGGAGCTGCGTCTGGCCACCGACGTGAAGGCCGCGGCCCGCTACGAGTGCGACGCCGGGGCACTGAAGGGCTGCGACCCGGGCCTGTACGTCAACCTCGGAACCGGCCTCGCCGTCGCGATCGTGGCCGGCGGCACGGTCCTGACCGGACGGCACGGCGCGTCCGGCGAGATCGGCTACAACCTGCGGGCACCCGCCGACGTCGGTCGGGCGGCCGGCGACCGGATCCTGCTGGAGGACGTCGTCAGCGGCAAGGCGCTCAGCCTGGCCGCGCGGTCGGACAGTTCCACCGAACTCGCCTTCCACATCGGTGAGTTCATCGACGAGCTGGCCTTCCATCTCGTCAACCTCACCATCGCCGTCGATCCCCAGCGGATCGTCGTCGGCGGCGGCATGGTCCATTCCTGGGACGCGCTGCACGCACCGCTGCGCACCGCCCTGGACGCGGCCGTGCCCTACCCGCCGCAGCTCGCAGTCGCGGCGCACCCGTACGACGCGCCCCTGCTCGGGGCACTCGCGCTGGCCGTCGAGGCCGCGCGCACCGGAACCTGACGCACCCACCCGGCCCACGAAGGGACTGGCAGGACATGAGGCCCACGCGCATCCTCGCCGCAGCGGTCATCGGCGCGCTCGCCGTGACGGCGACGGCCTGTTCGGAGACCAAGCACAAAGGCGGCTCCGACGGGAACGACGCCACACAGAACAGCGGCCCGAAGAAGAAGGGCGGCACGGTCACCATCGCCAACACGGCGGGGCAGACCTGGACCTGCAACTTCAACCCGTTCAACCCGGCCGTCTACAACACCTCCATCGGCTTCGTCTACGAACCCCTGATCTTCGTCAACACCCTCAAGGACCAGGCCGAGACACCGATGCTCGCCAAGAGCTACAAGTGGAACGCGGACAAGACGCAGATCGACTTCACCATCCGCTCCGGCGTGAAGTGGAACGACGGCAAGCCGTTCACCGCCAAGGACGTCGCCTTCACCTTCAACCTCATGAAGCGCGTCAAGTCCACCGACCTGTACGCCCTGTGGACCACGGCCGGACTCCAGTCGGCCACCGCCTCCGGCGACAAGGTCACCCTGAAGTTCGAGAAGGCGGCGCAGCCCTACTTCTACGCGTTCGCCCACCAGGTCGCCATCGTGCCCGAGCACGTCTTCGGTGCCGGCGCCGCCGCCGCGCACCCCGACACCTGGGTGGACAAGAAGCCCGTCGGCACGGGCCCGTTCGAGGTCAACCCCTGCTCGCCGAACAACATCCAGTACACGGCCAATCCCGGCTACTGGCAGCCCGGCAGGCCGTACATCCAGAAGGTCGAGTACCCGGCCTACCTGGACAACGGTCCCGCCAACCTCGACCTCGCCAACGGCAAGGCGCAGTGGGGCAGCCAGTTCATCCCGGGGATCAAGCAGTTCTACCTGGACAAGTCGGCCGACAACCACACCTGGTCGCCGCCCGTCCTGAACGTCAGCATCCACCCGAACCTCGACCCGTCCCACAAGATGACCAGCAACCTCAAGGTCCGCCAGGCGATCTCGCTGGCCATCGACCGGGACAAGGTCTCCAAGATCGGTGTGGGCGGCCAGGAACCGGCCGCGAACCAGTCGGGCATCGTCACGCCGACGTTCGACAAGTATTACGACAAGGCGGCCGTGGAAAAGGCCGGCTTCGACAAGCCCGACCCGGCGCGTGCCAAGAAGCTCCTCGGCGAACTCGGCTACTCCCCGTCCAAGCCGCTCAAGCTGAAGATCATCACGATCACCGGCTATACCGACTGGGACGCCTCCCTCAACGTCATCAAGCAGAACCTGAAGGCCGTCGGCATCGACCTCACGGTCCAGGACCTTGCGCAGCAGACCATGATCGGCCGCCTCTACACAGGCGACTACGACCTCGCGTACTACGCCCAGCAGACCAGCGGCCCCAGCCCGTACTACGAGCTGCGCCAGATGCTGCACTCGGGGAACACCGCCCCGCTCGGCAAGAACGCGACCAGCAACTGGGAGCGCTACAAGAACCCGAAGGTCGACCAGCTCCTCAACGAGTACGCGACGGCGAACGAGACCCAGCAGGTCGACATCGTCAAGAAGGTCGCCCAGTACATGATCGACGACGTCCCGCTGATCCCCGTCGTGGAGTCGGTGGACTGGTTCCAGTACAACACCAAGGACATCGCCGGCTGGCCCACCGAGGACAACCCCTACGCCCAGCCCTCGGCCTACAACTTCCCCGACACGGGCCAGGTGCTCACCCACCTGTACTCCAAGTCGGCCCAGTAGGCGGTGACCTGTGCGGTTCATCCTGCGCCGCCTGGGGTTCTTTCTCCTCACGCTCTGGGCGGCCCTCACCCTGAACTTCTTCATCCCGCGCTTCATGCCGGGCGACCCGGTCGACGCGCTCACCGTGCGCACCCGCGGCCGGGTCTCCCGGGACGCGCTCGAACAGATGCTGACGTCGTTCGGCTTCAAGCCCGACCAGAACATCGCGGTCCAGTACGTCGACTACCTGGGCCACATGTTCACCGGGAACTGGGGGCGCTCCATCGGCCAGACGCTGGGCGAGCCGGTCACCAAGCTGATCGGCGGCGCCCTGCCCTGGACCCTCGGCCTCGTCGGCATCACCACGGTCCTCGCGTTCGTGCTGGGCACGCTCATCGGCACGGTCTCGGGCTGGCGCCGCGGCGGTGCCCTCGACGCGATCCTTCCGCCGATCTTCGTGATCACGTCGGCGCTGCCGTACTTCTGGGTGGGTCTGCTGCTGATCCTGGTCTTCTCACAGGGCACCGGCGGCTGGCTCCCCGCCAACTTCAACTACGACACCACGATCGTGCCCGGCTTCTCCCCGGGCTTCGTCGGGAGCGTGCTCTCCCACGCCGTCCTGCCGGCAGCGACGCTGCTCATCACGACGATCGGCGGCTGGATCCTCACCATGCGCAACAACATGATCACCACCCTGGCCGAGGACTACGTCCGGATGGCCCGCGCGAAGGGCCTGGGGTCCCGCCGCATCATGTACGGCTACGCGGCCCGCAACGCGATCCTGCCCAACCTGGCCGGCTTCGCCATGTCACTCGGCTTCGTCATCTCGGGCGCGATCCTCATCGAGTACGTCTTCAACTACCCCGGCGTCGGCTACCTCCTCTACAACGCCGTCCAGAACGTCGACTACCCGCTGATGCAGGCCCTGTTCATGCTGTTCACCGTCGCGGTGCTGGTGGCTCTGCTGGCGGTGGACATCGCGACCGTATGGCTCGATCCACGAGCCAGGGCGAAGGGGTGAGCCGCCGATGACCACCACCGCCATCACCGCACCGCCCCCCGAGAAGGCCCCCGCCCGCAACCGGACGGGAGGCGGCCTGTGGAAGGCGATCCGCGGCAACCGGAAAGCCATGGCCGGCTCCGTGATCCTGCTCGTGTTCACCGTCGTCTCCGCGTTCCCGGGCCTGTTCACCTCCGTCGACCACCCCGACGAGGCGAACTTCGCCCCCCGCCTCGCCCCGTCCACCGCCCACCTCCTCGGCACCACGGCCCTCGGCCAGGACATCTACTCCCAACTCATCTACGGCACACGGGAGTCACTCGTCATCGCGGTCGTCGCCGGCGCGCTGGCCACTGTCCTGTCCGTGATCATCGGCGTCTCCGCCGCCTACCTCGGCGGCCTCGCCGACGACCTCCTGTCGCTCCTGACGAACGTCGTCCTCGTCATCCCGGCGTTCCCCCTGGTGATCATCCTCGCCAAGTACGCCGGCAAGGGCTCGCTCACCGTGATCCTCGCCGTCCTCGTCTTCACCGGCTGGTCCTACGGCGCCAACCAGCTACGCGCCCAGGCCCTGTCGCTGCGCAACCGGGACTTCCTGGAATCGGCCCGGGTGCGCGGCGAGCGGCGCTCGTACATCGTCGTCTGCGAAGTCCTGCCGACGATGACCTCACTGATCGTCGCCAACTTCCTCGGGGCCGCGCTCTACTCGGTGCTGAGCGCGGCCGGCCTGCAGTTCCTCGGCCTCGGCGACCCGAACTCGCAGAGCTGGGGCACGATGCTCTACTGGGCCCAGAACCAGCAGGCCCTGCAGACCGGCACCCCGCTGTGGTCCATCGCCCCCGGCCTCTGCGTCGCCCTGCTCGGCGTCGCGTTCGCCCTCGTCAACTACGCCTTCGACGAGATCGGCAACCCGGCCCTGCGGCCGGCACGAAGGAGGCGCAGAGATGCCTGAACCCCTGCTGAGCGTCACCGACCTGACCGTCGTCTACGACACCGCGCGCGGCCCCGTCACGGCCGTCGACCACGTCGAACTCTCCGTGGAGAAAGGCCAGTTCACCGCCATCGTCGGCGAATCCGGCTGCGGCAAGTCCACCTTGATGTTCGCCGTCGCGCGGCTGCTCAACCCGCCCGCCCGCATCGCCGGCGGCGCCGTCCGCTTCCGCGGCGAGAACCTCGTCACCCTCGGCGAGCGCGAACTCAACGCCCTGCGCTGGCGCGACTACTCCGTCGTCCTGCAGTCCGCCATGAACGCCCTGAACCCGGTGACGACCCTCGCCGCCCAGTACAAGGACGCCATGGCCGCTCACGGGGCGTACTCGAACGACGAGATCCGCGCCCGCTCCACCGAGGTCCTCGACCTCGTCGGCATCGACCCGGTCCATCTCCACAGCTACCCGCACCAGCTCTCCGGCGGCATGCGCCAACGCGCCATGATCGCCATGGCGCTGCTCCTCACCCCGGACCTGGTCATCATGGACGAGCCGACCTCCGCACTCGACGTCGTCGCCCAGCGCTCCCTCATGGTGCAGATCAAGGAACTCCAGCAACTCCTCGGCTTCGCCGTCGTGTTCGTCACCCACGACATGTCGCTGGTGAGCCACTTCTCCGACCAGCTCCTCGTCATGTACGCGGGCCAGGTCGTCGAACAGGGCCCCACCCGCACCGTCTTCGACCACCCCTCCCACCCCTACAGTCGCGGCCTCCTCGAAGCGTTCCCCTCGATCCGCGGCCCCCGCGTCCCCCTGAAGGGCATCCCCGGCAGCCCACCCGACCTCGCCGCACCCCCGGCCGGCTGCCGCTTCACCCCACGCTGCCCCCTCGTCCACGAGCAGTGCCACGTCACCGAGCCCACCCTGTACGAAGTCGGCGCGGCCCGCTCCCGCTGCCTGCTGCACCTCACGGAGGCCGCGTCATGAGCCCTCTCCTCGAAACGATCGGCCTCACCCGCCACTTCAAGGTCGGCACCGGGCTCACCCGCCGCGTCCTGCACGCCGTCGACGACGTCGACCTCGCCATCGGCGCACGCGAGATCGTCGCCCTCGTCGGCGAGAGCGGCAGCGGCAAGTCCACGCTCGCCCGCCTCGTCGCCCAGGTCCACAAGCCCACCCGAGGCGAAATCCGGTACCAGGGAGAGCCGTTGACCGCCCAGCGCGGCCGCAGGGCCAAGCTCGCCTACCGCGGCGACGTCCCCATGGTCTTCCAGGACCCCTTCGCCTCCCTCAACCCCGCCTACCGCGTGTCCCACGGAATCCTGCGCGGTCTCAGACTCCACCGCCCCGAACTCAGCGCCACGGAGCGGCAGTCGGAGGCCGAACGGGTCGTCGAGGCGGTCGGCCTCACCCCCGCCGCCGACGTCCTGTCCCGCTTCCCGTACGAACTCTCCGGCGGCCAGCGCCAGCGCATCGGCTTCGCCCAGGCCCTCGCCCACCGCCCCAAACTGATCCTCGCCGACGAACCCGTCTCCATGCTCGACGTCTCCATCCGCATCGGCCTGCTCAACGTCATGGCCGACCTGCGCGAGACCGAGGGCGTCTCCATCCTCTACATCACCCACGACATCGCCGGCGCCCGCTACCTCTCCGACCGGATCGCCGTCATGTACGGCGGCCACGTCGTCGAGACCGGCCCCACCGAGGACGTCCTCGCCCACCCCCGCCACCCCTACACCGAGCTGCTCCTGTCCGCCGTCCCCGACCCGCGCGCGCCCCTCGACGTCGACGCGGCCGCCGCCAAGACCGACCCGCCCGTCGTCATCGACCCCACCCCCAGCTGCCGCTTCCGAGCCCGCTGCCCGCTCGCCGTCGACCGGTGCCACCACGTCACCCCCCGCCTGCAACCGGTCGCCGAGGGGCACACGGCGGCCTGCCATGTCACCGCCCCGCCCGAGGGCGCCCGGTGACCACACCCCCCTGGAACCGCCGGCGCCTGCGCAGCAACAACGAATGGCTGCTCCTCGAACGCCTGCGCCTCGAGGGCCCCGCGTCCCGCGCCCAACTCGCCCGTGACAGCGGCCTGTCCAAGCCCACCGTCTCCTCCGCCCTCGCCGCCCTGGAACGCGCCGGCCTCGTCCGCGAGGCCGGCACCCACGCCCAGAGCAGGGGACGCGTCGCCGTCCTCTACGAACCCGACCCGCGTGCCGGCCACGTCCTCGGCATCGACATCGGACGCGCCCGGCTGCGCACGGCGGTGGCCGACCTGACGGGCACGATCGTCTCCCGTACGGAGGTACGCAACCGGGGCCGCAGCGCGGGAGCCGTCGCCGACGCCGCCGTCACCTGCGCCGAACAGGCCCTCGCGGACGCCGGGTTGAGCCGGCTCGACGTCGTGCACACGGCCGTCGGCACCCCCGGCGTCTTCGACCGGCACACCGGCCGGGTCCGCTACGCCGTCAATCTGCCCGGCTGGGGCCGGGCCGGCCTCGTCGAGCGCATGCGCGACCGGCTCGGCACCTCGCTCTCCGTCCACAACGACGCCAACCTCGCCGCCCTCGGCGAGTACACCTTCGGCGCGGGCGCCGACAGCCACCTCTTCGTCTACGTACTGATCGGCACGGGCCTCGGCATGGGCGTCGTCGCCGACGGTGAACTCTTCCTCGGCGCACACGGCGCCGCGGGCGAGATCGGCTTCCTGCCCCTGGACGGCGTACCTGCGTCGGGTGCGGCCCCCCGACGCGGCATGCTGGAGGACGCGGTCTCCGCCGACGCCGTCGTCCGCGCCGCCCGCGCCCTGGGCATGACCGGACCTCTCACCGCCAAGCGCGTCTTCGACGCCGCCCGCACCGGCGACACCGCCGCCCTCGCCGCCGTACGCCAGGAAGGCGAGCGCCTCGCCCTCGCCGTCGCCTCCGTGACCGCCGTGCTCGACCCCGATCTGGTGGTCCTCGGCGGCGGCGTCGGCCGTGGCGCGGACCTCCTGCTGGCCACGGTCGCCGAGACCCTGCACCGCCTCACCCCGCTGCGCCCCCGCGTCGAGCCCAGCAGGACGGGTGCGGACGCGGTCCTGTTCGGAGCGATCACCACGGCCGTGCGCGTCGCCCGCCCGCTGCTCTTCGAGCGCCTGACGGAGAGGGGGCCGACGGAAGGGCCGGAAATGCAAAAAACCCCAGGTTGACTGGGGTTCCTGCTGGTGTCCGAGGGGGGACTTGAACCCCCACGCCCGATAAAGGGCACTAGCACCTCAAGCTAGCGCGTCTGCCATTCCGCCACCCGGACAAGGTGTCTGTCTTCGCGGTGTGTTCCCCGCGGCGACAGAGAGAACATTACCAGGCCCGAAGGGGTGCCCGATCCGGCCACCCCCTCGCTGTGAACGGCGGATGACGACACCCGCCCGCCCTTGGGCGGAGGCCCCCGGGGAGAGAGGATGAGGGGGACCACCAGCAACGACAGTGGAAGGAACAGGCGTGAGCGAGTCGAGCACGGGCAGGACGGTCTCGGGCGAGGACGAGGTCGTCGACCTCTGTCGTGAGCTGATCCAGATCGACACCAGCAACTACGGCGACCACTCGGGCCCCGGCGAGCGCAAGGCAGCCGAGTACGTCGCGGAGAAGCTCGCCGAGGTGGGCCTCGAGCCCAAGATCTTCGAGTCGCACCCGGGCCGGGCCTCGACGGTCGCCCGGATCCAGGGCGAGGACCCCTCGCGGCCCGCGCTCCTGATCCACGGCCACACCGACGTCGTACCGGCCAACGCGGCGGACTGGACCCACCACCCGTTCTCCGGCGAGATCGCCGACGGGTGCGTGTGGGGCCGCGGCGCCGTCGACATGAAGGACATGGACGCGATGACCCTCGCGGTCGTCCGCGACCGGCTGCGCAGCGGCCGCAAGCCCCCGCGCGATATCGTCCTGGCCTTCCTCGCCGACGAGGAGGCCGGCGGCACGTACGGCGCGCGGCACCTCGTCGACAAGCACCCGGACCTCTTCGAGGGGTGCACGGAGGCGATCAGCGAGGTCGGCGGCTTCTCCTTCACCGTCAACGAGAAGCTGCGGCTCTACCTCGTCGAGACGGCCCAGAAGGGCATGCACTGGATGAAGCTGACCGTGGACGGCACCGCCGGCCACGGTTCGATGATCCACAAGGACAACGCGATCACCGAGCTGTCGGAGGCCGTCGGGCGTCTGGGGCGGCACAAGTTCCCGGTGCGGGTCACCAAGACGCTGCGGCACTTCCTCGACGAGCTCGGCGACGCGCTCGGCACCGAGCTCGACCCGGAGAACATGGACGAGACGCTCGCCAAGCTCGGCGGCATCGCCAAGCTGATCGGCGCTTCGCTGCAGAACACCGCCAACCCGACCCAGCTCGGCGCCGGCTACAAGGTGAACGTGATCCCCGGGCAGGCCACCGCGCACGTCGACGGCCGCTATCTGCCGGGCTACGAGGAGGAGTTCCTCGCCGACCTGGACCGGATCCTCGGCCCGAACGTGAAGCGCGAGGACGTGCACGCGGACAAGGCCCTGGAGACCTCCTTCGACGGCGCGCTCGTCGACGCCATGCAGACGGCGCTCCAGGCCGAGGACCCGATCGCCCGCGCGGTGCCGTACATGCTCTCCGCCGGCACCGACGCCAAGTCCTTCGACGACCTCGGCATCCGCGGGTTCGGCTTCGCTCCGCTGAAGCTGCCGCCGGAGCTGGACTTCGCGGGCATGTTCCACGGCGTGGACGAGCGGGTTCCGGTCGACGGGCTCAAGTTCGGTGTGCGCGTGCTCGACCGGTTCATCGACGCCTCCTGACCCGCCGGGCCCGCGCCGCCGGATATTCGGGCGCGCGTACGTACCGGACTGAGAAGAGTGAAAGGAAACATAGGCTCGTAGCCTCATCAGTCCCTCCTCGTTACAGGGGGTGCAGTCCGCGGCTGGGATTGCATTGCCAACAAGGAGGAATAATGATCAAGAAGGTCGTCGCTGCTGCGGCTGCCACTGGTGGCCTCGTGCTCGCGGGTGCGGGCCTCGCCGCTGCCGACGCCGGGGCTCAGGGTGCCGCCGTGAAGTCTCCCGGTGTCATCTCGGGCAACGTCATCCAGGTTCCGGTCCACATCCCGGTGAACGCCTGTGGCAACACGGTGTCCGTGATCGGGCTGCTGAACCCCACCTTCGGCAACGCCTGCGTCAACAAGTGACGTTGTTGTGCATCGCCCCTTGAGGGTCTGAGTCCGTCGGCCCCGGAGTGCGCGCCATGCGCTCCGGGGCCGATTGGGCATTCCGCGCACGCGTATGGATGCCCGTGCGCATTCTGCAAGGCATAAGGCAGGTTAAAGCTATGCGACAGGTCACGCGTAAAGGCCTGATCACCGTGGCGGCCGCGACCGGCGTACTCGCCGTGTCCGGGGGCTACGCACACGCAGACTCCGGTGCCGAAGGAGGCTCGTCGGGATCGCCCGGCGTCCTCTCCGGCAACACGATCCAGCTTCCCGTGGACATCCCGGTCAACGCGTGCGGCAACACCGTCAACGTCGTCGGGCTGCTCAACCCCGCGTTGGGCAACGACTGTGCCAACACGTCGAAGCCCGGAGGCGGCCAGTCCGGCGGAAGCCACCATCACGGCGGCGCCACGGCCGAGGGGGGCACGAGCGATTCGCCCGGTGTCGGCTCCGGCAACCACGTGCAGGTCCCGGTCCATGTACCGGTCAACGCCTGCGGCAACAGCGTCTCGGTCATCGGGCTGCTCAACCCCGCGGGGGGCAACGACTGCGCGAACTCCCCGGGAGTCGACGAGCCGACGCCCCCACCGACCGAGCCGCCGGCACAGCCGAACACGCCTGCGCCGCCGAAGCCGCCGGTGACCCCCAGCACCCCGAACCACCCCGCGCCGCAGACCGTCACCCAGCCCAAGGGTACGGAACAGCTCGCCGAGACCGGCAGCTCGATGCCGCTGGGAACGGTCCTGCCGGCCGGTGCGGGCGCACTGCTCGCGGGCGCGCTGCTCTACCGACGGGCACGGGCAGGCGTGTGACCAGCGCTTGACGCGGTGTGACTGAGCAGGTGCGGAACGGAGCGGGCCCAGCACTCACGGGGCCCGCTCCGCTCATTCACCACGTGGCGCGCAGCTGGCGGATGATCCGCCGACGCAATCGCACCCTGCGGCTGCCGTCGCGCAGCAGGCTCAGGCGGTCCAATTCCCAGTGTCCGTACTCGGCGTGGTCGGTCAGCAGGCGTGTGGCGTCCTTGCGGGAGACCCCGCGCGGGACGTACACGTCGACAAATTCGTATTCCGGCATCGCATCTATTGTGCGGGCACGGGCCGTGTACGGATAGCGTCTGCACTATGTCTGATGCTGCGCAGCCCACCGCTGCCGAGGTACGCGCCGCCGCCGAGGCGGTCAAGGCTGCGCTCGACCGCCACCTGGCGGCTGTCGAGCGCAGGTCGGGTGAGGAAGATCCGGCCGTCTACGAAGCGTTCAACGAACTGGCCGCGGCGGCCGAGGAGTACGACGAGCTCCTCTACGACCGCTATGACGAGGTCACTCCCTTCGAGATTCCCGGTACGGAGGACTCGCTGCCCCCGTACACCGGACCCGAGGAGCCGAACGCCCTGAGCGTGCTCATCCGCCGCGACTACGCCGTGGTGGAGCCGCAGCGACTCCTCGCGCAGGCCCAGCGGGTCGCCGACGTGGAGGCCGACTCGGACCTCGACGACGGCGCCGCGGCGGCCGTCGGAACCATCGGGAACAGCGTGCACGCTGCCCTCGGTGTCCTCTTCGGGGAGTTCGAACCCGACGAAATCGCCTCCCGGCACAAGGAGTTCGGCCTGGAGGAGGGCGACTCCACGCTGTGGGTCACGGCGTCGGACGAACCGGCCGAGCCCGGAGAGTGGCTGGACGCGCCGTTCGACCTGGCCGATCCGCAGCGGGTCGTCTGCCGCTTCGACGTGAGCGCCGTCTTCGACGACGAGCTGGACGGCGACCTGGCGGACGACCGGCCCGACGCGATCGCGGGCGCGAAGGAGGACGAGCTGGAGCCGTCCTGACGCGGTCCGGTGACGGTGTGAGCGAGTGAGCGAGAGGGGTGGGCGGACTACGGTCCGCCCACCCCTCTCGCCTGCCGCTGTGCGCCTACTGCGTCGGTGGGACCTGTGCCCGCAGCAAGGTCTGCAGGCGCGTCGTGCGCGGCTTGGCCGCGACCTCGGCCACGGCGCGCGGCAGGGCCGCGTCAGCGCCGTGCACCACGGAGAGGTGCCGCTCACCGCGGCCGAACGCCGTGTACACCCACGGGCGGCTCAGCGCCTGCGTCGCGTCGCCCGGCAGCACGACCACCGCCGCGGGCCACCGCAGCCCCACGGCCTGGTGCGCGGTCAGCGCCCACCCGTGCCGCACGGTCCGCTCCACCGCGTCCTGCGGTACGACGACCGGGGTCCCGGCGCAGTCCAGGTGCAGGCCCTCCGCGTCCGCCCGCACCACCCGGCCGGGCAGGGTACGGCCAGGGGCCGGTACGTACGCGATCCGGTCGCCCGGGTCGAAGCCGCCGAAGCGGCCGGGGCCGGGGTTGAGGCGCTCCTTGAGGGCCGCGTTCAGCGCGCGAGTCCCGGCGGCGCCCCCGTGCCCAGGGGTGATGACCTGGGTCTGCTCGGAGGGCACGCCGATCGCGCGCGGCACCGAGTCGGCGACCAGCTGGACGGCCCGGTGGATCGCCTCGGCGGCGTCGCGCACCGGCACGATCACCACCTCCTTGCCGGGGGCCTCCACCTGGTTCAGCTCGCCGATGCCGATGCCGGAGACCAGCTCGCCGACCGGGCCGGGGTCCGGGGTCCGGGAGGCGATCTGGGGGCACACGCGGGCGGCGAGGAGATCCGCGAAGACCCGGCCGGGGCCCGCGGACCACAGGACGGACGGGTCGCCGCTGAGGACGAGCCGCGCTCCGTCGGGGAGCGACTCGGCGAGCATCGCGGCCGTCTCCACGTCCAGCTGCGGCGCGTCCAGGACCACGAGCAGGTCCACCGCGAGAGCGCCGTCCCGGTCCCGGCCCGGGCCCTCGGCGCCGGACAGCAGGCCGGACACGGTGACCGCGATGCCCTCGGGGGCGCCGGGACCGAACCGCTCGGCGAGGCGGCGCCGCCCGTCGGCGCTGTGCGCCGCGGCGCACACGCGCAGGCCGAGGCGGGCCGCGGCCTGGACGAGTGCGGCGGGCTCGGCGCGGGCCGCCTCGGCGCCGGTGTGCAGGACGAGTCCGTGTCCGGCGACCGCCCTGATCAGCTCGGCGGTGGAACCGGCGGCGGCCGCCGCGGCCGGCTCCCAGTCCGCGAGAGCTTGTGAACTGTCTTCCTTAGAGAGGGAGTTGACCAGCCGGGCGAGACCGTCGGCGAGGCTCTCCTCGGCGAGCGCGTACCGCTCCAGGCCGACGAGCACCCGGACCGGACGCTCGGCCTCTTCGCCGTCCTCCCCGCCGTCCTCGTCCTCCGCGCTGGTCTCTTGAGCGCTTTCCGGCGCGCGGGCGGGGCCGCCGGGCTCCTCCAGCGCGTCCTGGAAGACCATCGCGTCACCCTCCGCGATGGCGCTCTGCAGCGCCTCGTCCGGGTTCGGCACGTCGCGCTTGCCCAGCGCCTGAACGAGCACCGGCGCGTCCAGGGCGGTGTGCCCGGCGACCGCGGCCTGTTCGAGCAGCCATACCGTGACGGCGCGGCCCCGGCGCTCGTCGTCGGGGCCGCACTCGGCGCCCAGCAGCGCGCGGGCGAACCCGTCCGCCTGCTCGGGGCGTACCCCCGGGAGCCGCAGAAGCTGCCAGGGGTCGTCCCGGAGCGTGCTGTCCGCGCCCTCGCCGAGCGTCGCGGCGGCAGGTGCGGCGAGCGAGGCGGGGGCGCCGCCCTCGGCCAGCACGGCCCGCACGGCGTCGACCGCCTCCGCGGCCGGTTCGGCGGGGCCCGCGGGCGAGGCGGCCGGCGCCCGGCGGACGGGCTCGGCGACGACCTTGCGGGGAGCCGGTGCGGGCGCGCTGAACGCGGCGGCGGGCCGCTCACCGCTCTCGACGGCCCGGACCGCGGCAAGGAGATCGGCGGCCGTGCCGCTCAGCTTCCCCCCGGCCGCGATGGGCCCTTCCTTGGCCGCCTTGCGCTGAGCGATCCGCTCCTGCAACTCACGCTGCGCGGCGGCCTCGGCAGCGGCCTCGGACACGCCTTCGCCTTCGGCGGCGGCTCCGGCCTGATCGGCGGCGGCGCCGGCACCTTCGTCCGTCTCGGCCGGATCAGGGGTGCCGGTCCCTTCCTCGGTGACGGTCTCCTCCGGGCCGGTCTCCTCCGGGCCGGTCTCCTCCGGGCCGGTCTCCTCCGGGCCGGTTTCCTCGGGGCCGGTGGCCTCCGCGCCTTGCCCGGCGCCGGGCGCGTCGGTGTCGGCCGGGCCCGGGTGGCCCTCCGCGGCAGCGGGCTCCGTACTCACAGCGTGCTCCAGTCCTGATCGGGATAGCGGTGCACGGGCGCCGACACGTCGTCGAGCGCCTGGCAGATCTCGTCAGGAAGACTAAGGGCCTCCACTGACAATGCCGCCGTGAGCTGCTGCGAGTTGCGCGGGCCGATGATGGGGGCGGCCACCCCGGGCCGGTCGCGGACCCAGGCGAGGGCGACCTGGAGCGGCGTCACCGCGAGGCCGTCCGCCGCCGTGGTGACCGCGTCGACGATGCGGGTCGCGGCGTCGTCGAGGTAGGGCGCGACGAAGGGCGCCATGTGGTCGGACGCGCCCCGCGAGTCGGCGGGCGTGGCCTTGCGGTACTTGCCGGTGAGGACCCCGCGGCCGAGCGGTGACGACGGGAGCAGGCCGATGCCGAGGTCGAGCGCCGCCGGCAGGACCTCCCGTTCGACCCCGCGCTGGAGCAGGGAGAACTCCATCTGCGTACTCGCGAGCCGGGTGCGTATACCCGGTGCGGCCAGCTGCCAGGTGCCCGCCTTGGCCAGCTGCCAGCCGCAGAAGTTGGAGACGCCGGCGTACCGGGCGCGGCCGCTGCTCACCGCGATGTCGAGTGCCTGGAGCGTCTCGTCGAGCGGGGTGGCCGGGTCGAAGGCGTGGACCTGCCACAGATCGACGTAGTCCGTGCCGAGGCGGGCGAGGGACGCGTCGAGGGCGGCCAGGAGGTGGCCGCGCGAGCCGTCGAAGCGACGGTCCGGGTCGGGCACGCTCCCCGCCTTCGTCGCGATGACCAGATCGCGCCGCGGCACGAGGCCCTCGACGAGTTGCCCGAGCAGATACTCGGCCTCCCCGCCGCCATAGACATCGGCCGTGTCGACGAGTGTGCCGCCCGCTTCCCAGAAGGTCTTCAACAGGTCCGCGGCGTCGTGCTCGTCGGTGTCGCGGCCCCACGTGAGGGTGCCGAGCCCGATCCGGGACACTCGCAGGCCGGTGCGGCCGAGATGCCTCTGCTCCATGGGCGCTGAGATTACTGGCCGGAAGTCGGTTATTGGGGGCCTGTGGACAACCGGCCTTGGCCGACCGCCGAACGGGCGCGCTAGGGTGCCCGGACAAAGGACGTTACTGATCAGTAAGGGGATCGGCCATGGAGCTCGGCATCAACCTCGGTTACTGGGGCGCCGGAATGGACGCGGACAACCTGGCCGTCGCGCGGGAGGCCGACAAGCTCGGCTACGCCGTCTGCTGGGCCGCGGAGGCCTACGGCTCGGACGCGCCCACGGTGCTCTCCTACGTCGCCGCGCAGACCGAGCGCATCGACATCGGCTCCGCGATCATGCAGATCCCCGCCCGCCAGCCCGCGATGACCGCGATGACGGCCGCGACCCTCGACTCCCTGTCCGGCGGCCGTTTCCGCCTCGGCCTCGGCGTCTCGGGCCCGCAGGTCTCCGAGGGCTGGTACGGCGTGAAGTTCGACAAGCCGCTGGCCCGCACCCGCGAGTACGTCGACATCGTGCGCCGCGCGATGAGCCGCGAGCGGCTGTCGTACGAGGGCGAGCACTGGACGCTGCCGCTGCCGGGCGGCCCGGGCAAGCCGCTCAAGCTGACCGTGCACCCCGAGCGCGAGCACATCCCGCTCTACATCGCGGCGATCGGCCCGAAGAACCTGGAGCAGACCGGCGAGATCGCCGACGGCGCCCTGCTGATCTTCCCGGCCGCCGAGCATCTGGAGGAGACCGCCCTGACCCATCTGCGGGCAGGGCGTGAGAAGGCCGGCAAGACGCTGGAGGGCTTCGACGTCGTCCCGACGCTGCCCCTCGCGCTCGGCGCCGACAAGGACGTGCCCGCGCTCGCCGACATGTTCCGCCCGTACACCGCCCTGTACGTCGGTGGCATGGGCAGCCGGAAGCAGAACTTCTACAACCAGCTCGCCCAGCGCATGGGCTACGAGAAGGAAGCCGCCGAGATCCAGGACAAGTACCTGGGCGGCGACAAGGAGGGCGCGGGGGCCGCTGTGCCGCACCAGCTGATCGACTCGACGACGCTGCTCGGTTCCGTGGAGCGGATCGCCGAGCGGATGCAGGCCTACGCGGCTGCCGGGGTGACGACTCTGACGCTGGCCCCCGCCGGCTTCACGCTCGACGAGCGGATCGCGGCCCTGCGGGCCGGCACCGAGGCCCTGGAGCGGGCCGGACTGGCGTAACGCGGGGGAGGGAAAGTTCTGCGGCCGTGGTGGGGGCTCGGGGGTCTTCCCCGCCACGGCCGTCACGGGTAACAACGCCTCATCCGGCGCCTGGTTACGCCCACAACCCTCTCGCGAGGCCCTTCCTTCGGCCGAGTGGCCCCCCACAGCTGTTGCCCGGTCCTGCATGCCGTATTTGACTCGTTTTGGCGGAACCCCGCACGGAACGCGCGGCGCGCACGGAGGTATCCAGAGATGCTGTCGGCCAAGAGTCTGTTCCAGGAGATCCTCGACGACGACGAGTCCTTCCGGCTCTTCTGCTCCATCGCGGCCAGCGGAGAGGCGCAGGGCGGCTGGGAGAACGGCCGGATCGCCGCGCTCGTCCCCCTGAGCGAGCGTGAACTCGCGCCCAAGGTGGCGCGGCACGGAGCCGACGAGGACAAGCACGGACGGATCTTCAACGCGCTGATGAAGAAGCGCGGCCTGCAACCCGTGGACGTCCCGCCCGAGACCGACTACACGATGCTCCTGGAGAAGCACGGCATCGGCCTCGCGCACGAGCAGCTCAAGGCCGACCAACCGCTCACCGTGCGGGACATCGTCACGTATCTCGCCCACAGCCGGGTCACCGAGCAGCGGGCCTCCGAGCAGATGGACCTGCTGCGCAAGCACTTCGCGGACGACCCCGACATCGGCCGCGCGGTGAAGATGATCTCGGCCGACGAGGACAACCACCTCGCGTACTGCCACGAGGAACTCCTGCGGTTCGCGTACGCGGGCCACGGCCGAGACATCCAGCGCATCCTGCGCGATTGTGCCCTGGAGGAGATCCGCGTCTACCGCGACGTCAGCCTCGCCGTGATGGACCACATGGGCCACATCCTGCGCTGGCCGAAGCCCAAGGCGGCCCTGCTCGCCGCGGGCATCCACGCCGTGTACGCGTATGAGCGCCTGGTCGGCTGGCGGCGGATGGTGTCCCTGGAGATGCCCGAGCGGCGCGATGCGCTGGGCGGGCCCGCGACGAGCGCGGTCGAGTTCGCGTAGGCCCCGCGAGGTGTGCGCTACAGCCAGCCGCGCCGCTTGAACGTGCGGAAGAGCAGAAGCTCCAGGCAGACCATCACGAAGATCACCAGCGGATACGACCACAGCCAGTGGAGTTCCGGCATGTGGTCGAAGTTCATGCCGTAGACACCCGCGATCAGCGTCGGGACCGCGACCATGGCGGCGTACGCCGAGATCTTCCGCATGTCGTCGTTCTGCCGCACGCCCATCTGCGCCAGATGCGCCGACAGGATGTCCGAGACGAGCCGGTCCAGGGCGTCGACGGACTCGTTGACGCGCAGGAGGTGGTCGCTGACGTCGCGGAAGAACGGCCGCGCCGATTCGTTCACGAAGGGCACGGGACCGATGGACGGGCCGGTTCCGGACAGCTTGGCCAGGGGGAGCGTCAGCGGGCCCGTGGCCCTGCGGAACTCCAGGATCTGGCGCTTGAACGTGTAGATCCTGGACGCCGTGTTGCGCGAGCCGCCGCTCTCCGGCGAGAACACCTCGGCCTCCAGCCCCTCCATGTCGGTCTGGAGCTCGCTCGCGACCTCCAGGTAGTGGTCGACGGTCGCGTCGGCGATCGAGTACAGGACCGCGGTGGGCCCGTGCCGCAGCACACCGGGATCGGCTTCGAGCCGCTTGCGTACGGCCTTCAGGGGTGCGCCCTCGCCGTGCCGGACGGTCACGACGAACGAGTCGCCCATGAAGAGCATGACCTCCCCGGAGGAGACCTTGTCGCTGTCCGGCTCGTACACGACCGGCTTGAGCACCACGAACAGCGAGTCGTCGTACACGTCCAGCTTCGGCCGCTGGTGCGCCTTGAGCGCGTCCTCGACGGCCAGCGGATGCAGCCCGAACTCGTCGCTGACCCGCGCGAACTCGTCCTCCGTCGGCTCGTACAGGCCGATCCAGACGAAGGAGTGGCCCTCGGTCCTGGCCTCGGCGAGCGCGTCGGAGAAGTCCGAGGGCCCCTCGGTCCTGCGCCCGTCCCGGTAGATGCCGCAGTCGACGATCACGCTTCGCATTCTTCCCAGGGGGCGCCGGGGCCGCATGTCGCGATGGCCATAGGCTGGCGGGCATGCCCACGCTGATTCTCGTCCGGCACGGACGCTCCACCGCCAACACCGCGGGTCTGCTCGCCGGGTGGACCCCCGGTGTGTCCCTCGACGAGCGCGGCGCCGCGCAGGCCGCCGCGCTGCCGGAGCGGCTGGCCGCGGTACCCCTCACCGAGATCGTCACCAGCCCCCTCCAGCGCTGTCAGGAGACCCTGGCCCCGCTCCTCGCCGCCCGCCCGGAACTCACCCCGCACACCGACGACCGCATCGGCGAGTGCGACTACGGCGACTGGTCGGGCCGTAAGCTCGCCGAGCTCGTCGACGACCCGCTGATGGAGGTCGTGCAGCAGCACCCGTCCGCGGCCGCGTTCCCCGGCGGCGAATCCATGCGGGCCATGCAGCACCGGGCCGCGGAGGCCGTACGCGAGTGGAACGCGCGCGTGGAGCGCGACCACGGCCCGGACGCCACCTATCTGATGTGCTCGCACGGCGACATCATCAAGTCGCTCGTCGCGGACGCCATAGGGCTTCACCTGGACCTCTTCCAGCGCATCTCCGTGGAGCCCTGCTCCGTCACCGCGATCCGCTACACCCGGCTCCGCCCCTATCTCGTCCGCCTCGGCGACACCGGCGATTTCGCGTCGCTCGCCCCGCGCGTGAAGCCGGCCGAGGGGGATGCGCCGGTCGGTGGCGGTGCGGGCGCCCCGTGATCGTCCGCCGCAGTAGGGTGAAGCCGTCGCAGTAACCGCAGTTGTTGCCGCGCTCGATCAAGCAGTCGGTCCCAGCAGTCGATTCCAATGGAGACAGGACGTGTCCCGTCAGGTGTTCCTCTACGACCCCCCGGAGCGCTTCGTGGCCGGCACGGTCGGGCTCCCCGGGCGCCGCACCTTCTTCCTGCAGGCCTCGGGCGGCGCCCGTGTGACGAGTGTGGCCCTGGAGAAGACCCAGGTCGCCGCGCTGGCCGAGCGCATGGACGAGCTCCTCGACGAGGTCGTGCGCCGCAGCGGCGGCAACGCGTCGGTGCCCGCCGTCGCGCCCACGGAGATCCACGACACTGCGCCCCTCGAATCGCCCGTCGACGAGGAGTTCCGGGTCGGCACGATGGCCCTCGCCTGGGACGGCGAGGAGGAGCGGATGATCGTCGAGGCGCAGGCACTCGTCGAGCTCGACGCGGACTCCGACGAGGACCTCGCGGAGGCCGAGGAACGGCTGCTCCAGGACGAGGAGAACGGCCCCCCGATGCTGCGGGTCCGGCTCACCGGCGTACAGGCGCGCGCGTTCGCCAAGCGCGCCCTGGACGTCGTGAACGCGGGACGCCCGCCGTGCCCGCTGTGCAGTCTGCCGCTCGACCCGGAGGGACACGTATGCCCGCGTCAGAACGGATATCGGCGAGGAGCGTGACCGTCACGGACACGGACCTCCTCACCAGGGGCGAGCTGGCGGTCCAGGGACGCATCCGCGAGGCGTCGAACGCGGTGCTCCTGTGCAGGGTCACCCACGAGGGCCGCGAGGCGTCCTGCGTGTACAAGCCCGTCGCCGGCGAGCGCCCCCTGTGGGACTTCCCCGACGGCAACCTCGCCCGGCGCGAGGTAGCCGCCTACGAGGTGTCCGAGGCCCTCGGCTGGAGCCTCGTACCGCCGACCGTCCTGCGCGACGGGCCGTACGGCGAAGGCATGTGCCAGCTCTGGATCGACCAGCCCGAGGAGCCCGCCGAGGGCGGTGAGCTGCTCGCTCTCGTGGAGGGCGAGGAGCCGGGCGACGGGTGGAAGGCCGTCGGCTTCGCCGAGGTCGGCGAAGGGCGCACGGCGCTCCTCGTGCACGCCGACGACGTCAGGCTGCGGCGCCTCGCCGTGCTCGACGCGGTGATCAACAACGGCGACCGCAAGGGCGGCCACCTCCTGGTCGACGCCGAAGGGCGTCTGTTCGGCATCGACCACGGCGTCACCTTCAACACCGAGGACAAGCTGCGCACGCTCCTGTGGGGCTGGGCGGGGGAGCCCCTGACCGAGGAGATGACCGAGGCCCTGAAGGCGCTCACGGCCGCTCTGGGGGCCGGTGAGCCCCTCGCGCTGCGGCTCGCGGAGCTGATCACCGAGGCCGAGCTGGACGCCGTACGCGCACGGGTCGACGCGATGCTCACCAGCGGGAAGCACCGGGAGCCCAGCGGGGAGTGGCCGGCCATCCCGTGGCCGCCCGTCTGAGCCGCCTGGCCGACCCGCCCGTCCGAGCCCGATCTTCCGAGCCCGTCCTTCCGGGGCCCTGCGGTCCGCGCCGTCCGGGGGCGCATGTCAGTGGCTGAGGCTACGTTCGAAGAGTCCCCTCAGGGGACCTCTGGAACGGAGGCCACGCCGTGAAACTGATCGTCGAGGACCGGATCGACCGGCCCGTGAAGGACGTGTTCAACTCCATCGTGAGCCCGGAGGAGCTGTCCAGCTTCTTCACGGCGGACGCATCGGCCCCGATGATCCCCGGCACCACGGTGACCTGGCGTTTCGGCCATGTCGACGCGATGTTCGACGTCGAGGTCGGGCCCGTGGAGACGGACCGGCTGATCTCGTGGAGCTGGCTGGGGGGAGACGTGACCATCGAGCTGGAGCGGGCCGACGACGGCGCGGCCACGCTGCTCAGGATCACCGAGGAGCCCATGGGGGAGGGCCTGGAGGGCGCCGCGCGGGCCGTCGGGCAGACCCAGGGGTGGACGTACTTCGTGACGGGGCTCCGGGCCCATCTGCTGCACGGCATCCGCCACTTCGGACTCTCGGGAGCCATCCGTGCCACGGTGGAGGCCTGACATGGCACCGGAAAGGACCGCAAGAGGGCCTTCCAAGCCATTGGACCTGATCCGGTTCGTATGCGGAAGCTCCGTCCGGTTAGGCTCATGGCATGTATGCCTGGCCCGCTTCTGAGGTCCCCGTCCTGCCTGGCAAGGGCCGCGACCTGAGGATCCACGACACCGCGACCGATGGCCTCGTCACCCTCGAGCCCGGTCCCGTCGCCCGTATCTACGTCTGCGGGATCACCCCGTACGACGCGACCCATATGGGTCACGCGGCGACCTACAACGCGTTCGACCTCGTTCAGCGCGTGTGGCTCGACACCAAGCGGCAGGTTCACTACGTCCAGAACGTGACGGACGTCGACGATCCGCTGCTCGAGCGCGCGATCCGTGACGGCGTCGACTGGACCGGACTCGCGGAGCGCGAGACCGCCCTCTTCCGCGAGGACATGACCGCCCTGCGGATGCTTCCGCCGCAGCACTACATCGGAGCCGTCGAGGCGATACCCGGCATCGTGCCGCTCGTCGAACGGCTCCGGGACATGGGCGCCGCCTACGAACTCGAGGGCGACGTCTACTTCTCCGTCGAGTCCGACCCCAACTTCGGCCAGGTCTCCCGCCTGGACGCCGCGGCGATGCGGCTCCTCTCCGCCGAGCGGGGCGGTGACCCGGACCGTCCGGGCAAGAAGAACCCGCTCGACCCGATGCTGTGGATGGCCGCCCGCGAGGGCGAGCCCAGCTGGGACGGCGGCTCACTGGGCCAGGGGCGCCCCGGCTGGCACATCGAGTGTGTCGCCATCGCCCTCGACCACCTCGGCATGGGCTTCGACGTCCAGGGCGGCGGGTCCGATCTGGCCTTTCCGCACCACGAGATGGGCGCCTCGCACGCGCAGGTCCTCACCGGCGAGTTCCCGATGGCCAAGGCGTACGTCCACGCCGGCATGGTCGCGCTCGACGGCGAGAAGATGTCCAAGTCCAAGGGCAACCTCGTCTTCGTCTCGAAGCTGCGGCGCGACGGGGTCGACCCGGCCGCGATCCGCCTCGCGCTCCTCGCCCACCACTACCGGGCCGACTGGGAGTGGACCGACCAGGTCCTGAGCGACGCGGTCGAGCGGCTCGGCCGGTGGCGCGCCGCCGTCTCCCGGCCCGACGGGCCGTCCGCGACGGCGCTCGTCGAGGAGATCCGCGAGGCGCTGACGAACGACCTCGACGCGCCGTCCGCGCTCCTCGCGGTGGACCGCTGGGCCGCCCTCCAGGCGGAGCAGGGCGGTACGGACGAAGGGGCGCCCGGTGTGGTGTCCCGCGCGGTCGACGCCCTGCTCGGAGTGGCCCTCTAGCCACCTCGGTCCGGGGCTGGTCCCGGACCGGCCCCGGGGTGCACATCCCTCAACCGCCCCCGAACTCCACGGAGTTCGGGGGCGGTCACGTCTGCCCGCCCGGCAGCGTCCGCACAGCGAAAGGGCGGTGCACACCGCGTGTGCACCGCCCCTGCTCAGCCGTCTTCGCCCTACTCCGGCGAGTCCTCCGAGGAATCGTCCCGGGACTCCGAGGAATCCTCCCTGGAGTCCGAGGAATCGTCCCCGGAGCCCGAGGACGCGTCCGTGTCACCCGTCCCACCGGGGGTTTCCGTGCCCGGATCGGGGCGCTGGGGCCGCGGCGGTCGGGTGCGCTCGCTCGGGGTGTCCCGCAGGTACGGGGCCGTGTCCCCGCCGTCCGTCGCATGGCCGGCCGGACCGCCCGCAGGGCCGCCGCCGTCCCTGCGCCGCAGGTAGCGCTCGAACTCGCGGGCGATCGCCTCGCCGGACGCCTCCGGAAGGTCCGCGGTGTCCCGGGCCTCCTCCAGCGACTGCACGTACTCGGCGACCTCGCTGTCCTCCGCCGCCAGCTGGTCCACGCCCAGCTGCCACGCCCGGGAGTCCTCGGCCAGCTCACCCAGCGGAATGCGCAGGTCGATGAGGTCCTCGAGGCGGTTGAGCAGCGCCAGCGTCGCCTTCGGGTTCGGCGGCTGCGACACGTAGTGAGGCACCGCCGCCCACAGGGAGACCGCGGGGACGCCCGCGTGCGTGCAGGCCTCCTGGAGGATGCCGACGATGCCCGTCGGACCCTCGTACTTGGTCTCCTCCAGGTCCATGGTGCGCGCCAGGTCCGGGTCGGACGTGACGCCGCTGACCGGCACGGGCCGCGTGTGCGGGGTGTCGCCGAGCAGCGCGCCCAGGATGACGACCAGCTCGACCCCCAGCTCGTGTGCGAAACCGAGCAGCTCGTTGCAGAACGAACGCCACCGCATCGACGGCTCGATGCCCCGGACCAGGACCAGATCGCGCGGCTTGTCGCCGCCGACCCGGACCACGGAGAGCCGGGTCGTCGGCCAGGTGATCTTGCGCACGCCGCCGTCGAGCCACACCGTCGGCCGGTTGACCTGGAAGTCGTAGTAGTCCTCGGCGTCGAGCGCCGCGAACACCTCGCCCTTCCACTCCTTGTCGAGATGCGCGACCGCGGCGGAGGCGGCGTCCCCGGCATCGTTCCAGCCTTCGAACGCGGCCACCATGACCGGGTCGACCAGCTCGGGAACTCCCTCGAGCTCGATCACCCAGCGCCTCCTTCCGACGTTCCCCCAGCGCCCTGATGGCCTGGGGGGACCCCCATCGCGTACCTGCCCACCTTACGGCGTGCGCGAGGGCCATCCGCAGCCCCCTTGAACGGGGGAGTGACCGGATCACTGCCCCGCGATCCGCCCTCGCACTCCCCGTTCACGCCCGTAGCGGAACCCGCGTCAGAGCGTCGAGCGCAGCCACTGCTCCACGCTCGCGATGTGCACCGTCGCCCACGACCGTGCCGCCTCGGCGTCGCCGTCGCGCAGCGCCGCCAGGATCGCCCGGTGCTCGTGCAGGGTCCTGCTGACCGCGTCCTCCTGCGTCAGACCGCGCCAGACGCGGGCCCGGGTCGTCGGGCCCGACAGGCCGTCGAGGAGCGAACACAGGACCGAGTTGCCCGAGCTTTGCACGATGCCGCGGTGGAACTCCAGGTCGGAGGCGACGAGTTCCTCCACCGAGGGCGCGGAGCCGAGGGCGTCCAGCTGGGCGGCGAGCGCGTCGAGCCGCGCCTCGTCGATCCGGGTCGCGGCCATCGCGGTCGCGGCCGGCTCCAGGATGCGGCGCACCGCGAGGAATTCGAGGACGGTGTCGTCGCGGTGGAAGTCGACGACGAAACTCAGGGCTTCGAGCAGGAGTTGGGGGTCGAGGCTCGTGACGTACGTCCCGTCGCCCTGCCGCACGTCGAGGATGCGGATGAGGGACAGCGCGCGGACGGCCTCGCGCAGGGAGTTGCGGGACAGGCCGAGGTCGGCGGCGAGTTCGCTCTCCTTCGGGAGCCGGTCGCCGGGGCGCAGCGCGCCGGAGACGATCATGCCTTTGATCTTCTCGATGGCCTCGTCGGTGACGGCCATGGCGGCCTCCCTGTCCTCGGTTGGAGCGCCACCGTCTGGAGCGCCGATACCTCCGATGTATCGGCCCATTATGTGGGTAGGGCGGGGGCGCGTGGGGCCGGTGCCGGTGTACTCGCACCGGCCCCACGCCAGGACGTCAGCCCGCGGCGCCGGCCTGGGCCTGCGCGGCCGCCCGGTACATGCGGCGCAGGCGCACCACGCCCAGGTCGTGCTGGTAGAGGTTCTCGCGCTGGTCGGCGTCCGCCGGCATGGCCTCCAGCATCACGCGGTCCTGTTCGAGCACCTCCCAGTGGCGCTTCTCGATGAGGGTCTTGTACAGGAAGCGCCAGGTGTCGCGCTGCCAGCCCTCGACCTTTCGGTAACGCCAGAAGAAGACACCGCAGCGCTGCTCGTCGACCGGGCAGACCATGCCGACGATCCCGAACGGGCCGCCGGGACCGGCCGACGGCGGGTACGGGATCGACAGGTCGACCCAGTCGACGCCGGTGTGACACAGCTCGACCCAGTCGAAGTTGACGCCCCGCTGGTCGGTCTTCTCGAAGAAGTAGCCCCGGTCGGTCTCGCGGATGCGGAACTTGGCCGTCGTGTCACCGTCGAACATGGTGTGCGAGTCGTGGTGCAGGAACGCGCCGTGCATCGGGTCGAGGAGGTTCTCGACGGCGTAGCGCCACGGCACGTCCCACTCCGCGTAGCACAGGATCGCGTCGGTGCCGGGGTCGGTGAGCGGCTCGGGGAGCGTCAACTCGGCGGGTTCCGGGTGCTGTTCGTCGCCGAAGTAGGCGAGCACCGCGCCGCCGGCCTCGCGCACGGGAAGAGACCTGACGAGCTTCTTGCCCTCCAGGCTGCAGCCGGGCAGGCCGGGCACCGAGGAGACGGTGCCGTCGCCCTCGACCTCGACGCCGTGGTACCAGCACGCCACCCGGTCGCCGAGGTGCTTGCCGAGGGACAGGGGCGCACCACGGTGCGGGCAGCGGTCCGCGAGCATGGACAGGGTGCCGTCGGAGCGACGGAACAGGAGCCACTGCTCGCCGAGCGCGGTCACCTTGCGCATGGCGCCGGGCGCGACGAACGAGGACGGCACGACGGGGTGCCACTGGTTGCGCAGGCCCGTCGCGTAGATGTGATCGGCGGTGGAAGCCGCCGAAGCGGTCGTCGTGGCGGTCATCAGGTCACGCTCCCAGTCGGTGCATCTCGGCGCGGAACGATTCCTCGGTCCACGGGGCGCCGTCGGGGGCGTGGACCTGACGGACATTCAGTCCGCGGATGACGTCGGTGAGTTCGTGGCCGTCCTTGGTGAAGACCTCTTCGAGGGTGGCGGCCAGCTTGTACTCGTAGGGGGTGGGTTCGTGCGTACGGGACTGGTGGACGTCCAGGTACGGCCAGGTGGTGGTCACACGTGCCTCCAGGGAAGGGGTTACAGGTCGAGGGCCAGGCGGCCGGAGGCGCAGCGCGAGACGCAGATCATCATCGAGGCGCCCGCGGCCCGCTCGGCATCGGAGAGCAGGAAGTCGCGGTGGTCGGGCGTGCCGTCGAGCACCCGGGTCTCGCAGGACCCGCAGATCCCGTCGCGGCAGGAGCTGGCCACGTCCAGGCCGGCGGCCTCCGCCGCCTCCAGGATCGACGTGCCGGCGCCGACGGTGAGCGTGAGCCCGGAGGTGCGGCACTCGACCTCGAAGCCCTCGTCGTCCACGGCCCGCTCGACGACCGGGGCCGCGAACCGCTCGACGCGCAGCCGGTCCGCCGGGCAGAGGGCCTCGATGGCGGCGAGCAGCGGCTCGGGCCCGCAGCAGTAGACGAGCGTCCCGTCCGGCAGCCCGGCGAGAGTGGACGCGAGGTCGATGTGGCCCTGCTCGTCCTGCGGCACCACCGTCAGATCACCGCCCAGCGCGGCGAGTTCGTCGACGAACGCCATCGACGCACGGCTGCGACCGCCGTACACCATGCGCCACTCGGCGCCCCGGCGCGCGGCCTCGCGGGCCATCGCGAGGATCGGCGTCACACCGATGCCGCCCGCGACGAAGACGTAGCCCGGCGCGTCCTGAAGCGCGAAGTGGTTGCGCGGCGCCGACACCGTGACCCGCCCGCCGGGGCGCAGCTTCGTGTGCACATGGCGCGAACCCCCGCGCGAAGACGGCTCGTCGAGGACACCGATGCGGTACGACGTCGGGGTGCGCGGGTCCGAGCACAGGCTGTACTGGCGGACCTGCCCGCCCACGTGGACGTCGAGGTGCGCGCCGGGTTCCCAGGCGGGCAGGGGCTTGCCGTCCGGGTGGGTCAGTTCGACGGACAGGACGCCGTCGGCCTCCCAGGTCATGCGGTGTACGAGGAGGTCCAGGAGGGTCTCGTCGGTTGCGGTCATGGCTGCGGGGCCTCCCTACGTGGTGGGGATCTTCACGGGCGGGGTGAACGGGTTCTTCATCGGGCCGAGCGCCGCGAGGTCGACCTCGACGAGCGTCGGCCCCTCGGAGGCGACGGCCTCGGAGATCACGGGCTCGGCGTGCTCGGCGGCGGCGATCCGCAGATACGGCAATCCGCAGGCCCGGGCGAGGAGTTCGAAGTCGGGCGTGGCGAGGTCGACGCCTGAGCGGCGGTCGCTGTGCCGGTCCTGCATGTTGCGCAGGACGCCGTAGCCGCCGTCGTTGAACACGACGAGGGTCAGGCGCGGGCGCTCCTGGGCGAGAGTGAGCAGCTCGCCCAGGTGCACGGCGAGCCCGCCGTCACCGGCGATGACGACCGTGGGCGCGTCGGGCCTCGCGAGCGCGGCGCCGATACCCATGCCGAGGCCCTGCCCGATGCCGCCGCCGCGCGGGAAGACGTTGTCGCGCGGGTCGTACATGTCGAGGAGCCGGTTGCCCCAGCTGCTGGACGGGATGGTGACGTCGCGGGCGACGACGGCCTCGCGGGGCAGCGCGGCCCGGATCGCGTCGCAGATCGCGGCCTGCGGGCCGATGTTGTCGTGCAGGGTGGCGCGCACCTCGTCGCGGACCGCGGTGACCCGCGCCGTCCAGCCCGGCTCGGCGGGCTTCGCGTACGGGAGCAGCCGCTCCAGCACGTCGGCGGCGTCGCCGTGCAACGCGTGCCGGGCGGGGTACACGCGGCCCAGCGCGTCCGCGTCCAGGTCGATCTGGAGGTGCGCGGCGGGGAGCTGAAGGGCGTAGTCGGCGGTCTCGTTGGACCGGAAGTGGGTGCCGACCGTGAGGAGCACGTCCGCGTCGGCGAGCAGGGCGCGCCCGGCCGGTGTCGTGGCGAAGTTGCCGACGACCTGCGGGTGGTCCTCGGGGACGGCGCCGCGCCCGGAGTTGGACGTCAGGAGAGCGGCGCCGGTCGCGGCGAGCAGGTCCGCGAGCTGGGTACGGGCTCGGGTCGCGCCGCCACCGGCCCAGATCACCGGACGCTCGGCCGAGGCCAACAGGGCGCCCGCCGCCGCGAGTTCACCCTCGTCGGGCGCGGGCACGGCGGCCTCCGTGAGCATCTCCGCAGCGGAGTCGGTCTGGGCCGCGTACTGGAGGTCGACCGGCCACTCCACGCTCGCGGGGCCGCCCGGCGCGGTGAGCGCGGCGCGGGCCGCCTCGCGCAGGATGCGGCCCGCCGCGTCGGCGGACGGCACGGTCGCGGCGTACTTGGAGACCGCCGTCAGCATGCCCAGCTGGTCCTTGGTCTCGTGGATGAAACCGCGCCCGCTGCCCAGGAACTCCGACTCGACCTGCCCGGTGATGTGCAGGACGGACGTGCCGGACGCCAGCGACTCGATGAGCGAGCCGGCCGCGTTGCCCGCGCCCGTCCCGGTCGAAGTGAGGGCGCAGCCGAGCGTGCCGCGGGCCCGGCCGTAGGCGTCGGCCGCGTTGACGGCGGACGCCTCGTGGCGCACGGGCACGAACCGCAGTTCACGGTCGACGGCCTCGACGAGCGGCAGGTTGTGCACGCTGACGATCCCGAAGACCGTGTCGATGCCCAGTTCCCGCAGGACGGCGACGAGGAGATCGCCTCCGGTGTCGTAACGCATGGTGGTCTCCTCAGAGGATGGAGCGGCCGACGCCGCCGCAGACGTCGATGCTGGTTCCGGTGATGTACGAGGCGCGGGGCGAGAGCAGCGCGACGATCGCGTACGCGACCTCCTCGGCCCGGCCGAGCCGCCCGAGCGCGATCCCGCGGTCGGCGGCCAGCTCCGCCTGCCAGTCCTCGTAGGACAGCCCGGACTCCGCGGCGGCGTGCCGGCGGGTCCACTGGCCGGTGTCGACGAGGCCGAGACAGACCGAATTGACGCGGATCCCCTCGGGGGCGAGTTCGGTGGCCAGGGACTTGGAGAGGTTGAGGATGCCGGCGCGGGCGGCGCTCGTCGTGATCAGCCGGGTCTCGGGCTGCTTGGCGAGGACGGCGTTGACGTTCACGACGGACGCGGCGCCGGATGCGGCGAGGTGGGCGCGGGCGGCGTGCAGCGGGTTGAGGACGCCGGAGAACTTCAGCTCCAGCTCGTCGCGCCAGTCGTCAGCGGTCGACTCGTCCAGGGTCTTCATACGGGACTGGCCCGCGTTGTTGACGAGCCCGTCCAGGCCCCCGAACGTGTCGGCGGTGTGGCTGACGAAGTCCCGTACCGCCGTGGCGTCCCGGACGTCGCAGACGCCGGTCAGGAGGCGGTCGCTGCCGAGGCGCGCCGCCGCCTTCGCGAGGCGGTCGGCGTCACGGCCGCAGGTCGCGACACGCGCGCCTTCGTCCAGAAGGGCGCGGACCGTGGCCAGGCCGACGCCCGAGCTGCCGCCGGTGACCAGGACGGTCCGGTCGGCGAGGCCCAGATCCATAACTCTGCACTCCAGTGGGTCAATTCAACTAGTTCGGCATGTTCGGTCAGTTCGGCTATTCCGGTCAGTTCATCGTGAAGCCGCCGTTGACGGCGATCACTTGTCCGGTGAGATAGCGGGACTCCTCGCCGAGCAGGAAGGCGACGAGACCGATGAGGTCGGCGGGCTCCTGCGGCCGCGAGATGGCCCGGCCCGAGCGGTACAGCTCGTGCCGTTCCTCGGGCACGGTCTCGGTGGCCTCGCACTCGGTGAGGCCGGGCGCGACCGCGTTGACGGTGATGCCCTTGTCGCCGAGTTCCCTGGCCATCGCCCGGGTCAGCGCGATGACCGCGCCCTTCGAGGCGATGTAGTGGGCGAGGCGGGGGGAGCCGTAGAGCGCGGCGTCCGAGGCGACGTTCACGATCCGGCCCGGTGAGCCGAAGAGCGGGTACAGGGCCTTCGACACCAGCCAGGGGCTGCGGGCGTTGACCGCCATCAGGCGGTCCCACACCTCGACGTCGATGTCCTGGAACTCCTTGCCCCCGACGCCGTTGGCGAGAGCCGCGTTGTTGACCAGGCCGTACAGCGGCCCCAAGTCCCTGACGCGGTCGGCGAGTTCGTCCACCGAGTCGGGGTCGGCCACGTCGCAGCGCACGAAGTGGGCGTCGAGCCCGTCTCCTCGCAGCCCCTCGACGGCGTGGGTCCCGCGCTCGGCGTCGAGCTCGGCGACCACGACGCGGAAGCCGTCCTCGGCGGCCCGGCGGGCCATGGCCAGTCCCAGGCCACGGCCCGCCCCGGTGACGACGACGGTGCCGGCGCCCCCTGAGAGGTCAGTCACGGGTGACGCCGTGCATCGGCGAGTGCTCCGGGTAGCTCGGCACCTGCGGCTTCTGCGTGCCGATGACGACGCAGAACAGGGCGTCGGTGTCGCCCTCGTTCTTCAGGGACCGGGCCACGCCCGCCGGGACGACGATCATGTCGCGGTAGCCGAGGGTGCGGTACTCGACCTCGTCGGCGCCGCGGTGGATGCCGACGCGGACCTGGCCCTCCAGGACGAAGAAGGCCTCCTCGACGTCGTGGTGGGTGTGCTCGGGGCCCTCGGCGCCGGGCGGGAGCAGCATGTTGGAGAACGTGAAGCCGCCGGACGGGAGGATCCGGGAGTCGTTCTCGTGGTTGCCGGTGGCGCCGGAGCCGACGTAGCGGATCTGGCCGCGGCGGTACTGCGGGCCTGCCTTCTCCTGGAACGAGAGCGTGTCGAAGTCCGCGACACGGGACTCCTTGGTGGCGATGAGCGAGTCGGTGTACTTGCCGAGGTCGCTGCCGTTGTCGTAGTCGGTGGTGGTCAGAGGCATGGCGGGGACTCCTACTCGGGGATGCGGGCGGTGATGCGGAGGTGGGACAGGACCCACGCGTCGAAGCGCGCGGGCTGTTCCTGGTTGGCCAGGTGACCGGCGTCCTTGACGATCACGTAGGCGGTCTTGTGGAGGGCGCCGGCGAGGACCTGAGAGGCCTCGACGCCGGTGACCTGGTCCTGGTCGCCGCACAGGACGAGGGTGGGCGCGGCGATCTCGGGCAGTTCGGGCCGCAGGTCGGCCGAGGCCATGGACTCGGCGGCGTAGGCGTAGCCGGGCAGCCGCACGGACGTGGCCATGGTGTCGACGACGCGCTGTACGAGTCCCTCGGGCGCCCCGCCGGACACGAGCCGCGGCCCGCGCTTCTCGGCGAAGGCACGAGGTCCGAGCTCGGCCAGCTCGGCTGCCCGCGCCCGCATGCCCTCGGCCTTGGCGGGGTCCGTGCCGGAGCCCGCGCTGGAGTCGGCGACGACGAGGGACTCGACCAGATCCGGGTGGCGGGCCGCGAGCCGCAGCGCGATCACCCCGCCCCAGGAGACACCGAGGACGTGCGCGCTGGAGCCGCGCTCCCGGATGACCTCGGCCGCCGCGTCCGCGAACCCGTCCAGGTCCAACGGCCCTTCCGGATCGGGTGACTTGGCATAGCCGGGTGCGTCCCAGGCCACGACCCGCGCGTACGCGGACAGCTCTGCGAGCTGCGGGGCGAACGCCGCCGACGAGGAGCCGATGCCGTGCAGGCACAGCAGCAGGGGGCCGTGGTCGCCCGCCTCCTCGACATGGACGGCGCTCACAGGATCTGCCCCGTCCGCCCGGCCAGCGCCGCCAGGCTGCGCAGCACCGCGTACGGCACGACCTGGCTGGTCGCGGGGTTGCCCGGGTCCGGCAGGTGCGCGACGTCGAAGCGGTACGCGCCGTGCGCGCCGGACGCCTCGACGACGTGCCGCGTGTGGCGGGCGCCGGGATCGGCGACGACCCGGACCCGCACAGCGTCCAGGTCGCCGACGGCGAGGGCGACCGAGGCGGCCACGTTCGTCGACTTGGGGAACTTCACGGGGACGTCGCGCGCCGTGCCGGACATGACCTCGACGGGCCCGGTCGCCGTCCTCAGCCTGGACAGCAACTCCTCGTCCATCCAGGGCTGTTCGAGGGTGGACGGCAGCTTGGTGGTGGTGAGTCGCACCTCGTCGAGGGGACCGAGGGAGCGCACCGCCTGGAGGAGGTCGAGCCCGCCGACCGCGCCGCCGGTGAAGTACACCCGGCCGGGACCCGCCGCGAGCAGCCGCTTGGCCAGCTCGTCGTCGGTCAGCGCCCCGGTCGACGCGACGAGCAGATCCGTGCCGGAGGCGAGGACCCGCTCACCCCACTCCCGTACGACACCCTGGCCCGCGGCCTCCACGATCAGGTCGCAGCGCTCCAGGGCCTCGTCGAAGCTGAGCTGCGGGGCGGGCGCCGTGTCGCCGAGGGGGCGGTTGTCGATGATGCACGTCAACTCGGCACCGGATACCCGCTGTTCGGCGAGTGCGGTGCCGACGACGCGGCCGATCGCGCCCCAGCCGACGAGGCCCACCTTGCGTACCGTGCTCATGCGGAGACCTCCTGGGAGACAGACGTGTGCGGGCCGGGGTCCGGGGAGCCGGCCATGTGGCAGCGGATCTCCTTCGACGGCGGGCCCGCCGTGCCCCACAGGTCGGACAGCTCGGGCACGCGCCGCCACACCCGCGCGATCCAGGCGTCCTCGACGATCTGCGCGACCTCGGACGTGTACTCGCACACGAGGCCGGACGGGTCGGTGAAGTAGGAGAAGGTGTTGTTGCCGGGACCGTGGCGGCCCGGGCCCCACTGCGGGTCGATGCCGTGGTGCTTGAGCCGGCCGAGCCCGCGCATGAAGTGGTCGACCGAACTCATCTCGTACGCCACGTGGTTGAGGGAAGCCCACTCGGCCTGGTTGAACGCGATGCAGTGGTGGTCGGCATTGCAGCGCAGGAACGCCATCTGGTGCTCGGACCAGTCGGAGACGCGCAGGCCGAGGACGTCGCAGTAGAACGCGACGGAGGCGTCGATGTCGGCGGTGTTCAGGACGGCGTGCGTGACGCCGACCGGGACGGCGGCGTCCCTGCCGCGCGGCGCGACCGCCTCGACCTGTGCGCTGATCTCCACGAGCCGCCGCTCGGGGTCGGTGAAGCGCAGGCCGTAGCCGCCGCCCACCTGGTCGAGCGGTCCGGGGCCGAAGACCGGGGTGATCCCGCGCGCCTCCAGGCGCCGGGCCGCCTCGTCGACCTCGGCGGGCGTGGCGACGGCGAACGCGAGCCGGCCGAGGCCCGTGCGGTCCGCACGGGTCAGGTGCAGGACGTGGTGCTCCTCGCCGGTGCCGCGCAGCCAGGCCGCCGCGCCGCGCTCCGCCTCGACGGTCTTGAGGCCCCAGACCTCCTCGTAGAAGTCGGCGGCCTCGGTGAAGGCGGGGGTGAGCAGCTCGACGTAGCGCAGGGAGCGCAGGCGGGCGACGGGTCCTGGTGAGGGGTGGGGCATGAGTGTCTCCAGACGACGGGGCGCGGTCGGTTGGCCCAGGGGAGGGGCGGGTCAGCCGGCCCAGGGCAGAGGTGCGTCCGAAGTGCCCCAGTACAGGGACTTCTGGCGCTGGTAGGCGCGGATGGCGTCGCGGCCCTTCTCCGTACCGAGACCGCTGTCCTTCATCCCGCTGAACGGGGTGGACGCGCTGAACTGCTTGTACGTGTTGATCCAGACCGTTCCCGCCTCGATCCGGCGGGCCAGGCGCCACGCGGCCCGGTGGTCGCGGGTCCAGATCCCGCAGGCGAGCCCGTAGACGGAATCGTTGGCCTGGCGGACCAGGTCGTCCTCGTCGTCGTAGGGCAGGGCGACCAGGACGGGCCCGAAGATCTCCTCCTGGCAGGTCCGGGAGGTGTTGGGGAGTCCGTCGAGGACGGTGGGCAGGTAGTACGCGCCGTCCCGGTACGCCTCCCCCTCGGGCGCCCGGCCGCCGCACAGCACCCGGGCGCCCTCGGAGCGGGCCAGATCGACGTAGGCGGCGACGGAGTCCCGGTGCCGGTGGTGGACCAGCGGCCCGACCTGGGTGCCGGGGTCGGTGCCGGGACCGACGCGCAACTTGCTCACCCGCTCGACGAGTTCGGCGAGGAAGCTGTCGTAGATCTCGCGTGCGACGAAGAGCCGCGAACCGGCGATGCAGGACTGCCCGCTGGAGGAGAAGATCCCGAACATCACGCCCGCCAGGGCCTGTTCGACGTCCGCGTCGGCGCGCACGATCGTCGGCGACTTGCCGCCGAGTTCGAGGGAGGCGGGGATCAGCTTCGAGGCCGCCACCGCCGCGATGGACCGGCCGGTCTCCGTGCCGCCGGTGAAGCCGATCCTGGTCACCAGGGGGTGGTGCACGATCGCGTCCCCGACGACCCGGCCGCTGCCGGGCAGGACCGACAGCAGGGCGGTCGGCAGTCCGAGTTCGCCGAGCGCCTGGTGGATCAGGCGCCCGAGCGCGAGGGAGACCAGCGGGGTCCAGGCGGCGGGCTTCAGCAGGACGGCGTTGCCGGCGGCGAGGGCGGGCGCGATCTTCTGCGCGTCGCTGGCGACCGGCGAGTTCCAGGGGTTGATCGCGCCGACGACACCGATCGGCTCGTACACGCTCATCGTCACGTACGGGCCGCGGGGCGGGGTGAGGGTCTCCTCGGCCGTCTCCAGGGCCGCCGCCATGTACCGGAAGGTGCCGGCCGCGCTGAGCGCGAGGGCCTTCGTCTCGGTGAGGGTCTTGCCGGTGTCGGCGGTCTGGAGGGCCGCGAGCTCGCCGGCGGCCTCCTCGGTCAACTCCGCGATGCGGTAGAGGAGTCGGGCCCGCTGGTGGGGGAGGAGGTCGCGCCAGGCCGGGTCCGCCACGGCGAGCGCGGCGGCCTGCGCGGCCTCGTCGACCTCGTCGGCGGACGCGGAGTGGACGGTGGCGAGCACCTCTCCGGTCGCCGGATCGACGGTCTGGACCGGCTCGCCCGCGCCGCGTCGCCACTGGCCCGCGATCAGGATGTCGGTGGGGTGGTGAGGCACGGGCGGGACCTCCAGGGTCGACGGCCTACGGGTGCAGGGAAGGGCGTTGAGGGGGGTGAACGTGCAGCGCGGCGATGCCTAAGCGCTGAAGTGCTAGAAATCTAAGGGCTTAAATAATTTCCCGCAAGACCCCTCGGCGAAGTTGGCCGTGAGACGCTGCACGAGGTCGGTTACGTGAGGGTGACGGTGAGGTCACTTCCGATGTATCTAAGTCATTAATCATTGACCCCTTAGATAAGTCCTCTTAGTGTCTGCGCAACTCCTCTGTTCGCGTTGTCGCGGAAGGACCCCCTCATGACGACTGTGGCCGGCAAGCCAGGCCTCGGCTCGATAGCAGCCCGACTCGAACGACTCCCGCAATCCCGCTGGCACGTGAAGGTCCGGTTCCTGATCGGCGCCGTGACGTTCTTCGAGGCGTTCGACCAGCTCCTTGCCGCGTCCGCGCTGCCCGTCCTGATCAAGGACTGGCACCTGAGCACGGGCCAGGCCACCTTCGCGGTGACCACGGGCTCCGTCGGCATGCTGCTGGGCGCCCTGGTTGCCGGGTGGCTGGGCGACCGGATCGGCCGGGTGCGGACCGTGGCCCTCGGCGTCGCCGTCACCGCGCTCGGGAGCCTCGCCGTGGCCTTCTCGAACGGCATCGAGCTCTTCTCGCTCTTCCGCTTCGTCCAGGGCCTCGGCATCGGCGGAGTCGTCCCCGTGGCGGCCACGTACATCAACGAGATCGCCCGCTCCGACAAGCGCGGACGCTTCGTACTGATCTACGAGATGATCTTCCCGGCCGGTCTCGCCGCGGCCACCCTCGTCGCCGTGTGGGTGGTGCCGAACCTCGGCTGGCGCGCGATGTTCGTGATCGGCGCCCTGCCCGTCCTGCTCGCCGCCGCCCTGCCCAAGCACGTCGCCGAATCACCGCGGTGGCTGCTCTCCCAGGGCCGCACCGAGGAGGCCGAGCGGGCCATCGCACGGATCGAGGAGGAGGTCGCCGCCGCCACCGGGGAACCCCTGCCGCAACCGGCCGCGGACCGGGCGGAGGAGACCTCCCGGGGCCGCCTGCGCGAGCTGTTCACCGGCCGCTACCTGCGCCGCACGACCGTGGTCTCCGGGCTCTGGTTCGTCGCGTACTACGTCAACCACGGCATCTCCACCTGGCTGCCGTCGCTCTACACCAAGAACTTCGGGCTCGACCTGACCACCGCGCTCGTCTACACGCTGCTCAGCAATGTGACGGGACTCCTCGGCACCCTCGCCATCGCCCTCGTCATCGACCGCGTGGGCCGGCGCCCCGCCCTCGTGGCCGCGCTCGGCGGCACCACCTTCACTCTCGCGACGCTCGCCCTGGTCGGCGTGACATCGGGCAGCCAGGTCGCGATCTTCGCCTCCTGCACGACGTTCTTCGTGTACGCGATCAACGCGGGCCTCTACCTCTACTCGCCCGAGCTGTACCCGACGCGCAACCGCGCCAAGGGCGCCGCGTTCGGCGGCCTGTGGAACCGCCTCGGCGTCATCCTGGGCCCGATCACGGTCGGCGCGATCATCGGCGGGGGTGGCAGCCTGACCCTTGTCTTCGCCCAGCTCGCCGGGGTGGCCGCGGTGGGTGCGGTGATCGCGCTGTTCGCGGTGGAGACGAAGGGGAAGACGCTGGAGGAGCTCAACTCCTGAGGGAGGGACGGGTATTCGGCGTCGGTCTGTCGCGCGGGGGTGCGAGGGGGGCCGGCGCCGTTCGCGTGCCCGCCGTGCGGGCTCGGCTCTGATCCGCCGTGCGGGATCAGCCCTGTCCCTCCGTCATCGACCGTCCCAAGCCGTCCAGCAGCGCCGCGAGTTGCCGCTGTTCGCCCGGCACCAGCCCCGCGAGCAGCTCCCGTTCGTGTGCGCGGCGCTCCTCGGCCACCCGGCCGACCAGGTCGGCCCCGGCCGGGGTGAGGCGGAGATGGACGATGCGGCGGTCCTGGCCGTCACGTTCGCGTTCGATGAGGCCGGCCTCCACGAGGCGGTCGGCCTGCTGGGTGACACCACCCGCGCTGACCGCGCCGGCCGCGGCGATCTCGCCCATCGTGCGCCGGTACGGGGCGCTCGTCGCGTGCAGCGCGGACAGCACTTCGAAGGCGGCCAGGCTGATGCCGTGCCGCTTCACGACGCGGCCGATCAGGGTCCGGTAGTGCGCGGCGCAGGCGTTGAGCGCGGCGAACACGGCGGGGCCGGACGCGCCGGGGGCCTCGCGCACAAGCGGGCGGGGGGCTGCCGCGGGATCCGGCTCCGGGGCCCGCCGCTCCGGGATCCGCCCGGTCAGCGCCGCTGTCAGGACGTCCGCGAGGACGGGCTCCAGGGTGCCCGTCGGCACCGACGTGGCCGGTTCGTGGGCGAACAGATAGCGCTCCATGATCACGCCGAAGAGGATGCTGCGGATCATGGCGATCCGTGCGTCCGCCGCGTCGCAGTCGCCGAGCAGCCGCCGCAGGGGCTCGCTCACCTGCCGGTCGAGGATCGTGGACAGCAGCTCGGCGCTGGGGGGATGGCTGAGCCCCGAGCGGATCAGCGCCGGCCAGGGGTCGTGCGCGGGGAGCCGGTCCCAGCGGTCGAGATAGTCGTGGGCGAGTGCGTGCGGCAGCTCCTCCCGGCCGACCGAGGGGTCGTCGAGCACGCCCTCGGTGACCCCGGTCCCGCCGCCGACCACCTCGCGGAACAGTCCGTCCTTCGAGCCGAAGTACGCCATGACCAGGCCGGGGGTGACGCCCGCCGCAGCGGCGATGGCCCGGATGCCGACCCCCTTGTAGCCCTGGGCCGCGAAAAGCCGACGGGCCGCCTCCAGCACGGCGCTGCGACGCCCCTCGGGGTCGTGGGAGCGGCCGCGACGGGGCTCGGGGGCGGTCCGGTCCGGGGTGCTGTGCTCTGCGTCCACGTGCCTCAGATTAAACGAGTGTTCAGAATGGGGTGTTCGGGCCGGTCGTGGCGGGCGACCGCCCGGGCCGTCGCCTTCACCCGCCACTGCCGACCTGCCTGCCCGGAGCACCCTCGCGGGGCGCGACCGGAACGGCCGTTCAAAAACGCCCGTTCAAAAATGGCTCACGACGCGTGCACCGGCCCCGCGAGGCCGCTCAGCGCCCGCCCGCTGCCGCCCCGCCGCACCGCGATGAGCTCCGCGGCGATGGACACGGCCGTCTCCTCCGGCCCGCGCCCGCCGAGATCGAGGCCGATCGGAGAGCGCAGTCGAGCGAGTTCGGCCTCGCCGAGTCCGGCGGCCCGCAGCCGTGCCAGCCGGTCCTCGTGGGTGCGCCGGCTGCCCATGGCGCCCACGTACCCGGCCCGGCTGCGCAGCGCCAGTTCGAGGACGGGCACGTCGAACCGGGCGTCATGGGTCAGCACGCACACGGCGGTGGCCGCGTCCACCTGGTCCTCGTGGGCCGCGAACCAGCGGTCCGGCCAGTCCACGACGACCTCGTGCGCGTCGGGGAAACGGGCGGCCGTCGCGAAGGCCGGGCGGGCGTCGCACACGGTCACCCGGTGTCCGAGCAGCGCTCCGATCCGTACGAGGGGGCGCGCGAACTCAACCGCCCCGCACACCAGGAGGTGCGGCGGCACACCGAAGGCCTGCACGAACAGTTCCCGCTCGGGCGCGCACGACGGGTCCGAGCCCGGCTCGCCGACGCATATGAGGCCGCTCGTGCCGCGGGCGAGCAGCGCTTCGGCCGCCTGAGCCGCAGCCCGGTCGAGCCGTGCGTCGCCCAGCGTCCCGCTCACCCCGGACGCACCGGCGGCGAGGCTTCCCGGCCCGCCCTCCGCCGGCGTCACCAGCGCCACCGGGACATGGGACGCGAGGTCGGCGGCCACCCGGGCGAGCGGTGCGTCGCCGGTGACCTCGCGTATCAGCACCTCTATGGTTCCGCCGCAGGTCAGACCCACCGAGAAGGCGTCGTCATCGCTGACCCCGTACGTCTCGCGGGCGGGCCCCGCACCGGCGAGGACGTCCTCCGCGACCGCGCACACCGCGGCCTCCACGCAGCCGCCGGAGACGCTGCCGACGACGCGGCCGTCCTCGGCGACCAGCATCGACGTGCCCGCAGCGTGCGGGGCGGAGCCCCAGGTGTGGACGACCGTCGCCATCGCAAGCGGGTCGTGGAGGCCTGCCACGCGGCTGCCTGGTCGATCACGTGTCGCATGTCGCTCACCTCGAGCACATCGAATCGGCTGCACCCTCTTGCCAAGAAGAAACTTTAGTGTAAATCATTTTAGGCATTAGATAGATGCGTCAACCCGAGAGGCCTGGTGGAAGCCGGTTGAAACCGACACCCTTTGACTACAGCGCTCCAGGCAGCGTCGCCGAGGTGCTCGCCCTCCTCGCCGACGAGGAGCGGGAGGCCAAGGTCCTGGCCGGCGGCCAGTCCCTGATCCCCATGCTCAACATGCGCCTCGCCCGCCCGGGACTGCTCGTCGACATCACGCGGGTCCCCGGCCTCGACCGCCTCCACGTCGACGCGTCGGGCGCCCTGCGCATCGGCGCCGCCGTCCGCCAGTCCCGGGCCGCGGACGACCCCGCGGTGCACGACGGGTGGCCCCTTCTCGCGGCGGCGATCCGGCGCATCGGGCACCCGCAGATCCGCCACCGCGGCACGGTCTGCGGCAGCCTCGCGCACCACGACCCCGCCGCCGAACTGCCGACCGCAGCGCTCGCCCTCGACGCCCGCTTCGTGATCGCCGGACCCGGCGGCACCCGTACCGTCGGCGCCGCCGACTTCTTCGTGGCCACTTTCCAGACCGCCGTGGCACCGGACGAGCTCCTCACCGAGGTCGTCCTGCCGCCGCGGGCCGGTGACGGCTGGGCCTTCGAGGAACTCGCCCGCAGACATGGTGACTTCGCCACCGTCGGCGTCGCGGTCACCCTGCGCCGGGCGCCGGACCGGCGCACGGTCGCAGCCGCCCGCGCGGTCTTCTGCGGCGCGGGCCCCGTCCCCGTCCGCCTGGCCGCCGTCGAGGAGGCGCTGACCGGGACCGACGCGGGAGCGGCGGCCCTCGACGCGGCCGCGTCCGCCGCGCTCGCCGGGCTCACGCCCGCCGACGACGTCCACGCCACGGCCGCCTACCGCCGCGAGGCCGCCGCCCATCTCCTCGTCCGTGCCTGCACCCTCGCCTGGGAGCGCTGCTCATGACCACCGACCTCGCCACCCCCGACCCGGCGACGGCCACCCACGCCGCCCCGCCGCCGCTCGCCGAACCCTCCGGCTGGCACGAGATCCGCCTCACCGTCAACGGCGCGCCCGTGACCGCCCAGGTGGAGTCCCGGCTGCTGCTCAGCGACTTCCTGCGGGACCGGCTGCGCCTCACCGGCACCCACGTCGGCTGCGAGCACGGCGTCTGCGGTGCCTGCACCGTCCTCGTCGACGGGGAGCCGGCCCGCTCCTGCCTGACCCTGGCCGTGCAGTGCGCGGGCGCCGAGCTGCGCACGGTCGAGGGCCTCGCCCCCGGTGACGCCCCGCTCACCCCCGTGCAGCGGGCGTTCCACGAGTGCCACGGGATGCAGTGCGGCTTCTGCACCCCCGGATTCGTGATGACGGCGACCGCGCTGACCGAACAGCCCGAGCGGCCCGACGCGGCTGATGTCACCGACGCCCTCAGCGGACACCTGTGCCGCTGCACGGGCTACCGCAACATCCGCCGTGCCGTGTGCCAGGCGCTGGACGAGCGCTTCGCCGGCGGCCCCGCCGGGCGGGGGGAGTGACCCGTATGTCCCACGGACCATCCCACGCATCCCAGCAGCCCGCGCCGGACGGCGGCCCTTGGACCGGCCGCCCCGTTCCGCGCGTCGAGGACGACCGCCTCCTGCGGGGCGACGGCCGCTACGTCGACGACGTCGCCCTGCCCGGCGCCGCCGAGGCCGCCTTCCTGCGCAGCCCGCACGCCCACGCCCGCATCCGGTCGGTCGACGTCACCGCCGCGCTCGCCGCCCCCGGGGTCGTCGCCGTCTGGACCGGCGCCGACGTCGCCCACCTGCCCGCCATGCTCAACAGGGAGGAGCTGCGCACCCCGCCCGGCCTCGCCGAACTCCTCGACCCGTACGTCGCGATCACCCCGATGCCGCTCCTCGCCACGGACAGGGTCCTCTACGTCGGCCAGCCCGTCGCGGTCGTCCTGGCCGAGAACCGCTACCTCGCCGAGGACGCCCTCGAACTCGTCGACGTCCGCTACGCGCCCCTGCCCGTCCTCGTCGACCCCGACCACGCGCTGACCGACGGCGCGCCGCTGCTCCACGACGAGCTGCGCGACAACACCGCCGTCGCCGTGGCCACCAAGGTGGGCGACCCCGACGCGGCGTTCGCCTCGGCCCACACCGTCGTCAGTGAGGAGTTCCGGGCCCACCGCTATGTCGCCTCGCCCATCGAGACCCGCGCGGTCTCGGCCCAGGTCGACCCGTACAGCGGCGAGTTGACCGTCTGGTCCAACACCCAGACCCCGCACCGGGTGCGGGAGGCCACGGCGCACACGCTCGGCCTCGACGCGGAACGCGTCCGCGTCATCGCCACCGATGTCGGCGGCGGCTTCGGACAGAAGGGCATCCTCTACGTCGAGGAGATGCTCGTCCCGTACGCGGCCCGCGTCCTGGGCCGCCCCGTGCTCTGGCGCGAGGACCGCAACGAGAACCTGACGGCCTCCTCGCACGCCCGAGAGCAGATCCACCGCATCGAACTGGCCGCGGACGCACAGGGCCACCTCCTCGCCGTACGCGACCGCATCACCGTCAACTTCGGCGCGTACAACATGACCGGCCTGGTCGTGCCCTACAACTCGGTGTGCCACCTCCTGGGGCCGTACCGCGTGCCGCACGTGGACATCGACGTCGTCGGCGTCCTCACCAACACCACCTTCGCCACTCCCTACCGGGGAGCGGGCCGCCCCGAGACCGTCTTCGCGAAGGAGCGTGCGATGGACCGCCTCGCCGTCGAACTCGGCCTCGAACCCGCCGAGTTGAGGGCCCGCAACCTCGTGGGTCCCGACGAGATGCCCTACGCGACGGGCCTCGTCGACCGCTCCGGCAAGCCGCAGTCGTACGACTCCGGGGACTTCCCCGAGCTGCTGCGGCGCGCCGTCGCCAAGGCCGATGTCGACGGGGTGCGCGCCCGGCAGCGTGAGGGCGCCCGCGACGGCAGGCTCGTCGGGGTCGGCTTCGCGATGTACATCGAGGCGACGGGACTCGGCCCGTTCGAGACCGCGCGCATCGACATCGCGCCCAGCGGCCGGGTCAAGCTGGCGATCGGCGCGCCTTCCCAGGGGCAGGGACATCGCACGTCCATGGCGCAGATCGCCGCCGACGCGATCGGGGTGCCCTTCGACGTCGTCGACGTGGTGGGCGGGGACACCTCCGCCACGCCCTTCGGTGTCGGCACCATCGCCAGCCGGGCCCTCGTCAACGCGGGCAACGCCACGCACCGGGCCGGCCGCCTCGTCCGCGAGAAGATCATCGAGGCCGCGGCCCGTCGGCTCGGTGTCCCCGCCGACGCCCTCGACCTGCGCGAGGGCGTCATCATGTCCAAGACCGCCGAGGAGCCGGCCCTCACCCTGGCCGAACTCGCCGGCCGGGCCCCCCTCCCCGGCACCCCCGAGCCCACCGACGGCCGGCACGGCACCGAGCTCAGCGAGACCGTGCACTTCCGCCCGCCCGGCTTCGCCGTCTCGAGCGGCGCGCACGCCGTCGTCGTCGAGGTCGACGAACACACCGGCGAGACCGAGATCCTGCACTACGTGGCCGTCCACGACGCGGGCGTCATCGTCAACCCGATGATCGCCGAGGGCCAGGTCACCGGCGGTATCGCCCAGGGCATCGGCGGCGCGCTCTACGAGGAGATGGTCTACGGCCCCGACGGCCAGCCCCGTACCGGCACCTACATGGACTACCTGGTGCCGACCTCGTCCGAGATACCCGACCTCGACCTCGACGAGATCCACTCCCCGAGCCCGATGAACGACCTCGGCGTCAAGGGTCTCGGCGAGGGCGGCGCCATCGCCCCTCAGGCCGTCATCGCAAACGCCGTCGAGGACGCGCTGCGCCCCTTCGGCGTGGTGGTCCGGCGCGGCCCCCTCTCACCCAGCCGCGTACGCGACCTGCTCCGCGAGGCCGGCCGGCCCACGGCCGCCCGCTGACCCGGCGCCGCTCCACCCCGACGATTGGACACCCACCCATGCGACTCGACCACTCCTTCACCGTCCCGGCCGCGCCGGACGACGCGTGGAAACTCTTCCTCGACCTCGGCCGAGTGGCCCCCTGCATGCCGGGCGCCGTGCTCGACACCCTCGACGGCGACGCGTTCACCGGACGCGTCAAGGTGAAGGTCGGCGCCGTGCAGATGAGCTACCGCGGCGAGGGCACCGTGACCCGCGACGAGAGCGGCCGCTCGATGGTCCTCGACCTCAGCGGCAGCGAGACCCGGGGCGCGGGCACCGCGTCCGCCACCGTCACCGCGTCGCTCACCGCCGACCCGGCCGGCACCCGGGTCCGCGTCCGCACCGACCTCGACATCACCGGCCGCCCCGCCCAGTTCGGCCGCGGCATCATGACCGAGGTGGGCGACCGCATCGTGCGGCAATTCGCCGACCGCCTGGAGGAGTTGCTGAGGGAACCGGCCACCATGGAACCGGCGGCGGCGCTCTCGTCCCCGGCCCGCGAGCTCGAGGCGGTGGATCTCGGCGCGGCCGCGCTGCCCGTCCTCCTTCGGAAGGCCGCGGTCCCGGCCGCGGCCGTGCTCGTCACGATCGCCGTGATCCGCCTCTTCGCCCGACGCGCTTCCACCCCCCGATCCCTTCAGGGGTAGGATTTTCAGGGGCGTAGGACATCGCGTCACGCCCGGGAGCGGCCGAGGGGACGGGGATGACTGAACGGAAGACGGCACGGCGTGATGCCGTGGCGGAGGTCATCGAGGACTGGGCGCGTGAGCGGCCCGAGCTGGACACGGCCCCGCTGGAGGTCCTCGCCCGGCTGCACCGCTCGTTCCTGCGGTACAACACCAAGCTCATCGCGTCGATAGAGCGGCACGGGCTCTCCGTCGCCGGGTTCGACGTGCTGACCGCGCTGCGCCGCTCCGGCGCGCCGTACCGCCTGACCGCCGGACAGCTCGCCGACCAGGGGCTCGTCTCCTCGGCCGGGGTCACCCTGCGCATAGACCGCCTGGAGAAGGACGGCCTGATCGTCAGGGAGCGCGACGCGGACGACCGCAGGGTCGTCCACTCGCGACTCACGGACGCCGGGCTCGCCACGGTCGACGAGGTGTTCACCGAGCACCTGGACAACGAACGCCGGATGCTCGGCGAGCTCTCCCCGGCGGAGTGCCGCCAGCTCGCCCGGCTGCTGCGCAAGCTGGAGAACTCCATCCTCGCCTCGGACACCCCGGACGAAGCGGTCTCCTAGAGACGACGCGGCTTCCGGAGGCTTTTCGGAACGCGGGCGCTCACTCCCACAGGGAGCTGGGCGCCTCCTTCCTGATCACCGGTGCGATCTCCTCGGCGAACCGCTGGAGCGTCTCGACCTGCTCGGCCGTCCCCTGCCCGAAGGCGTCGACGGTGATCGACTGGAGGTCGTGCCGGTACACCTCGTGGTAGCCGAGGATCTTGTCGATGATCTGCTGCGGCGAACCGATCAGCTGGGGCCCGTCCGCGATGGCGTCCTCGATCGTGCGGAACGGCGTGTTGTAGCCCGCCCTGCCGTCCAGATGCGGCCTGAAGGACTGGGCGACCTTCGCCTCGTACAGCTCCTTGAAGCGCGCCACCGCCCGCTCGTGCGAGTCGGCGATGAGCAGGCCGCCCGAGCCCGCCGCGACATGCGCCCGCGCCGGATCGTGCCCGTACGCCTCGAACCGCTCCCGGTAGTGGTCGATGAGCTTCGCGTAGGCCGCCCGCGGCTGGATGGCGTTGGCCGTGAACAGCGGGTCGCCGTGCCTGGCCGCCAGCTCGGGGGAGTTGAGCGAGGTCGCCGAGCCGTGCCAGACGCGCGGCGGTCCGTCGTACGGGCGCGGCACCGTCGTCACGTTCCTCAGGGCGGGCCTGAACTCGCCCTCCCAGTGGACGCGTTCCTCGCTCCACAGCCGCCGGAGGAGCTCGTACTTCTCCTGCTGGAGGTCCCACTGGCGCGCCTCGTCGAGCCCGAACAGGTCGAAGTGACCGGCCTCCGCGCCCTTGCCGATCACCAACTCGACGCGTCCGCGCGAGAGTTGGTCGAGCGTCGCGTAGTCCTCGGCGACCCGCACCGGATCGAGGATCGCGACGACCGTCACGCCGGTCAGCAGCCTGATGCGGGACGTACGGGCGGTCAGCGCGCCGAGCACCACCGTCGGGCTCGACGACAGGAACGCCCCCGCGTGCCGCTCGCCGACCGCGTAGGCGTCGTAGCCGAACTCCTCCGCCGCGACACCGACGTCGACGACCTGCGCCAACCGGTCGGCGGCGGACGGGAGTTCACCGGTGAGGGGGTGCGGCGCATGGCCGATGATGGACAGGACCTGGAACTTCATGTCCCCACTCTCGCGCCCGGGCGTTGCGGGCGTATGTACGCGGTGTGGCAGCGCACCGGGACATGCGAGAGGGGCGGCTCCCCCCGTGGCAGCCGCCCCTCAAGTCAGTGAAGTCCAGGGGGACCTACTTCTTGTCGAGCACGTCCTGGACCTTGGCCCGCACGTCGTCCGTGGCCAGGCCCCGGATCGTCAGTGTGGTGCGGCGGCGCAGCACGTCGTCCGCCGTCTCGGCCCACTCGTGGTCGCGGGCGTAGGCGACCTGCGCCCAGATCTCCGGGGCGTCCGGGTGGACCCGCTCGCCGAGCTCCGGGTTCTCGTTGGCCATCCGCGCGATGTCGAAGGCCAGCGAACCGTAGTGCGTGGCCAGGTGCTTGGCCGTGTCGGCCGCCATGCGCGGACCGGGGGCCGGGTTGTCGACCAGGAGGCGGTGAGCGACGGCGCGCGGGTTGGCGACACCGGGCAGCGGCATCCGCTTCGGCAGTTCCCTGACCGGCTCGAAGTCCTCGCCCAGCGGCCGGCCCGGCAGGGACTCCAGCTTCTTCATGACCGTGCGGCCGATGTGGCGGAACGTCGTCCACTTCCCGCCGGCCACGGACAGCATGCCGCCGCGGCCCTCGGTGACGACCGTCTCGCGCTTGGCCTTGGACGTGTCGCCGGGCCCGCCGGGCAGCACGCGCAGACCCGCGAACGAGTACGTGATCAGATCCCGCTTCAGCTGCTGGTCCCGTACGGAGAAGGCCGCCTCGTCCAGGATCTGGGCGGTGTCCTTCTCGGTGACCGACACGTCGCGCGGGTCACCCTCGTACTCCTCGTCGGTCGTGCCGAGGAGCAGCATGTCCTCCCACGGCAGGGCGAACGTGATGCGGTACTTGTCTATCGGGGTCGCGAGCGCGGCCTTCCACGGCGAGGTGCGCTTGAGGACGAGGTGGGCGCCCTTGGAGAGGCGGATGGAGGGGGCCGCCTTCGGGTCCTCCATGGCGCGCAGGTGGTCGACCCAGGGGCCGGTCGCGTTCAGCACGAGGCGGGCGTTCACGCCGAACTCCTCGCCGTCGACGCGGTCCTTGAGGTCAGCGCCCGTGACCCGGCCCCGGGTGAAGCGCAGGCCCGTGACCTCGGCGTGGTTGAGGACCACGGCGCCGGAGTCGACGGCCGCGCGGACCGTCATCAGGGCCATGCGCGCGTCGTTCATCTGGTCGTCGCCGTACACGGCCACGGCCTTGAGGTTCTCCGTCCGCAGCTCGGGCACGTCCTGCTGCGCCTTCGCGGGGGAGAGCAGGTGCCCGACACCGTCACCGAACGCCGACAGGGCGCTGTACGCGAACACGCCCGCGCCCAGCTTCGCGGCGCCGTGCGGGCCGCCCTTGTAGACGGGCAGGTAGAAGGTGAGCGGGTTGGCGAGGTGCGGTGCCACCTGACGCGACACCGCACGCCGCTCGAAGTGGTTCTCCGCCACCAGCTTCACCGCGCCGGTCTGCAGGTAGCGCAGACCGCCGTGCAGGAGCTTGGAGGAGGCGGAGGAGGTGGCGCCGGCGAAGTCACCGGCGTCCACCAGGGCCACCCGCAGTCCCGACTGCGCGGCATGCCAGGCGGTGGAGATGCCCAGGATTCCGCCGCCGATCACCAGGAGGTCGTACTGCGCCTTGGAGAGCTGTTCCCGGGTCTCGGCGCGGCTCGCTGCTTTGAACGACGCAGTCGAGCCGACGGCCGGATGCGTCCCGAGGGCAGGGACGCTCTGCAGGGTGGTCATGTCTTACTCCTCGCCACTTTCGTCGAGCCAGCCCATGGAGCGTTCGACGGCCTTGAGCCAGCTCTTGTACTCACGGTCGCGCTTCTCCGCGGCCATGTTGGGGGTCCACTCGGCGGCCCTGCGCCAGTTGGCGCGCAGCTCGTCGGTCGAGGACCAGAAGCCGACGGCGAGACCGGCGGCGTAGGCGGCGCCGAGGCAGGTCGTCTCGGCGACCATCGGGCGCACCACGGGGGCGTCCACGAAGTCCGAGAGCGTCTGCATCAGCAGGTTGTTGGAGGTCATGCCGCCGTCGACCTTGATCGCCGCGAGCTCGACGCCGGAGTCCTTCGTCATGGCGTCGGTGATCTCACGGGTCTGCCAGGCGGTGGCCTCGAGCACGGCGCGCGCGAGGTGCGCCTTGGTGACGTACCGGGTCAGGCCGGCGATCACACCGCGGGCGTCGGAGCGCCAGTACGGGGCGAACAGACCGGAGAAGGCCGGTACGAAGTAGGCGCCGCCGTTGTCCTCGACCGACGACGCGAGCGTCTCGATCTCGGCGGCGGTGGAGATCAGGCCCATCTGGTCGCGCATCCACTGCACCAGCGAACCGGTGACGGCGATCGAGCCCTCCAGGGCGTAGACCGCCTTCTGGTCGCCGATGCGGTAGCCGACGGTGGTCAGCAGGCCGTTGTACGAGTTGACCGGCTTGTCGCCGGTGTTCATCAGCAGGAAGGTGCCGGTGCCGTACGTCGACTTGGCCTCGCCCTCGGAGAAACAGGTCTGGCCGAACAGGGCCGCCTGCTGGTCGCCGAGCGCGGACGCGACGGGAATGCCGCCGAGGAGGTCGCCGAGCCGGCCGCCGGTGACCTCGCCGTACACCTCGGCGGAGGAACGGATCTCCGGCAGCATGGCCAGCGGGACGCCGATCGACTCGGCGATCTTCGGGTCCCACTCCATGGTGTGCAGGTTCATCAGCATGGTGCGGGAGGCGTTGGTCACGTCGGTGACGTGGTGGCCGCCGTCGACACCGCCGGTCAGGTTCCAGATGACCCAGCTGTCCATGGTGCCGAAGAGGATGTCGCCCGCCTCGGCGCGCTCGCGCAGCCCCTCGACGTTGTCGAGCAGCCAGCGGGCCTTGGGGCCGGCGAAGTAGGAGGCCAGCGGGAGGCCCGTCTCGCGGCGGAAGCGGTCCTGGCCCACATTGCGCCCGAGCTCCTTGCACAGGGCGTCGGTGCGGGTGTCCTGCCAGACGATGGCGTTGTGGACGGGCTCACCCGTGTTCTTGTCCCACAGCAGCGTCGTCTCGCGCTGGTTGGTGATGCCGATGGCCTTGATGTCGTCGCGGGTGATGCCGGCCTTCGTGACGGCCCCGGCGACGACCTCCTGGACGTTGGTCCAGATCTCGGTCGCGTTGTGCTCGACCCAGCCCGGCTTCGGGAAGATCTGCTCGTGCTCCTTCTGGTCGACGGAGACGATCCGGCCGTCCTTGTCGAAGACGATGCAACGGCTGGAGGTGGTGCCCTGGTCGATCGCTGCGATGAACGGGCCCGCGGTGTGTGCGTCGGTCACGGTCTGCTCCTGGAAGTGCTCGGTGCGGCTCTGGCGGAGGTTGCGTAGGGGGTCTGTCGCCTACTTGAAGGCGATGTTGTAGAGACCGCCCGCTATGGCGCCGCCGATGAGGGGGCCGGCGACCGGGATCCAGGCGTACGTCCAGTCGGAGCCACCCTTGTTCGGCAGGGGCAGCAGGGAGTGCACGATGCGGGGTCCGAGGTCGCGGACCGGGTTGATCGCGTAGCCCGTGGGCCCGCCGAGGGAGAGGCCGATGCCGACCACGACGAACGCGGTGACCATGGCACCGAGGACGCCCAGGCCGTTGCCCCCGTCGTTCAGGCCCTGCGTGAGGATGGCCAGGACGAGCACGACCGTGGCGATGATCTCCGTGACGAGGTTCTGCGCGACGTTCCGGATCTCAGGACCGGTCGAGAAGATGCCGAGCACCGGGCCCGCCTTGGGCGAGGCCTTCTCCTGGATCATGCCTTCCTCGGCCGGCGGGGCGGAGAGGATCTCCGGGTCGGTCAGATGCGCGTGGAACTGGCCGTAGTACGTCGCCCAGACCAGCAGGGCGCCGATCATCGCGCCCAGGAGCTGCGAGCCCAGGTAGATCGGTACGTCGCTCCACTTGGTGCCGCCCTCGATGGCGAGACCTATGGTGACCGCCGGGTTCAGGTGGGCGCCTGACACGCCCCCTGCCAGGTAGGCACCGGTCAGTACCGCGAAGCCCCACCCGAAAGTGATCGCGAGCCAGCCGGCGTTGCGCGCCTTGGAGCGCTTCAGCGTGACGGCGGCGCACACGCCACCGCCCAGCAGGATGAGTACGGCGGTACCGATGGTCTCGCCGATGAAGATGTCGGAGCTGGACACCCGCGACTCCTTTGTCCTTCGTCCAGGGGAAGCCGAACCCCGGGTCCCTCTCCGGTGGTTCGCGCCCTCAGGTGAGGGCGTTTCCGGCCCTGGCTTGCCACACTCTAACGCCTATTGCCGGTAGGTGTTCGACAATGCCGACCGATGGACGCGAGTCTCACCCCGGGGTTACTCGCTAGTCAAGGGTTCTGTTATCGAAAACTCGATCGTTATTGATCGAATCGGGCTATCGGTTCCGTGTCTGGACTGCGCGTTCGTCGATGGTGGCCCGTAAAGGTGCGGCATGCATGTTGAAACGGCGAAGGCCCCGCCGGGAAGCGGGGCCTTCGGTCCGTACGGATGACGCCGGCGAAGCGGCGCGGGGCGCTCAGAAGCGGCTGGCGCCCAGGTCGCGGGAGACGGCGCGGGCGCAGTCCCGCACGGCGGCGACGAGCTCGGGGCGCAGCTCCCCCTCGGCACACACACGCTCCACGGCGCCGGTTATGCCGACCGCGCCGACGGGCATGCGCCGCCGGTCGTGGATCGGGGCCGCGACGGAGGCGACACCCTCCCAGGTCTCCTCGACGTCGTCCGCGTACCCGCGCGCGCGGGTCAGGTCGAGGACGGTCTCGAACTCCACGAGGTCGCTCACCGTCCGCCCCGTGAACACTTTGCGGTCCACCTCGACCACCTCGCTGTGCGCCACCGGGTCGTAGGCCGACAGGACCTTGCCGAGCGCCGTGGAGTGCAGCGGCTGCATCGCCCCGACCTCCAGGACCTGACGGCTGTCGTCGGGCCGGAAGACGTGGTGCACGATCAGTACGCCCTGCTGGTGCAGGACGCCGAGGTAGACGCTCTCGCCGCTGGAGCGCGCCAGGTCGTCCGCCCACACCAGGGCGCGCGCCCGCAGCTCGTGCACGTCGAGATAGCTGTTGCCGAGGCGCAGCAGCTCCGCGCCCAGCTGGTAGCGGCCCGACGCGGCGTCCTGCTCGACGAAGCCCTCGTGCTGAAGCGTGCGCAGAATGCCGTGCGCCGTGCCCTTGGCCAGGCCCAGCGCGGAGGCGATGTCCGAGAGGCCGAGCCGGCGCTCACCGCCCGCGAGGAGCCGCAGCATGGCGGCGGCCCGCTCGAGTGACTGGATGTTCCGTGCCATCCCAGCCCTTCCTCCCTCGATCCTCTCGCCGAGCAACGTTCGACAATGCTGAACACTATCGGTCGTTGCCGACCTCGTGCGAATACGCGAGGAGCCTATATTTCGCACCGTTTGGCTCGACGCCCCGGTTCGGGACCCACCCGCACCACGCGCCACATGGCCGTTCCGGCCAGTGGACGCCTCCGCGGAGAAACCACCGGCCCGGCTACCCTGACCGGGTGCGCCTCCTCCATGGGAGCCGCAAAGCCGACAGCCGTCGCACCTCAGGGAGCACTTTCATGGCCTCGTTGCCAACGCCCGATCCGACCACCGACCCCGCCGGCCGGACCCGAGCCGATGCCCTCCGTGAAGCCCTGGCCACCCGCGTGGTCGTGGCCGACGGCGCGATGGGCACGATGCTCCAGGCACAGGACCCCAGTCTTGAGGACTTCCAGGACCTCGAGGGCTGCAACGAGATCCTGAACGTGACCCGCCCCGACATCGTCCGCTCGGTCCACGAGGAGTACTTCGCGGTCGGCGTCGACTGCGTCGAGACGAACACGTTCGGCGCGAACTTCGCGGCCCTGGGCGAGTACGACATCCCCGAGCGCGTCTTCGAGCTCTCCGAGGCCGGCGCGCGCATCGCCCGCGAGGTCGCCGACGAGTTCACCACGAGCACCGGACAGCAGCGCTGGGTCCTCGGCTCCATGGGCCCCGGCACCAAGCTGCCCACCCTCGGTCACGCCGCGTACACGACACTGCGCGACGCCTACCAGCAGAACGCCGAGGGCATGATCGCCGGCGGCGCCGACGCGCTCCTCGTCGAGACGACGCAGGACCTGCTCCAGACCAAGGCCTCGATCATCGGCGCCCGCCGCGCCCTCGACGCCACCGGCGCGAACCTCCCGCTGATCTGCTCGGTCACGGTCGAGACCACCGGCACGATGCTCCTCGGCTCCGAGATCGGCGCGGCACTGACCGCCCTGGAGCCCCTCGGCATCGACATGATCGGCCTGAACTGCGCCACCGGCCCGGCCGAGATGAGCGAGCACCTGCGCTACCTCGCCCGCCACTCCCGCATCCCGCTGTCCTGCATGCCCAACGCCGGCCTGCCCGTCCTCGGCAAGAACGGCGCGCACTACCCGCTGACCGCTCCCGAGCTGGCCGACGCCCAGGAGACGTTCGTCCGCGAGTACGGGCTCTCCCTCGTCGGCGGCTGCTGCGGCACCACGCCCGAGCACCTGCGCCAGGTCGTCGAGCGCGTCCGCGGCCTCACCCCCACCGTCCGCGAGCCGCGCCCCGAGCCGGGCGCCGCCTCGCTCTACCAGACGGTCCCGTTCCGCCAGGACATCTCGTACATGGCGATCGGCGAGCGCACGAACGCCAACGGCTCCAAGAAGTTCCGCGAGGCCATGCTGGAAGGCCGCTGGGACGACTGCGTCGAGATGGCCCGCGACCAGATCCGCGAGGGCGCGCACATGCTCGACCTCTGCGTCGACTACGTGGGCCGCGACGGCGTCGCCGACATGGAGGAGCTGGCCGGCCGCTTCGCCACCGCCTCCACGCTGCCGATCGTCCTGGACTCCACCGAGGTCGACGTCCTGCGGGCGGGCCTGGAGAAGCTCGGCGGCCGCGCGGTCATCAACTCCGTCAACTACGAGGACGGCGACGGCCCCGAGTCGCGCTTCGCGAAGGTCACGCGCCTCGCGCAGGAGCACGGCTCCGCCCTGATCGCGCTGACCATCGACGAGGAGGGCCAGGCCCGCACCGTCGAGCACAAGGTCGCCATCGCCGAGCGCCTCATCGACGACCTCACCGGCAACTGGGGCATCCACGAGTCGGACATCCTCATCGACTGCCTCACCTTCACCATCTGCACCGGCCAGGAGGAGTCGCGCAAGGACGGCATCGCCACCATCGAGTCGATCCGTGAGCTGAAGCGCCGTCACCCCGACGTGCAGACCACGCTCGGTCTGTCGAACATCTCCTTCGGCCTCAACCCGGCCGCCCGCATCCTCCTCAACTCGGTCTTCCTCGACGAGTGCGTGAAGGCGGGCCTCGACTCGGCGATCGTCCACGCGTCGAAGATCCTGCCCATCGCCCGCTTCACCGAGGAGGAGGTGCAGACGGCCCTCGACCTGATCCACGACCGTCGCGCCGAGGGCTACGACCCCCTCCAGAAGCTGATGGCGCTGTTCGAGGGCGCCACCGCGAAGTCCCTCAAGGCCGGCAAGGCCGAGGAACTGGCCGCACTGCCCCTGGACGAGCGCCTCAAGCGCCGCATCATCGACGGCGAGAAGAACGGCCTGGAGGCCGATCTCGACGAGGCGCTGCAGACCCGCCCCGCCCTCGAAATCGTCAACGAGACGCTCCTGGACGGCATGAAGGTCGTCGGCGAACTCTTCGGCTCCGGCCAGATGCAGCTGCCGTTCGTCCTCCAGTCCGCCGAGGTCATGAAGAACGCGGTGGCCTATCTGGAGCCGCACATGGAGAAGTCCGACGCCGAGGGCAAGGGCACCATCGTCCTGGCCACCGTGCGCGGCGACGTCCACGACATCGGCAAGAACCTCGTCGACATCATCCTGTCGAACAACGGCTACAACGTCGTCAACCTCGGCATCAAGCAGCCCGTCTCCGCGATCCTGGAAGCCGCCGAGGAGCACAAGGCCGACGTCATCGGCATGTCCGGACTCCTCGTCAAGTCCACCGTGATCATGAAGGAGAACCTGGAGGAGCTCAACCAGCGCAAGATGGCGGCCGACTTCCCCGTCATCCTCGGCGGCGCGGCCCTGACGAGGGCCTACGTCGAGCAGGACCTCCACGAGATCTACGAGGGCGAAGTCCGTTACGCCCGCGACGCGTTCGAGGGCCTGCGCCTCATGGACGCGCTCATCGCCGTCAAGCGGGGCGTCCCCGGCGCCACCCTCCCCGAGCTCAAGCAGCGCCGGGTCAAGGCCGGCGCCGTACAGATCGAGGAGCGGCCCGACGAGGAGCCCGCGCGCTCCGACACGTCGACCGACAACCCGGTCCCCGAGCCCCCGTTCTGGGGCACCCGCGTCATCAAGGGCATCCAGCTCAAGGAGTACGCGTCCTGGCTGGACGAGGGCGCCCTCTTCAAGGGCCAGTGGGGCCTCAAGCAGGCGCGCACCGGCGACGGGCCCACGTACGAGGAGCTGGTGGAGACCGAGGGCCGCCCGCGTCTGCGCGGCTGGCTGGACGAGCTGCACACCAAGAACCTGCTGGAAGCGGCCGTCGTCTACGGCTATTTCCCGTGCGTGTCCAAGGGCGAGGACCTGATCATCCTCGACGGGCAGGGCAACGAGCGCACCCGCTTCACCTTCCCCCGCCAGCGCCGCGGCCGCCGCCTGTGCCTCGCGGACTTCTTCCGTCCCGAGGAGTCGGGCGAGACCGACGTCGTCGGCCTCCAGGTCGTCACCGTCGGCTCCCGGATCGGCGAGGAGACCGCCAAGCTCTTCGAGTCGAACTCGTACCGCGACTACCTCGAACTGCACGGCCTGTCCGTCCAGTTGGCCGAGGCGCTCGCCGAATACTGGCACGCGCGGGTCCGTTCGGAGCTGGGCTTCTCCGGTGAGGACCCGGCCGAGATGGAGGACATGTTCGCGCTCAAGTACCGCGGCGCCCGCTTCTCGCTCGGTTACGGAGCGTGCCCGGACCTCGAGGACCGCGCCAAGATCGCGACGCTCCTGGAGCCCGAGCGCATCGGCGTCCACCTGTCCGAGGAGTTCCAGCTCCACCCGGAGCAGTCCACGGACGCGATCGTCATCCACCACCCCGAGGCGAAGTACTTCAACGCGCGCTGACCTGATCGAGTCGTACACTGGTCGGTCCAGTGCAGGCCGGTTGCCTTCCCGTCAAAAGGAGGCGGCCGGCCTTCTCGTCCCTCACGGAGGTGTGCCCGGATGACCAGTACGGTCCCCGCTCTCGGTACCCGAACGGCCGAAGGCTCCGCCCTGCAGGCCGTGCTCCTCGACATGGACGGCACTCTGGTGGACACCGAAGGCTTCTGGTGGGACGCCGAGGTCGCCGTCTTCGGCTCGCTGGGGCACGTGCTCGACGAGGCGTGGCGCGAAGTCGTCGTCGGCGGTCCCATGACCCGCAGTGCCGGATTCCTCATCGAGGTGACCGGCGCGGACATCACGCTGCCCGAGCTGACCGTGCTGCTCAACGACGGCTTCGAGGAGCGCATCAGCCGCACCCTGCCGCTCATGCCGGGCGCCGCGCGCCTCCTCGCCGAACTCGCCGCCCACGAAGTGCCCACGGCCCTCGTGTCCGCCTCGCACCGGCGCATCATCGACCGGGTCCTGAGCTCGCTCGGACCCGAGTACTTCGCGCTCAGTGTCGCGGGTGACGAGGTCGAGCGGACGAAGCCGCACCCCGACCCGTATCTGCTCGCCGCCGCGGGCCTGGGTGCGGATCCGGCCAGATGCGCTGTCATCGAGGACACCGCGACCGGTGTCGCCGCCGCCGAGGCGGCCGGCTGTCACGTCGTCGCCGTACCCTCCGTGGCCCCCATCGCACCCGCCCACCGGCGCACCGTCGTCCCCTCGCTCGAACACGTCAACCTGCCTTTCCTGCATGGGCTGATGGGCCTCTGAAACCCTCGATAACGCCCCTCGCGCGTGGCCGAAAAACAATGCCAGGCAACCCAGTTGAGCGTGTGAGCTTTCCCACTCGACGTGGGGTCGACAGGTGTGTGGACCTATGCTGCGACCCCACCCCCCGCGCCACCCTGAGTGACCTTGTGTCCCGATTGGTCGGACCCTGAGCCGAAGCGACCCCTGTGGGGTTATCGGTGCGTCCACACCCGGTTTCGCAGCGTGATGAACCCATGGCTCCGGCGCCTTCGGATCACCTCGCCATGCGCATTAATGTCGTCGCGAGAACATCGCCGTACCCCCTTGTGTCCCGTCGGCACCACCCCCTGTTGCCGGGCCCACAGGATCGACAAGCTCTGGAGAACTTCGAGCATGAACCGCAAGACTTTGGTGTTGCCGGCCGTCATCGGCCTGCTCGCGCCTGTGCTCGCCGCGTGCGGCGGGTCCGACAGCGGGGGCAAGGACGGCGACCCGATCGCCGTCGGCACCACCGACCGGTTCGTGGCCTCGAAGGCGGTCCCGGCCCCGTTCGACCCCGCGTACGCGTATGACGCGGGTTCCTGGAACGTGCTGCGCCAGACCATCCAGACCCTGATGGCCATGCCGCGCGGCGGCGGCGAGCCGGTCCCCGAGGCCGCACAGACCTGCGGCTTCACCGACACCGGCAACGAGCGCTTCTCCTGCACCCTGCGCAAGGGCCTCGCGTTCGCCGACGGCACCCCCGTCACCGCCTCGGACGTGAAGTTCTCCATCGACCGGGTGCTCGGCATCAAGAGCGACAGCGGCTCCTCCGCACTGCTCTCGAGCATCGACACGATCGAGACCAAGGGCCGCAGCGAGGTCATCTTCCACCTGAAGAGCCCCGACGCCACCTTCCCGTACAAGCTGGCCACACCCACCGCCGGCATCGTCAACCCCGACGACTACACGAAGGGGAAGCTGCGCAACGGCTTCGCGGTCGACGGCTCGGGCCCGTACACCCTTGACGCCAAGGTCAAGAACAACACCCTCGTCAAGGCCGTCTTCACCAAGAACCCCCACTACAAGGGGCAGTTGAAGCCGAAGAACGACCAGGTGGAGCTCGTCTCCTTCGCAGACGCGCCCGCCATGGGCAAGGCCCTCGAAAAGGGCGACGTCGACATGATGACGCGCACCATGTCGCCGGAGCAGATCAAGCAGCTCTCGGACAACCCGAGCAAGAACATCAACCTGGTCGAGATGCCGGGCATGGAGATCCGCTACCTCGGATTCGACACCAGCGCGCCCGTGGTCAAGAGCAAGGCCGTCCGCCAGGCCATGGCGCAGATAGTCGACCGCGGCCAGCTCACGGCCGACGTCTACGGCACCTCCGCCGAACCGCTGTACTCGCTCGTGCCCGCCGGCATCACCGGCCACACGAACTCGTTCTTCAACAAGTACAGCGAGCCGAGCGTCTCCAAGGCCGCCTCGATCCTGTCCCGGTCCAACATCACCACCCCGGTGAAGCTGACCCTGCACTACACGACCGACCACTACGGCCCCGCCACCAAGCGGGAGTTCGAGGTGCTCAAGAAGCAGCTCAACTCCAGCGGCCTGTTCGACGTCGACATCAAGGGCGACGCCTGGGACACGTACCGCTCGTCCGAACTCAAGGGCAAGTACGACGTCTACGGCCTGGGCTGGTTCCCCGACTTCCCCGACGCCGACAACTTCATCGCGCCGTTCCTCGACAAGGACAACTTCCTCGCGTCCCCCTACGCGAACAGCACCATCCGGGACCAGCTTATCCCCGAGTCCCGTCGTGAGGCCGACCGGCTGACCGCCTCCAAGAGCCTCACGAGCATCCAGAACATCGTCGCCGACGACGTGCCGGTCCTTCCCCTGTGGCAGGGCAAGCAGTACGTCGCCGCACGCGACGACATCACCGGAGTCGAGTGGGCGCTCAGCTCCTCCTCGATCCTTCAGCTCTGGGAGCTCGGCCGCGGCGTGAGCGGCTGATCCCAGCGCGAGCCGGCCTTCCCCTCCAGGACGGCCGGCTCGCCCGATTTCCGCACCACTGACGACAAGGCACGTACGTGAGAATGCGCAACCAGTGGCTGATCCTGCCCCTCGGGACGGGACTCACCGCGGCTCTGCTGGCGGGCTGTGGCACCGACGAGTCGGACGCCGCCGGGCAGGGCGAAGCCGTGGTCATGGGAATGTCCGACGACATTCAGGCCACCGATCCGGCGTCCGGCTACGACCCGGGGTCGTGGCTGCTGTTCAACAACGTGTTCCAGTCACTCCTGAGTTTCCCCAAGGGCAGCACCGAGCCGGAGCCCGAAGCGGCCAAGGAGTGCTCCTTCACGGACACCGGCACCCGCGTCTACTCCTGCACCCTGCGCGACGGCCTCACCTTCAGCAACGGCCACAAGCTCACCTCGAAGGACGTCAAGTTCTCCTTCGACCGCATGATGAACATCGCTGACGAGGCCGGCCCGGCGATCATGTTCCCCATGCTCGACAAGGTCGAGACGCCCGACGCCAAGACCGTCGTCTTCAAGCTGAAGCACGCGGACGCCACGTTCCCGAGCAAGATCGCGTCCGGCGCCGGATCGATCGTCGATCACGCCGCGTACTCGATGGACGGCCTGCGCACGGACGGCAAGGCCGTCGGCTCCGGGCCCTACAAGCTGGACTCCTTCGACAAGAAGCAGGCCGTCTTCTCGGTCAACCCGGACTACAAGGGCACCGCGAAGGTCCAGAACTCCGGCATGACCATCAAGTTCTTCCACGGCGACCAGACCGGCCTGAAGAAGGCCCTCGTCGGCGGCAAGATCGACCTCGCCTACCGCGGACTCGCCGCCAAGGACATCGCCGGCATCGAGAACTCCACCTCGACGAGCCAGAGCATGGACGTCGTCGAGGGCACCAGCGCCGAGGTCCAGCACCTGGTCTTCAACATGAAGGACCCCGTCGCCGGACGCCTGTCCGTACGCAAGGCCATGGCGTACCTGATCGACCGCGACGCCCTGGTCGACGAGGTCTACCAGGACACCGCCACCCCGCTGTACTCGATCATCCCGGCGGGCATCAGCGGCCACAACACGGCCTTCTTCGACACCTACGGGGCCCACCCCTCGCCCGCGAAGGCCCGCGCCGCGCTGCGCGCCGACGGCATCACCGGCAAGGTGAAGATCACCCTCTGGTCGACGCCCTCGCGCTACGGCCCCGCCACCGACCAGGAACTGTCGGCCATCGCCAAGCAGCTCAACGCGAGCGGCCTGTTCGACGCCGACATGAAGTCCATCGAGTTCGGCCAGTACGAGAAGGACATCAAGACCGGCAAGTACGGCGTGTACGTGAAGGGCTGGGTCCCGGACTATCCGGACCCCGACAACTTCACCCAGCCGTTCTTCGGCGCCGGCAACGTGCTCGGGAACAACTACACCAACAGCACCATCACCGGGAAGATCATCCCGGAGACCGGGGCGCAGAGCGACCGCGCCTCCACCGACCGGGACTTCGAGCAGCTCCAGAACATCGTCGCCGACGAACTGCCGGTCCTGCCCGTCTGGCAGGCCAAGCAGTACGCCATCGCCCGCGACAGCGTCTACGGCCTGGAATCCTGCCTCGACGCGTCGACCGTGTTCCGCTTCTGGGAGATCAGCAAGGGCACCGCATAACAGACCGGTGGCCGCCCCCCTTCGCGGGAGGCGGCCACCGGACCGTTCCTTCAGACGCTCGGCCTCACTGGGCGCCGGGACGCACCAGACCACTCTCGTACGCGTACACCGCCGCCTGCACGCGGTCGCGCAGCCCCAGCTTCGTCAGCACATGGCCGACATGGGTCTTCACCGTCGTCTCACTGACGAACAGATCCGCCGCGATCTCCGCGTTCGACAGGCCGCGCGCCACGAGCTTCAGGACCTCGACCTCACGCTCGGTCAGTGTGTGCAGCGCGTCGGGCACCGGCTCGTCACCCGACGGCAGATGGTCCGCGTACTTGTCGAGCAGCCGCCGCGTGATGCTCGGCGCGAGCATCGCCTCGCCCGCCGCGACCACCCGGATCGCCTGCACCAGCTCATTGGCCGGAGCGTCCTTCAGCAGGAAGCCACTGGCGCCGGCGCGCAGTGCCTCCACCACGTACTCATCGAGGTCGAACGTGGTCAGGACGAGCACCTTCGCCGGGCCGTCCCGGCCGGGGCCGGTGATCTGCCGGGTCGCCTCGACACCGTCCATCCGCGGCATACGGATGTCCATCAACACCACATCGGGCTGCAGGGCACGGACCTGGTCGAGCGCCTGCAGGCCGTCTCCGGCCTCGCCGACGACCGCGATGTCCTGCTCGGCCTCCAGAATCATCCGGAACCCGGTACGGAGCAGCGGCTGGTCGTCGACCAGTAGGACGCGGATCGCCACGTAACTCTCCTTCGGTAGTCCGGCCCCATTCTGCCCTGCTAGCTGCTCTCCGACCCGGACACCCTGATCTGAAGCGGATACGGCGGGGGAGTCCCACCGAACTCCGGGCAAACCGCCTGATGGTCGCACCAACCACACAACTTCGTCGGCCGCGGCCGCCACTCACCCGTCTCCGTGGCCAGCTCGATCGCGTCCCACAGCGCGTGCAGCTTGCGCTCCACCCGCTCCAGGTCCTCCACCACCGGGTCGTACGTGAGCACGTCACCGCTGCCCAGATAGACCAGCTGGAGCCGCCGCGGCACCACGCCCTTCAGGCGCCACACCACCAGGGCGTAGAACTTCATCTGGAAGAGGGCGCCCTCCGCGTACTCGGGGCGGGGAGCCTTGCCCGTCTTGTAGTCGACGATCCGGACCTCGCCCGTCGGCGCGACGTCGACCCGGTCGATGATGCCGCGCAGCTTCAGGCCCGAGTCCAGCTGGGCCTCGACGAACAGCTCCCGCTCGGCGGGCTCCAGCCGCGTCGGATCCTCGAGCGTGAACCAGCGCTCGACGAGCTGCTCGGCCTCCCCGAGCCAGCGCGCCATCCGCTCGCCCTCGCCGTCGTCCGCGAACAGCTCGGCCAGCTCCGGCTTCACCTCACGCAGCCGGTCCCACTGGCCGGGGATGAGCGACTTGGCCCGCGGGGCCGTCCGCTCGCCCGCGGGCGCGTCGAACAGTCTCTCCAGCACCGCGTGCACCAGCGTGCCGCGGGTCGCCGCCTCGCTCGGCTTCTCGGGCAGCTTGTCGATCACCCGGAACCGGTAGAGCAACGGGCACTGCATGAAGTCGCTCGCGCGCGACGGCGAGAGCGACGCAGGGCGAGCGGCCGCGGTGGCCCCTTCGGTGCTGGTTTCCATGACGACAGACCATACGGGCCGCCACTGACAGTCAGCTACGAACGCGTCGCCGGCGTCCCGGGAACCGGGGCCCGGCGGCCCCGCAGGGGAGTCGACGAGGGCAACGCCACACCGGACGCATACCATCGACGGCAGACCCCCTCGCCCTGCATGATCGTGCAACGGCAGGAGCGAGGGATTTCTGACGAGGGGACCGAGGGATCACCGTGGACGAGAGCGGCCGGCCGCAGCCCGGCAGCGGTACGACGGACGACCACCAGGCCGCCCGCCCCGGCCCCACGCACCCAACACCCGTCAACGGCGCGGACCGCGCGAACTCCGTCCCACAGACCCCTCGGGATCCGGAAGACCCCCCGCACACGGAGCACCCCGAGCCCGCCACCCCGGCCGACGGCGACGACACCACCCCGCCCGACCAGGGCGACACCTCCGCCCCGGCCCCGGACACCACTCCAGGCCCGGACCCGGACACCACCCCCGGCCCGGACCCGTTCACCAAGGCCGGCACGGGCAGGGGCGATGACGCACCCCCGCCCGCTCAGGACCCCGGCCCCCAGGGCAACCCCCCAGCCGACCGAACCCCGGCGACCAGCGGCCGCCGCCCCACCAAGGCCCCCGAGCCCCGGGGCGGACTGCTCATGGGGCGCCCCTTCGGCGTCCCCGTCTACGTCGCGCCCAGCTGGTTCCTCGTCGCCGCCCTCATCACCTGGGTCTTCGGCGGCCAGCTCGACCACGTCCTGCCCGGACTCGGCGCCACCCGCTACCTCGTCTCCCTGTTCTTCGCGGTCGCGTTCTACGCCTCCGTACTCGTCCACGAACTCGCCCACACCGTCGCCGCCCTCCGATTCAAACTGCCGGTGCGCCGCATCCAACTGCAGTTCTTCGGCGGGGTGTCCGAGATCGAGAAGGAGTCCGAGACGCCGGGACGCGAGTTCGTCCTCGCCTTCGTCGGACCGCTGCTCTCCCTCGTCCTGGCCGGCGTCTTCTACCTCGGCATGCTGGTCGTGGAAGCCGGCACCGTGCCCGGCGTCCTGCTCGCGGGCCTGATGATCTCCAACCTCATCGTCGCCGCGTTCAACCTGCTGCCCGGCCTGCCCCTCGACGGCGGCCGCATGCTCCGCGCCGTCGTCTGGAAGATCACCGGCAAGCCCATGAGCGGCACCGTCGCCGCCGCCTGGGTCGGCCGCGCCCTCGCCATCACCGTCCTCATCGGACTGCCCCTGATCACCCAGTCCGGAGCCCTCGGCGAAGGCGCCGCGGACGTCAGCGGCATGGACACCGTCACCGACGCCCTGCTCGCAGCCATCCTCGCCGCGATCATCTGGACCGGCGCCGGCAACAGCCTCCGCATGGCCCGCCTGCGTGAACACCTCCCCGAACTGCGCGCCCGCACCCTGACCCGCCGCGCCGTCCCCGTCGAGAGCGCCACCCCCCTCTCCGAAGCACTGCGCCGCGCCAACGAGGCGGGAGCCCGCGCCCTCGTCATCGTCGATGCTGACGGAGAACCCAGATCCCTCGTCCGCGAGGCCGCCATCGTCGGCGTACCCGAACACCGCCGCCCCTGGGTCGCCGTCAGCGGACTCGCCCAGGACCTCACCGACGGCATGCGCGTCTCCGCGGAACTCGCCGGCGAGGAACTCCTCGACACCCTCCGCGCCACCCCCGCCACCGAGTACCTCGTCGTCGAGGAGAGCGGCGCCATCTACGGCGTCCTGTCCGCTGCCGACGTGGAGCGCGCCTTCGTCAAGGCCATGGCCCGCCCCTCCTGACCGCCCCGCGCCCCTGGTCCGCGGCCCCTCCGCGGACCGGTAGGCTGGTCACATGTCCGAACCGACCGGTGCCGCCCGCCGACGCGGGCCCTTCAAGGTCGGGGACCAGGTACAGCTGACCGACCCCAAGGGCCGCCACTACACGTTCACGCTCGAGGCCGGGAAGAACTTCCACACCCACAAGGGTTCCTTCCCCCACGACGAGCTGATCGGCGCTCCCGAGGGCAGCGTTGTCCGCACCACCGGAAACGTCGCCTACCTCGCGCTGCGCCCCCTGCTCCCCGACTACGTCCTGTCCATGCCCCGCGGCGCCGCCGTGGTCTACCCCAAGGACGCGGGGCAGATCCTGGCCTTCGCCGACATCTTCCCCGGCGCGCGCGTCGTCGAGGCAGGCGTCGGCTCCGGCTCGCTGAGCAGCTTCCTGCTGCGCGCCATCGGCGACGAGGGCATGCTGCACTCCTACGAGCGCCGCGAGGACTTCGCTGAGATCGCCACGCAGAACGTGGAGCGCTACTTCGGCGGCTCCCACCCCGCGTGGCAGCTCACCGTCGGGGACCTCCAGGACAACCTGAGCGACGCCGACGTGGACCGCGTCATCCTCGACATGCTCGCCCCCTGGGAGTGCCTCGAGGTCGTCTCCAAGGCCCTCGTCCCCGGCGGCATCCTCTGCTGCTACGTCGCCACCACCACCCAGCTCGCGCGGACCGTCGAGTCCATCCGCGAGATCGGCTGCTTCAACGAGCCGACGTCCTGGGAGTCGATGATCCGTAACTGGCACGTCGAGGGCCTGGCCGTCCGCCCGGACCACCGCATGATCGGCCACACCGGCTTCCTCCTCACCGCCCGCCGCCTCGCGGACGGCGTCGAGCCGCCCATGCGCCGCCGCCGCCCCGCCAAGGGCGCCTACGGCGAGGACTACTCGGGCCCCAACGCGGACGGCGGCAACCCCGGACGCTGACCCGAACACCCCGCACAACGCACAGGCGCCGCCGCCGAGTTCCCCGTCACACCGAGGGAACTCGGCGGCGGCGCCCGTTCGTTGACAAGCGGCGCGCACGATACGGCAAGACAGCGTGAGGAACCCGAGAATCAGCGGACCCTGACGTTCCCCCACACTGTGAGGTATGGCACGATGCTGGCCACCCCCACCGGCACAGCCCTCACAGGAGACACTCCTAGTGCAGCACCCCGCCGTCCCGGAACTGGCGCACACCACCACCCGCCCCATCCACTGGCTCGCGACCGCCGCGGCCGTATCGGCCGTCGTCGCGGCCTCCTCCTTCCTGCAGCCCGGCGCGGCCACCGCGGCCCAGCCGGGAACGCAGCCCGTAAGCACCAGAACCACCGCCGCACCGCCCGACCCAGCCGCCGTCCACTTCCCGCTCGACTGCGGCCCCGCCAAGATCCTCGTGGTGAAGAAGGCCACCGGCGACCTCGACGGTGACGGCAGGCCGGAAACCGTCGCCGTGGTCCGCTGCGACGCCGGCTCCGGCACCCCGCCCAACGGCGTCTACGTCCTCACCCAGCCCCAGGAGACCCGCGCCGAGCCGCGCATCGTCGCCACCCTCGTCGACCCCAAGGACCGGCTCACCGCCGACGACGTAGCGGTACGCGACGGGGCCGTCACCGCGACACTCCTCGGCTACTCCAGCCCGGCCGTCCCCAGTTGTTGCCCCGACACCCAGGACAAGGCCAAGTGGCAGTGGAAGGGCAATGCGTTCGTGCGCTCCACGCCCGCGGAGGCTCGCAGCATCTGACCCGCGACACACGAAAGGGGCCCGTGCCTGCCGGGAACGGCGGCACGGGCCCCTTTCGTTGGCCGATTCCCACGCCACGTCAGGTGACGCGCGGAAACCCAGCGGTCACTCCGCGTCAGGACCGTAAACCTCGACCCTGTCCGAAACGCGCCGTACATGAATGCAGTCGCCCGGACACTCCTTCGCGGAGTCCACCACGTCGTTCAACAGCGGCAGCGGCACCGGGGTGGTGGCCCCCTGCGCCTGCAACAGCTCGTCGTCCGCGCCCTTCACATACGCCAGACCGTCGATGTCCAGCTCGAAGACCTCCGGCGCGTACTGCACGCAGATCCCGTCGCCGGTACAGAGGTCCTGGTCGATCCACACCTCAAGGGCGACACCGCTGCCGGTGCCGGATCCGGCCTCCTGCTGCACGCTCATATCTCCTGCCGTTTCCTGCCTCGAACCGCCCCGCGTACCAGCAAGTCGGGCCAGCTCCGACGGGTGTTGAACACGTCGACCCTACAACCGGCCGCTTTCCGATGTTGTTGGGTGGGTATTCCCCTGGCGTGAGGGAGAGCGCAAGGGTGAAGATCGGACACACCCCCTTCGTCTTTGTGATCTAGGGGTTTCAATCGACACCCACCCAGGTAGGGTCTGGAAGCGTCCAGCTCCCCTTGGAGGAGGTGAGGACCGTGGCAGCCCACGACGACGACATGAACCGCGGCATCCGCCCGGGAAGAGGGTCCGATGACCCCGCCGGTCAGATTGCCTATCTTGAGCAGGAGATCGCCGTCCTGCGACGCAAGCTCGCCGACTCTCCGCGGCATACGAGGATTCTCGAAGAGCGGATCGTCGAGCTGCAGACCAACCTGGCCGGCGTGTCCGCACAGAACGAGCGGCTCGCCAACACGCTCAGGGAGGCCCGCGACCAGATCGTGGCCCTCAAGGAGGAAGTCGACCGGCTCGCACAGCCGCCGGCCGGCTTCGGAGTCTTCCTCATGGCGAACGAGGACGGTACCGCCGACATCTTCACCGGCGGCCGCAAGCTCCGGGTGAACGTGAGCCCCAGCGTGGAGCTCGAAGAGCTCAGGCGCGGCCAGGAACTGATGCTCAACGAAGCACTCAACGTGGTCGAGGCCATGGAGTACGAGAGCGTCGGCGACATCGTCACCCTCAAGGAGATCCTCGAGGACGGCGAGCGCGCCCTGGTGGTCGGGCACACCGATGAAGAACGCGTGGTCCGGCTCGCCGAACCACTCCTCGACATCACCATCCGCCCCGGCGACGCCCTCCTGCTCGAACCCCGATCCGGCTACGTCTACGAAGTCGTACCCAAGAGCGAAGTCGAAGAACTCGTCCTCGAAGAGGTCCCGGACATCGGCTACGAGCAGATCGGCGGCCTGGGCAACCAGATCGAGCTGATCCGCGACGCGGTCGAGCTCCCCTACCTCTACCCGGACCTGTTCAAGGAGCACGAGCTGCGGCCGCCCAAGGGCGTCCTGCTCTACGGACCTCCTGGCTGCGGCAAGACCCTGATCGCCAAGGCAGTGGCCAACTCCCTTGCCAAGAAGGTCGCGGAAGTGACCGGACAGGCCACGGGCAAGAGCTTCTTCCTCAACATCAAGGGCCCTGAGCTGCTCAACAAGTACGTCGGCGAGACCGAGCGGCAGATCCGCCTCGTCTTCCAGCGTGCACGTGAGAAGGCCAGCGAGGGCACCCCCGTCATCGTCTTCTTCGACGAGATGGAATCCCTCTTCCGCACCCGCGGATCCGGCGTCAGCTCGGACGTGGAGAACACCATCGTCCCCCAGCTGCTCGCCGAGATCGACGGCGTCGAGGGCCTGGAGAACGTGGTCGTGATCGGCGCCTCCAACCGCGAGGACATGATCGACCCCGCGATCCTGCGCCCCGGACGACTCGACGTGAAGATCAAGATCGAGCGCCCGGACGCCGAAGCGGCCAAGGACATCTTCGCCAAGTACCTGACCGCCCGCCTCCCCCTGCACTCCGACGACCTCGGCGAGCACGGCGGCGACCGTGCCAGTACGGTCCACGGGATGATCCAGACCGCCGTGGAGCAGATGTACGCCGAAAGCGAGGAGAACCGCTTCCTCGAGGTCACCTACGCCAACGGCGACAAGGAAGTCCTGTACTTCAAGGACTTCAACTCCGGCGCCATGATCGAGAACATCGTCGGACGCGCCAAGAAGGCAGCCATCAAGGCCTTCCTCGAACACAAACAGAAGGGCCTCAGGGTCTCCCACCTCCTCCAGGCTTGCGTGGACGAGTTCAAGGAGAACGAGGACCTGCCGAACACCACCAACCCGGACGACTGGGCCCGCATCTCCGGCAAGAAGGGCGAACGGATCGTCTACATCCGTACGCTCGTCACCGGAAAGCAGGGCGCGGACACCGGACGCTCCATCGACACGGTGGCCAACACCGGGCAGTACCTGTAAAAGACAGGGCGGCTGCGGGTGCCTCTACCGGGTACCCGCAGCCGACTGTTTTCCAGGCAACAATTCCGGCCGCCTTCCCGGATTCCAGGCAGCGGCCGACTCACAAGCACAGCAGCAGCAATGACGGTAATGATCTCCCCACCAGCGCATAGGCGTTCTAGGCTCTTCGGTACCGCCGAGTCGCGCAGCGCGGGGACGGGCACCGCACGCGCACCGGAGAACCAGCGGTACTTGAGCGCCGCCCCCGAACGGGGGCGCCGCCGGGCAAGGAGGGCCGCATGACCGTACGGCGAGTAATGGGCATCGAGACGGAGTACGGAATTTCCGTCCCCGGCCACCCCAACGCCAATGCCATGCTCACCTCATCCCAGATCGTCAACGCCTACGCGGCGGCGATGCACCGGGCGCGCCGCGCCCGCTGGGACTTCGAGGAGGAGAACCCGCTGCGGGACGCACGAGGCTTCGACCTCGCCCGCGAGGTCGCCGACTCCAGCCAGCTCACCGACGAGGACATCGGCCTGGCCAACGTCATCCTCACCAACGGTGCCCGCCTCTACGTCGACCACGCACACCCTGAATACAGCGCCCCCGAGGTCACCAACCCCCGGGACGCCGTCCTGTGGGACAAGGCCGGCGAACGCATCATGGCCGAGGCCGCCGAGCGAGCCGCCCAGCTCCCCGGCGCCCAGCCGATCCACCTCTACAAGAACAACACCGACAACAAGGGCGCCTCCTACGGCACGCACGAGAACTACCTGATGAAGCGGGAGACCCCCTTCTCGGACATCGTGCGCCACCTGACGCCCTTCTTCGTCTCCCGCCAGGTCGTCACCGGCGCCGGCCGCGTAGGCATCGGCCAGGACGGCCACGAACACGGCTTCCAGCTCAGCCAGCGCGCCGACTACTTCGAGGTCGAGGTCGGCCTGGAGACCACCCTCAAACGGCCCATCATCAACACCAGGGACGAGCCGCACGCCGACGCGGAGAAGTACCGCCGCCTGCACGTGATCATCGGCGACGCGAACCTCTCCGAGATCTCGACCTATCTCAAACTGGGCACGACAGCCCTGGTCCTCTCCATGATCGAGGACGGCTTCATCGCCGTCGACCTGGCCGTCGACCAACCCGTACGCACCCTCCACCAGGTCTCCCACGACCCCAGCCTGCAACACTTGATCACACTCCGTAGCGGCCGCACGCTCACCGCGGTGCAACTCCAGATGGAGTACTTCGAGCTGGCCAGGAAGTACGTCGAGGAACGCTACGGAGCGGATGCCGACGAACAGACCAAGGACGTCCTGACCCGCTGGGAGGACGTACTCGGCCGCCTGGAGAGCGACCCGATGAGCCTGGCCGGAGAGCTCGACTGGGTCGCCAAGCGGCAGCTCATGGAGGGCTACCGCCGCCGCGACAACCTCGACTGGGACGCCGCGCGCCTCCACCTCGTCGACCTCCAGTACGCCGACGTCAGGGCCGAGAAGGGCCTGTACAACCGTCTCGTGGCCCGCGGCCGGATGAAGCGGCTCCTGGACGAGTCGGAGGTCGAGAGGGCCCGTACGAAGCCGCCGGAGGACACCAGGGCCTATTTCCGCGGGCGCTGCCTGGAGCAGTACGCGGACGACGTCGCTGCGGCCTCCTGGGACTCGGTGATCTTCGACCTGCCCGGTCGTGACTCTCTGCAGCGCGTCCCAACCCTCGAACCCCTTCGCGGAACGCGTAATCACGTGAAGGAGCTGCTCGACCGGTGCCGCACGGCCGAAGATCTGGTCCGGGTGCTGTCCGGAGGCTGAAAAGCCGGCGGCAGGGGAATCACAGAGGTGGGCCTCGCACGTTGGACGAACTGCGGGGCCGATGTCGGACCCGGCTTGTAGGGTCTGATCAAGAACGTCGAACCGAGCGGGGTGAGGTAGATGGCGACCAAGGACACCGGCGGCGGACAGCAGAAGGCGACGCGTTCCACCGAGGAGGTCGAGGAGCAGGCGCAGGACGCGCAGGCTTCCGAGGACCTCAAGGAACGCCAGGAGAAGCTGAGCGACGACGTGGACTCCGTGCTGGACGAGATCGACGACGTCTTGGAGGAGAACGCCGAGGACTTCGTTCGGTCATTTGTTCAAAAAGGCGGAGAGTAGCCGCAAAATGTCGGGAATGGGTGTCGAGAAAGCCTGCTCGGCATGCCAGTGAGACCTTCCCGCCAGTGCATTCGCGTGCAACAGGTCGGGTCTCGGTGGTCTCCGGACCAGCTGTCGCGAATGCACGGCGGCGGCGTATCGGCGTCGTCAGCAGGATCGCGGTAAGCCGGACCGCAGGTCGGACGTAGGTCAGGCCGTGGAGCGAGTGGCATCGCAACGGGTCTGCCTCAGATGGCCTGTCGACGAGCTGTGAGCCCTGCTGAGCTGCGAAAGGGCGTGCCCGCTGCCTGAAGCGTGAATACGGCAGGACCGAAGCCGAACGTGACGAGATGATCGCCTCTCAAATGGGGATCTGCTGTATCTGCTGTATCTGTTCGGATGGTCCGGCTGAGCATGTGGATCACTGCCACGAGACGGGTAAGGTCCGTGGCGTACTGTGCTTCAGCTGCAACGCAGCCCTGGGGCAGTTGAAGGATCGGCCCGACGTCATAAGGCGGGCCGCCGACTACGTGGAAGGAATCGCGTGGAAGCCAACTCTCGTAGCACCGGGCGTCTACCAGCTGCCTTCCTGACGCCTGGATCGTCGTCCTTCGTGGACTTTCTGTCCGAGCATCAGCCCGAGATCCTGCCCGGGAACCGCCAACTTCCGGCCGTGAAGGGCGCGATCGAGGCGCCGCACGGCACGACGATCGTGTCCGTCACGTTCCCCGGCGGTGTGATCCTCGCCGGTGACCGCCGGGCCACCATGGGCAACATGATCGCTCAGCGCGACATCGAGAAGGTCTTCCCGGCTGACGAGTATTCGGCGGTGGGCATCGCCGGTACGGCCGGTCTGGCCGTGGAGATGGTGAAGCTCTTCCAGCTGGAGCTGGAGCACTTCGAGAAGGTGGAAGGCGCCCAGCTGTCGCTGGAGGGCAAGGCGAACCGGCTCTCGACCATGATCCGGTCGAACCTGGGCATGGCCATGCAGGGCCTGGCCGTGGTGCCGCTGTTCGCGGGGTACGACGTGGACCGCGGCAAGGGCCGCATCTTCTCGTACGACGTCACGGGCGGGCGGAGCGAGGAGCACGGGTACGCGTCGACCGGTTCCGGTTCGATCTTCGCGCGTGGGGCGATGAAGAAGCTCTACCGCGACGATCTGACGGAGTCGGAGGCGACGACGCTGGTCGTGCAGGCGCTCTACGACGCGGCGGACGACGACTCGGCGACCGGTGGTCCCGATGTGGCGCGCCGGATCTATCCGATCGTCACGGTGATCACGGACGACGGCTTCCGCAGGCTCACCGATGAGGAGGGTTCGGAGATCGCCCGTTCCATCCTGGAGCGCCGGCTGGAGCAGCCCGACGGCCCGCGGGCCGCGCTTCTCTGACTGGTCCGTATTCGCCGCAGACTTGAGTCACTGAGTCACTGACAGAAAGGGACGGTCAGCCGGTGTCGACGCCGTTCTATGTCTCACCCCAGCAGGCCATGGCCGACCGGGCGGAGTACGCCCGTAAGGGCATCGCCCGCGGTCGCAGCCTGGTTGTGCTGCAGTACGCCGATGGCATCGTGTTCGTCGGCGAGAACCCGTCCCGTGCGCTGCACAAGTTCAGCGAGATCTATGACCGGATCGGTTTCGCGGCCGCCGGTAAGTACAACGAGTACGAGAACCTGCGGATCGGTGGTGTGCGCTACGCCGATCTGCGGGGTTACACCTACGACCGTGATGATGTGACGGCGCGTGGCCTGGCGAATGTGTATGCGCAGACGCTGGGCACGATCTTCTCGAGCGCGGCCGAGAAGCCGTACGAGGTGGAGTTGGTGGTCGCCGAGGTCGGTGTGACCGCCGATGGTGACCAGATCTACCGGCTTCCGCACGACGGTTCGATCGTCGACGAGCACGGCTCGGTCGCGGTCGGGGGTAACGCGGAGCAGATCAGTACGTATCTGGATCAGCGTCACCGGGACGGGATGACTCTCGCGGAGGCGTTGAAGCTGGCGGTGCAGGCGTTGTCGCGGGATACCAACGGCAGTGAGCGGGAGATCCCCGCGGAGCGGCTCGAGGTGGCGGTTCTCGATCGCACGCGTCCGCAGCAGCGGAAGTTCAAGCGCATTGTGGGGCCGCAGTTGTCGCGGCTGCTCGAGGCTGGTGCGGGGACGTCCGCGGAGCCGGTGGAGAGTAGTGACGCGGAGTCCGACGACGAGGAGTGAGCAGGGTTTCCTGCTGAGGTGTCCGGCGCCCCGACCGTGGAAGCGGTTGGGGCGCCGTTCGTTGTGTCAGGCCGTGGGGGCGGCGGTGGAGCCGCGGACGACCAACTCGACGGGGAGTGCGGTGGTTTCCGGAGTTCGGCCGTCCAGGACGGCGAGGAGTGCGGCCATGCCGCGCTCGCCGAAGAGCTCCGCGGGGAGCCGGACTGTGGTGAGTTCGGGTTCGACGGCGGTGGCGAGGGAGAGGTCGTCGAAGCCGGTGACGGAGAGGTCGTCGGGGATGTGGAGGCCCAGCCTGCGGGCGGCCTTGTACGCGCCGGTGGCGAGTTTGTCGTCGTCGCAGACGATGGCGGTGGGGCGGGGGCCGGGGGCGGTCAGCGCGGCCTGTGCGGCGGTGCGGGCTGCTTCGACCGTGAGGGGTGAGCGGACGGTGCTCACGTGGGTTTCGGGGACGCGGGCCGTGCGTTCGGCGAGTTCTCGGGCGCGTACGTCGAAGGTCCAGGAGGGCACGGCGGAGGCGAGGTGCAGGAATCGGCGGTGGCCGAGGGCGAGCAGATGGTCTGTCACCTGGCGCATTCCGTCGGCGATGTCGAGGTTGACGGTGGCCGCGCCGGTGGCCGCGGTGTCGTCGGGGTCGCTGTCGAGCATGACGAGGGGGAGTCCGTCGCCGCGGATGGCGGTGACGGCGTCGGAGGCCATGGAGGAGGCGAGTACGCCGTCGAGGGCCGCGCGTGCGGAGTCGAAGGGGTCGCGGGCGGGGCCGATGCCTTCGGGGGAGGGGTAGAGCACGACGCCGAAGCCGTGTTCCGCGGCGATGCGAGCGGCGCCGGTGTAGACGCCGGCGAAGAACTCGTTGGTGAGGGCGGGGACCACGAGGAGGGCGGTGCGGGTGCGGCCGAGGCGCAGGTTGCGGGCGGCGAGGTTGGGACGGTAGCCGAGGTCGCGGGCGGCGGCGCGGACGCGTTCGGCGGTGGTCTCGGCGACGCGGCCGCGCCATTTGTCGCCGAGTACGAGGGAGACGGCGGCCTGGGAGACTCCGGCGGCGCGGGCGACGTCGCGGCTGGTGGGGCGCGCGGGGGTCGTGTCGTGTGACCCGGTCGTCACTCGTGCCTCCGTGGGGTGTGCGGCGGGTTTTCGGGTGGACCCGTGGTCTGCGGACATGGTACGTATGACCCTCGAAGTTATACGTAAAACCTAGGCGCCTCGGGGCGGCGAGAGGGCGGGCGATGGCCGCGGGATATGCGGAGATCCTCAAGGCGCGGCACGCGACGCGGCTGCTGGTGGGCACGCTGGTGGGGCGGCTGCCGAACGCGACGGCCGCCATCGCGATCGTGCTGTTCGTCCGCGCGGAGGGCGGCACGTACAGCCTGGCCGGGGCGCTCGCCGCGGTGTACGGCGTCGCCAACGCGGTGGGGCAGCCGCTGCTCGGCCGGCTCGTGGACCTGCGGGGACAGCCGAGGGTGCAGCTCCCGGCGGCGCTGGCGTCGGCACTCGCCATGACCGTCTTCGCCTTCGCCGGGACCGGGTCACCGGCGCTCGCGTACGTGGCGGTGGGCGCGGCCGGACTGTTCACTCCGCCGCTGGAGGGCGGACTGCGCGCGCTGTGGCCGAATGTGCTGCCGCGCGAGGACCAGGTGCACACCGCGTACGCGATGGACGCCGTGGCGCAGGAAGTCATGTTCACCGTCGGGCCACTGCTCGTCACTGTGTGCGTGTCCTTGTGGTCGGCGCAGGCCGCGCTCGTCGTTCTGAACGTCGTCGGTGTGCTCGGCGCGTTGTCGGTGGTGGTGTCGAAGCCGTCGCGCGCGTGGCGCTCGGCGCCGCGTGAGGCGCACTGGCTGGGCGCCCTGCGCTCGCCGGGGCTCCTCGCGCTCCTCGGGGCTTTCCTGTTCATCGGGACGGCGCTGGGCTCGATCACGGTGGCGGGCGTCTCGTACGCGGACGGGCACGGCGGCGACGTGACGTACGGCTGGCTGATGGCGGCGCTGGGGCTCGGCGCGCTGGCCGGTGGCTCCGTGTACGGGGCGCGGCAGTGGGCCGGCGTTCCCGAGCGGCGGCTGCGGTGGCTGGTGGCCCTGCTGGCCGTCTTCTACCTGCCGCTGGTGCTGATGCCGGGTGTGGTGGCGATGACGGCGCTGACGGCGCTCGCGGGGGTGTTCCTGGCCCCGGCGATCGCGTGCGCGTTCATCATCGTGGACCGGCATGCTCCGCGGGGCACGGTGACGGAGGCGTTCTCGTGGCTCGTGACGACGTTCACGGTGGGTACGTCGGTCGGTACCGCCGTGGCCGGACCGGTGGTCGAGTGGGGCGGCACGGTGTGGGGCTTCGCTGTTCCTGGTGTGGCCGGGGTGGCCGCGCTGCTCGTGCTCCTCGCCACCGGAAGGGTCCTCGCAGCTCCCCGTGGCGCCGGGCGTGTCGCGGGCTCATCGGAAAATGATCGAAACGGTGCTGTCGAACCCGGTTTCAGTACAGGGCATCAGGCGTAATGTTCACTCATGGACCGCCGCATTTTCGGGCTGGAGAACGAGTACGGCGTCACATGTACGTTTAGGGGACAGCGCCGCCTGTCTCCTGACGAGGTGGCGCGGTACCTCTTCCGCCGTGTCGTGTCATGGGGCCGCAGCAGCAATGTCTTTCTGCGGAACGGCGCCCGCCTCTATCTCGATGTCGGGTCACATCCGGAATACGCAACTCCCGAATGTGACAACGTGACCGAGTTGGTCACGCACGACAAAGCGGGCGAGCGCATTCTGGAAGGCCTGCTCGTCGACGCCGAACGCCGCCTGCACGAGGAGGGAATCGCGGGCGACGTCTATCTCTTCAAGAACAACACCGACTCGGCGGGAAACTCCTACGGCTGCCACGAGAACTATCTGGTGGCCCGTCACGGGGAGTTCTCGCGACTCGCGGACATCCTCATTCCGTTCCTGGTCACACGGCAACTGCTGTGTGGCGCGGGCAAGGTGCTGCAGACTCCGCGCGGTGCCGTGTACTGCGTGAGCCAGCGTGCCGAGCACATCTGGGAGGGCGTGTCCTCCGCGACCACGCGTTCCCGCCCCATCATCAACACCCGCGACGAACCGCACGCGGACGCCGAGCGCTACCGGCGCCTGCACGTCATCGTCGGCGACTCGAACATGTCCGAGACGACGATGCTCCTCAAGGTGGGCGCCACCGACCTGGTGCTCCGCATGATCGAGGCGGGCACGGTCATGCGTGACCTCACCCTGGAGAACCCGATCCGGGCCATCCGCGAGGTCAGCCACGACATCACCGGCCGGCGCAAGGTGCGTCTGGCCAGCGGCCGCGAGGCATCCGCCCTCGAGGTGCAGCGCGAGTACTACGAGAAGGCCGTGGACTTCTGCGAGCGCCGCGGGATCCGCACCGGCACCGTCGAGCAGGTCCTCGAACTGTGGGGCCGGGTTCTCGACTCGATCGAGGCAGAGGACCTCGACCGGATCGGCACCGAGATCGACTGGGTGATGAAGTACCAGCTCATCGAGCGGTACCGGGCCAAGCACAACATGACCATGTCGCATCCGCGGGTCGCGCAGATAGACCTCGCGTATCACGACATCCACCGCCGCAGGGGCCTCTACTACCTTCTGGAGAGGAAGGGACAGGCGGCCCGCATCTGCAACGACCTCAAGATCTTCGAGGGCAAGTCGGTGCCGCCGCAGACCACGCGTGCGAGGCTGCGGGGTGACTTCATCCGCAGGGCACAGGAACAGCGCCGTGACTTCACGGTCGACTGGGTGCACCTGAAGCTGAACGACCAGGCGCAGCGCACTGTGCTGTGCAAGGACCCCTTCCGGTCCGTGGACGACCGGGTGGAGAAGCTGATCGCCGGAATGTAGGACGACCGGCTCACCGTCGACCAAAGGCCCCGTACATGATCCGTGTACGGGGCCTTCGGTGTGCGTGCGGTACCTCGGGTAAGGGACGTGAGGGCCTACAGTGGCTGGACCGTACTCACGTAACCCGCAACCTGAGGATCACTGTGCGACGCCGACTTGCTGCTCTGCTCATCGTCCCGGCTCTGGCGCTGACCGCGACGGCGTGCGGGGGTGATGACAACAAGAAGAGCGACACGGACAAGTCGGATTCGGCGTCCCCCTCGCCCAAGGCCGAGGCGGCCGCGCCCAAGCCCGTCGACTCGGCGTCGCCCATGCCGGAGATCAGCGGCGCCTACGGCAAGCAGGCCCAGATCACCGTGCCGAAGGCGGAGCCGAGCGGCAAGTTCGTCGTGCACACGCTGTCGCAGGGTGACGGCGCGGTGGTCAAGAAGGACGACCTGGTGTCGATGAACTTCACCGGCAAGGTCTGGAAGAGCGGCAAGGACCTCGGCAGCTCCTACCAGTCGGGCGGCACCCCGCAGCTGATCACCGCGGGTTCCAAGTCCGTCATCCCGGCGTTCGCGGACGCCCTGGTCGGCCAGAAGGAGGGCAGCCGCGTCCTCGTCGTCGCACCGCCCGCCGCCGGCTTCGGCAGCCAGGGCAACCAGCAGGCCGGTGTCACCGGCACCGACACGCTCGTGTTCGCGATCGACGTCGGCAAGGTCACTCCGAAGATGGTGACGGGCACGCAGGCGTCCATCCCGTCGGACCTGCCGCAGATCAAGGCTGACAAGCCGGAGCCCGCGGCGATCTCCGTGCCGAAGAACGACCCGCCGAAGAAGCTGGTCGACCAGGTCCTGATCCAGGGCAAGGGCGCCGAGGTCAAGAGCGGCAAGACGGTCACCATGCAGTACAGCGGTGCCGCCTGGAAGATCAACGAGGGCAAGCCGAAGGCGACGCTCTTCGACTCCTCGTGGAACACCGGCCAGCCCTTCACCACGGTGATCGGCCAGGGCCAGGTCATCCCGGGCTGGGACAAGGGCCTCGTCGGCAAGCACGTGGGTGACCGCGTCCTCCTGGTGATCCCCGCCGACCAGGCGTACGGCAAGGAGGCCAAGGGCGACACGCTCCCGGCCAACTCGACGCTCGTGTTCGTCGTCGACATCCTGGCCACGTCCTGACCCCTGCGGGATGCAAGACTGTCCGGGTTGCCCAACCGTTTAGCAGCAGGAGCAAGAGACGTGAGCATCGAGAAGCCCGAGATCGACTTCCCCGAGGGTCAGCCGCCGGCGGACCTGGAGATCAAGGAGATCTGGGAGGGTGACGGCGCCGTCGCCAAGGCCGGCGACTACGTCAAGGTCCACTACGTGGGCGTGGCCTTCTCCACCGGTGAAGAGTTCGACGCCTCCTGGAACCGCGGCAACCCGCTGGAGTTCCAGCTCGGCGCCGGCCAGGTCATCACCGGCTGGGACACGGGTATCCAGGGCATGAAGGTCGGCGGCCGCCGCCGGCTGACCATCCCCGCCCACCTCGCCTACGGCGACCGTGGCGCGGGCGGCGGCGTGATCGCCCCCGGCGAGACGCTGATCTTCGTCTGCGACCTGGTCGCGGTCTGATCGTCAGCGACGCGGTCGCCGTCTGATCAGGCTGCGACCGCAAGCGGTCGACCGAAGGGCCCATGCCTCCTGGCATGGGCCCTTCGGTCTCCCTCCGCCACTCCCCACCGGATCCCTTTGGGATGCACCCCTTGGCCTCGGCTTTTGCCACGACACCCCGGAGCGGTACGGTCGACGTTCGGATGGGGGAGAGCCCGGGGGCTCTCGAAGAGAGGACGTAGGGCGTCGATGGCCATTGCCAAGGCCGAGCGGCTGATGAATCTGGCGCTGTGTCTGCTGGGGACCAGGCGCCCGCTCAGCAAGCGTGAGCTGCGCGGTTCCATCGAGGCCTACCTGGAAGCCGGTTCCGACGACAGCTTCAACCGGATGTTCGAGCGGGACAAGGACGACCTGCGCGAGCTCGGTCTGGTCATCGCGACCGTGGAGAACCTCGACGGGGAGGTCGGCTACCTCGCCCGCCGTGACAGCAACCGGCTGCCCCCCGTCACGCTCGACGCCGAGGAGGCCGCCGCGCTCGGCCTGGCCGCGAAGGTCTGGCAGCAGGCCCGCCTGGCCGGTGCTGCCAGCGGGGCCCTGCAGAAGCTGCGGGCCGCGGGCCTTCCCGAGGACGTCGACCCGTACGAGGCGCACTCCGCCCTCGAACCCCGCATCCCGGCGCACGAGGCGTCGTTCGAGCCGCTGATGCTGGCCTGCCGCGACCGCCGGCCCGTCGTCTTCGACTACCGCAAGGCCACCGCCGCGCGGCCCGAGCAGCGGCACGTCGAGCCGTGGGCGCTCGAGTGCTGGCGCGGCCACTGGTATCTCGCCGGCTGGGACCGCGACCGCGGCGCCGAGCGCGTCTTCCGGCTCTCCCGCATCACCGGCAAGGTCCGCTCCCGCGCGGCCCGCTTCACCGCAGAGGTGCCCGACGTCGTGACCGTTCGCGAGACCGTCGCGAGCTGGGCCGGCGAGACCGCCGACCGCACGGCCCTCATCAGGCTGCGCTCCGGTTCCGGCTATCCGCTGCGCGCCAAGGCATCGGCCGTACGCGATCTCGGCGACGGCTGGGACGAGCTGGAGATTCCGTACGGGCACGGGCTCGACGCCTGGCTGGTCGAGTTCGGGCCCGACGTGGTCGTCCTCGAACCCGCCGAGCTGCGGGCCGAGGTCGTCGACCGGCTGCGCGCCGTGGCCAAGGGCTGAGGGGAACGAGGACCAATGGCCACGAACGCCATCGACCAGACCCGGCGGATGCTGTCCCTCGTGACGTATCTGCGGGAGCGCCCCGGAGCGCGCGTGGAGGATGTCGCCCGCGCCTTCGGGATCACCGAGGACGAGCTGATCTCGGACCTCGACATCCTGCCGCTGTGCGGGACGAGCTTCCGCGGGGGCGACCTCCTCGACATCGACACGGACGGCGACCGCATCTGGTGGCACAACCCGGACGACGTCGCCGCGCCCCTGCGGCTCGCCGCCGACGAGGCGACGGCGCTGCTCGTCGCCGCCCGCGCCGTGTCCACACTGCCCGGACTGAGGGAGAGCGACCGGCTCGCGCTCCTTCGGGCCACCGCGAAGCTGGAGGCCGCGGCCGGAGAGGCGGCCGGCGCGAGCGCCCGGCTCTCGGTGACCTTCGAGTCCGAGGGCGGCGTCTTCGCCGACGTCGACCGGGCCATCTCGGAGCGGCGCCGGCTGTGGATCCGCTACTACTCTCCGGCCCGCGACGAACTCACCGAGCGCGAGATCGACCCGATCCGCCTGGTGAGCGTCGGCCACACCTACGTGGAGGCCTGGTGCCGGCGCTCCGAGGCGCGCCGTACCTTCCGGCTCGACCGGGTCGCCGAGATCCGGATCCTGGACGAGCCGTCCGCGCCGCCGGAGATCGAACTGCGGGACCTGTCCGAAGGGCTCGTGCAGCCCGCGGCCGAGGACCCCGAGGTCGTGGTCGAGGTCGGTCCTGGCGGACGCTGGGTCGCCGAGTACTACCCGCACGACAGCGCCGAGGAGTTGGCGGACGGCGGCCTGCGGATCACGCTGCGCACGCCGGACCCGTCGTCGCTGCGCCGGCTGGCGCTCCGGCTCGGCCGCGACGGGCGCATCGTCTCGCCGCTCGGGCTCGCCGAGAGTGCGCGGCAGGCCGCGGGGGAGGCGCTGGCCGCGTACGACGGGCAGGGGTAGGGCCGTTGGCCGCGGGCGGGTGGGTGATGACCCTCACGCGCATGGCCCGGTGAGAAAGGTGGGCGTGCCGTTGACCGCGGTGCGGCCCGGGGGTGCCAGAAGTTCGGGAAGTTCAGAAGAGTCTCTGAAGAGTCTGGGATGGTCGAAATGGGTGGATTGTCCGCAGTGGTGGGTCCGGTGCTGTTCAAGGCCGCCTGCCCCGACTGCCGTGCACGCTTCGAACTCTCCGCGCAGGCCCTGCGCCTGGCGATCGGCGCCACCCGCCGCACCACGTTCTACTCGTTCACCTGCCCCGAGTGCGGCTCCGCCGTGCGCAAGCCGGCCGGGGAGCGCATCATCGAACTCCTCACCGGTGGAGGGGTGAACACGCTCCGCCTCCACCAGACCGTCTAGGCTCGGCGCATGTTCTGGGCGATGCTGGCGATTGCTGTGGGGTTCGTGGGGCTTGCCGTGCTCGGCGTACTCGCGGTCAAGGTCTTTGTCGAGGCGCAGCGCCTCGGGCGCCAAGTCGCCGACACCACGCAGCGGATCAACCGTGCGGCGGAGGACCTGGAGCGGGCGGCGACCGCCACGGCCCGCACGAGCCGCGAACTCCTTTAATCGCACGACCCGCCGAATGTGACGGGGGCGACAGGATGGTAAGCGCTTTACCCCTGTGCCCTGTCCGGTCGCAGGGGCGGGCGGGTACGCTGCCAGACGCGGCCCGAAGAGCGAGGCGCGGCCCGCAACTGGGAGTACGCAGAGGGATTGCCCCCTGTTCACCCCCACGGGATACGATCGCTGCCAGCACGGTGGTCGGACACCAGTCCGACCTGTACCGGCAGCCCCGCCCCTGCCGCCTCGGTGAGAAGGTAAACGCTTATGTTCGGAAAGATCGGCGCCCCTGAGATCATTCTGATCCTCGTCGTCATCGTCCTGCTGTTCGGCGCGAAGAAGCTTCCCGACATGGCGCGCTCGCTGGGCAAGTCGGCCCGCATCCTCAAGAGCGAGGCCAAGGCGATGAAGTCCGACGGTCAGCAGACCGCGCCCACGGACCCGCCGAAGAACGATGAGCAGCCCCCGGCTCAGCGCACCATCAAGGCCGCTCCCGGCGATGTGACAGGCGCTCGCCCGGTCACCGAGCCGACCGACCAGACTTCGCAGCGCTGATCCCGGGCCGCCCCGCGAAGGCGGCCTGTCGCACGAGATGAGGACGTGGGTTGCCTAAGTCTGCCCGCAAGACGGAGAAGGATCCCGAGGGGCGGATGCCGCTCGCGGAACACCTGCGTGAGCTACGCAACCGGCTCACGAAGGCCCTGCTGGCCATCGTCGTCGTCACGATCGTCGCCGCCTTCTTCTACAAGGACATCATCGAGTTCTTCACCAATCCGGTGCTCGACTCGGTGGGCTGCAAGTCGAGCTTCGCCGAGCTCGCCGAGCAGGCGAACAAGGGACAGCACGACGAGACGTGCGCGCGGATCGTGCTCAACGGTCTGCTGACGCCCTTCACGCTCGCGCTGAAGATCTCGCTGATGGCGGGTGTCGTGCTCGCCTCGCCGGTCTGGCTCTACCAGCTGTGGGGCTTCGTCGCGCCCGGCCTGCACAAGCACGAGAAGAAGTACGCGACCGCCTTTGTCGCGACCGGCTTCCCCCTGTTCCTGTGCGGCGCCTTCTTCGCGTACAAGACCCTCCCCACGATGGCGAGGGTGTTGCTCGACTTCTCGCCCGGCGGTGTCGACAACCAGCTGCCGCTGGACGATCTGCTCGACCTGATCACGCGCATGGTGATCGTCTTCGGGCTCTCGTTCGAGCTGCCGCTGCTCCTCGTGATGCTCAACCTCACCGGGGTGATCACGGGCAAGCGGATGATCGGCTGGTGGCGCGGCATGATCATGGGCATCACGGTCTTCGCGGCCGTGGCCACGCCCAGCACCGACCCGCTGAGCATGCTGGCGCTCGCCGGACCGATCTGGGTCCTGTACTTCGCGGCCGCCGGCTTCTCCCTGCTCAACGACCGCCGCAAGGCCAAGGACCGCGAGGACCTGGACGACGACGAGGCCTCGGACCTGGACCTCACGCCCGAGCCCGTCTCGGCCGGCAGTGCGCTGCCCGAGCAGGCCAGTTCGGACCATGACCGGGTCAACGGTTATGACGACGTGACCTGACAGGGCGGCACGATCTTGTAAGGTCCGCCCGTGACCAGCGAGATCACCCTCTTCGTCAATCCCACCGCGGGACGCGGCCGGGGCGCCCACGCGGCGCAGCCGGCCGCTTCCGCGTTGCGGGCGGCCGGCTTCTCCGTACGTACGGTCGTGGGGGAGGACGCCGATGACGCCCTCACACGCGCGCGTGCCGCGGTCCACGACGGCACCGGAGCGCTCATAGCCGTCGGCGGTGACGGCATGGCCAACCTCGCGCTCCAGGCCGTCGCGGGCACCCGCACCCCGCTCGGCGTGATCGCCGTCGGCACCGGCAACGACTTCGCCCGCTCCCTCGGACTGCCCGTACGGGACCCGGCTGCCGCAGGCGCCCTCGTCGCCGATGCGCTCAAGGGGGCGCAGATCCGCGAACTCGACCTGGGGCGGGCCGGCGGCCACTGGTTCGGCACCGTCCTGGCCTCGGGTTTCGACTCCCGGGTCAATGACCGGGGCAACCGGATGCGCTGGCCGAACGGACGCTTCAAGTACGACCTCGCGATCGTCGCCGAGCTCGCCGCGTTCAAGCCGATCCCGTACCGCATCACCCTGGACGACGGACCTCCGCTGGAGGTCGAGGCCACGCTCGTCGCCGTGGGGAACGGGACGTCGTACGGCGGTGGCATGAAGATCTGTGCCGACGCCGACATGACCGACGGGCTCTTCGACATCACGGTCGTCGGAGACTGCTCGCGGGCGACGCTGCTCAAGGTCTTCCCGCGCGTCTACAAGGGGACCCACCTCGGCCACCCCAAGGTCACCGTCCACCGCGCGAAGAAGATCGAACTGGCCGCGGAAAAGATCACCGGATACGCCGACGGGGAACCGCTCGGAGCGCTGCCCATGACCGCCGAGTGCGTGCCGGGAGCCGTGCGAATCCTGGGCCCCTGACCTCCGGAAGGGGCCGATCACGATAAAGATCGTCCGTTGTCAGTGGTGGCCGGTAGTCTCGAAAGCACGATGACAGAGGACCTCTCACCGGCCGAGCGGTACGCGGCAGCACGTAAGCGCGCTGCCGAGCAGGCCACCGCGCTCGCCCCCTTCCGCGAGATGTACGACTTCGGTCTCGACCCCTTCCAGATCGAGGCGTGTCAGGCTCTCGAGTCGGGCAAGGGCGTCCTGGTGGCCGCGCCCACCGGCTCCGGCAAGACGATCGTCGGCGAGTTCGCCGTCCACCTGGCCCTCCAGCAGGGCAAGAAGTGCTTCTACACGACCCCCATCAAGGCGCTGTCGAACCAGAAGTACGCCGACCTCGCCAAGCGGTACGGCGCCGACAAGGTCGGCCTCCTGACCGGCGACAACAGCGTGAACGCGGACGCTCCGGTGGTCGTCATGACCACCGAGGTCCTGCGGAACATGCTGTATGCGGGCTCGCAGACCCTCCTCGGCCTCGGCTATGTGGTCATGGACGAGGTGCACTACCTCTCCGACCGCTTTCGCGGCGCCGTCTGGGAAGAGGTGATCATCCACCTCCCGGAGTCCGTCACTCTGGTCTCCCTCTCGGCGACCGTGTCGAACGCGGAGGAGTTCGGCGACTGGCTCGACACCGTGCGCGGCGACACCGAGGTGATCGTCTCCGAGCACCGGCCCGTGCCCCTGTTCCAGCACGTGCTCGCCGGGCGCCGGATGTACGACCTCTTCGAGGAGGGCGAGGGCCACAAGAAGGCCGTCAATCCGGACCTGACGCGCATGGCCCGCATGGAGGCCAGCCGCTCGTACAACCCGCGCGACCGCCGCAAGGGCAAGATGGTGCGCGAGGCGGACCGCGAGCGCGAGCGCAGACAGCGCTCCCGGATCTGGACGCCGGGCCGCCCCGAGGTCATCGAGCGCCTCGACAGCGAGGGGCTGCTGCCGGCGATCACGTTCATCTTCAGCCGTGCCGCCTGCGAGGCAGCCGTACAGCAGTGCCTGTACGCGGGCCTGCGGCTCAACGACGACGAGGCGCGCGCCCGCGTCCGCGAGATCGTCGAGGAGCGCACGGCGGCGATCCCCGACGAGGACCTGCACGTCCTCGGCTACTTCGAGTGGCTCGAAGGCCTGGAGCGCGGCATCGCCGCCCACCACGCGGGCATGCTGCCGACGTTCAAGGAAGTGGTCGAGGAGCTGTTCGTCCGCGGCCTCGTGAAGGCCGTCTTCGCGACGGAGACCCTCGCCCTCGGCATCAACATGCCGGCCAGGTCCGTCATCCTGGAGAAGCTCGTCAAGTGGAACGGCGAGCAGCACGCCGACATCACGCCCGGCGAGTACACCCAGCTCACCGGCCGGGCGGGCCGGCGCGGCATCGACGTCGAGGGCCACGCGGTCGTCCTGTGGCAGCGCGGCTTCAGCCCCGAGCACCTGGCGGGACTCGCGGGCACGCGCACGTACCCGCTGCGCTCCAGCTTCAAGCCGTCGTACAACATGGCGGTGAATCTGGTCGAGCAGTTCGGCCGGCACCGCTCGCGCGAGCTGCTCGAGACGTCCTTCGCACAGTTCCAGGCGGACAAGTCGGTCGTCGGGATCTCCCGCCAGGTCCAGCGCAACGAGGAGGGCCTTGAGGGCTACAAGTCCTCCATGACCTGCCACTTGGGCGACTTCGAGGAGTACGCGCGGCTGCGCCGCGAGCTCAAGGACCGCGAGACGGAGCTCGCCAAGCAGGGCGCGTCCCAGCGGCGCGCCGCGGCGGCCGCCGCCCTGGAGAAGCTCAAGCCGGGCGACGTCATCCACGTCCCCTCCGGCAAGTTCGCCGGGCTCGCGCTCGTCCTCGACCCCGGCATCCCGGCCGGCCGGTCGAACGGACACCGTGGCTTCGAGCAGCACGACGGGCCGCGCCCGCTGGTCCTGACCGCCGAGCGCCAGGTCAAGCGGCTCGCGTCGATCGACTTCCCGGTGCCCGTCGAGGCGCTGGACCGGATGCGGATCCCCAAGTCGTTCAACGCGCGCTCGCCGCAGTCGCGGCGGGACCTCGCGTCCGCGCTGCGCACCAAAGCCGGCCACATCGTGCCCGACCGGCACCGCAAGAACCGCGCGGCGGCGGCCGACGACCGGGAGATCACGCGGCTGCGCGCCGAACTGCGCGCCCACCCCTGTCACGGCTGCGACGAGCGCGAGGACCACGCCCGCTGGGCCGAGCGCTACTACCGGCTGCGACGCGACACACAGCAGCTGGAGCGCCGCATCGAGGGCCGGACGAACACCATCGCCCGCACCTTCGACCGCATCGTGGCCCTGCTGACCGAGATGGACTACCTGCGCGGCGACGAGGTCACGCAGAACGGCAAGCGCCTCGCGCGGCTCTACGGTGAGCTCGATCTGCTCGCCAGTGAGTGCCTGCGCGAAGGGGTCTGGGAAGGCCTCAGTCCGGCCGAACTGGCCGCGTGCGTCTCGGCGTTGGTGTTCGAGGCCCGCGCCGCCGACGACGCGCTCGCGCCCAAGCTGCCGTCCGGCAAGGCCAAGGCGGCGCTCGGCGAGATGGTCCGCATCTGGGGCCGGCTCGACGCCCTGGAGGAAGAGTTCAAGATCAGCCAGACCGAGGGCGTCGGCCAGCGTGAACCCGATCTGGGCTTCGCCTGGGCCGCGCACCAGTGGGCGTCCGGCAAGGGGCTCGACGAGGTCCTGCGCGAGGCGGACATGCCTGCCGGTGACTTCGTGCGGTGGTGCAAGCAGGTCATCGACGTGCTCGGCCAGATCTCGGCCGCGGCGCCGTCCGTCGCCGGTGCGGGAGACGGGAACACGGTCGCCAAGAACGCGCGCAAGGCGGTGGACGCGTTGCGGCGCGGTGTGGTGGCGTACTCGTCCGTCGGATAGGTGGCCGAGGGACAGGTGGATGATCGGGCGGGTAGCGGCCGGCGGTGACGGGTCGCTACCGCTACGGTTCCCCGCGCTCCTGAAGGTGCGCGGGGACGCGAGCCGCACACGACGTCGCGCCGTCCGCGCCGTCCGTGGTGTCCGTGCCGTCCGCGCCGTCCGTGGCGTCCGCGCCGCCAGCGTCCAACTCATGGACGCCTAAGTGCAGTTGGCGCCATCACTGACCGCGGCGTGCGCTCGCCAAGGGTGAACTCTCCCCGCTTGCCGATCTGTTCTCCGAGCTGACCGAAGACGTCATTCTCGGGCACCGCCGCGATCCCGATCGCTCCGTACCGGTCGCCGTCCCGGTCTTCCCCGGGTGACCACGGATGCCGCCCCGCGCCTCGCGGGCCTCTGACCTCACATACGGCACGCGTCGAGGGCCCAACAGCCCTGCCGTGACGGGGATTTCGCACGGGCGGACGTGATCACTCCATGTGTGCGAACCGCCGCTGAGCGTGCAAATGGAGCCGAGTGTATTCCTCCCGTCCGGCCATTTCAGGTGCTTGCGGAATATGACACAGCGGTGATCCCACGGGACTAAGCTCGCCCGCAGCGCACCGAGTTGGCACATATTCGTGCGTTTGTTCCCAATCTTGCAGATGATTCGAGTTCGTCCCCCCACGCGTACGTCAGCACGTCTCCCCCCGTAACGCACATTTCCCCCGATCCGACCGTTCAGAGGGCATACATGGTGAGTGTTCAATCGCCTCCCGGTGGCCGAGAAGTCCCCTACACACGCGTGCTGTTGCTGCCCGCCGTGGCCATGGCCGCGGCGACCGGAGCCGCCGTCGCGGTGGTGGCGCAGCCCGCGCGGCTCGCCGTCGCCCTGTGCGGCGGCCTCGCCACCCTTCTGCTGATCCTCGTGGCCGCCGAGGCCCTGCGCCGCGGCCGCACGATCAAGGGGGAACGCGCTCAGTCCGCCCGGCACATCGCGCACCTGGAACGCAGCCTCGCCGCCCGTGACGACGAGGCCCAGTGGATGGCCCGGTACCTGCTGCCCGAGTCCCTGTACCGGCTGCGCTCCGGTGACACGGCCTACGAGGCCGTCAAGGTCGTCGTCGAGAGCGACCCCGCGCACGCCCAACTCCCCGACGCACAGCGTAGGTTGATGGCCGAGGTGCTCGACCTCATCGACCGCGAGGAGTCCATGCGCGACGCCGCGCAGCGCGCCTTCGTCTCCATCGCGCGCCGCGTCCAGTCCATCGTGCACAAGCAGAACGCCGAACTGCGCGAGATGGAGGAGGACCACGGCCGCAACCCCGAGGTCTTCGACGACCTCCTGCGCATCGACCACGGCACCGCGCTGATCGGCCGCCTCGCCGACTCCATCACCGTCCTCGGTGGCGCCCGCCCCGGCCGTCAGTGGCCCCGGCCCGTGCCGCTCTACAGCGTGCTGCGCGGCGCCATGTCGCGCATCCTCGAATACCCGCGCATCGAACTGCACTCGATCGCCAAGATCGCCATCCGCGGCATCTCCGTCGAGCCGCTCATCCACGCGCTGGCCGAACTCATGGACAACGCGACGCGCTACTCGCCGCCGCAGACCAAGGTGCACGTCACCGCGGTCGAGGTGCAGACCGGCATCGCCATCGAGATCGAGGACGGCGGCGTCAGCCTCAGCGAGGAGGCCCGCGCCCGCGCCGAGGAGATGCTCGCCCGCGCCAAGGCCGGTGTCGACCTCAACGACCTCGGCGAGAACCCCCGCCTCGGCATGGCCGTCGTCGGCCGGCTCTCGCAGATGTACGACATGCAGGTCGGGCTGCGTCAGTCCGCGTACGGCGGTGTCCGCGCCGTCCTCATCGTGCCGCGAATCATGATCACGAGCGACCCCGCGCCCGGCCTCGCGCACGGTATCGGCGCCTCCGGTGTGCCCCGCGTCAACAACGACGGCGAGCCCATCGTGGAGGAGCCCCGCAAGAAGAAGCTGCGCCGCCCCACCACGGGCCCCCGTCCCTCCGCGCCGCTGGTGGCCGCCATGGAGGACGACGTCCCCGTCGTCACCGAGTGGCGCGCCAACGGACTGCCGCAGCGCCGCAGGAAGGTCGACACGAAGGTCATCGACCAGCAGATCATCGTGACGCCCAGGGCGCCCGAGCCCGGCAGCGGTGCGGCGCCCCGCGCGGACCAGCCCCCGCAGTGGACCCCCATCCCGGTGCCGGCCTCCGAGGCCGAGCCCGAGAAGCCGGACCAGCCCGAACCCGGCCTGTGGGTCGAGGCGTTCATGAACGGGCTCAAGGGTGACGGGCAGGGCGACGCGTCGGGCGAGACCGGCGAGGCCAATCAGCAGGTCGACGAGGGAGACCGCCAGTGATCCAGCAAAAGGCAAACTTCGACTGGATGCTCAAGGAGCTCGCCGACGGCGTGCCCCAGACCCGGCAGGTCGTGGTGCTCTCCGCCGACGGCCTGCGCATCGCCCGCTACGGCGGAGACCCCGACGCCGCCGACCGCATCGCCGCCGCCTGCGCCGGGCTCCAGAGCCTGGCCACCGCCGTGGCCAGCGAGATCCCGGACAGCGACGGCCGCATGAGCATGGTCATCATCGAGGTCAGCGGAGGCTTCTTCTACCTCATGGCCGCGGGCAAGGGCGCGTACCTCGCGGTCCTGGCCGACGCCCACGTGGACGCCGGACTCATCAGCAACCGCATGCGTGACCTCGTCGTACGCATCGGCGCACACCTCACGAGTCCGCCCAGGCGCAACGGGCAGACCGTATGACACATCCCCCGCAACCCTCCCGGGAGCAGCCGCCGCAGCGCGAGCGTCGCCCGGCGGACGGCAAGGGCGCCAATCCCGAACGCCTGTACACCATCACGAGCGGTGGCGAGGGGGCCGAGCGCGCGCCGCTCGACCTGGTGACCCTGATCGTCGCGCGCGCGGACCCCCCGCCCGCGGCACCGCCTGAACAGGCAGCCCTGTTACGGCTGTGCAAGTCACCTCTGTCCACGGCCGAGATCTCGGCCTACCTCAGTCTGCCGTTCAGCGTGGTCACCGTGCTGCTCGGCGAACTCCTCGCGGCCGAACTGGTCCAGGCACGGGCCCCGGTCATCCGCGGCGCCGTCGCCGACCGTTCCCTCCTCGAAGCGGTGATGCATGGACTTCAAAAGCTCTGACACGCTCCGGGACGGCCCCCGCACTCCGGGGCCCCTGAGCGAGGACCACCTGCCCGACACGGTCACGGCCGCCGTGAAGGTCGTCATCGTGGGCGGATTCGGCGTGGGCAAGACCACGATGGTGGGATCCGTCAGCGAGATCAGGCCCCTCACCACCGAAGAGACCATGACCCAGGCGGGCATCGGCGTCGACGACAACTACGGCTCCGAGACGAAGACCGCCACCACGGTCGCCATGGACTTCGGACGCATCAGCATCACGGACGAACTGGTGCTCTACCTCTTCGGCACCCCGGGCCAGGAGCGCTTCTGGTTCCTGTGGAACGGCCTCTTCGAGGGCGCGCTCGGCGCCGTCGTACTCATCGACACCCGCCGCCTCGAAGTCAGCTTCGACGTGATCGGGCGCCTGGAGGAGCGCGGCGTGCCGTTCGTCATCGCCAACAACGCCTTCCCCGACGGCCCGCGCTTCCCTCCCGAAGAGCTGCGCCAGGCTCTCGACCTCGATCCGGAGGTCCCGATCCTGGAGTGCGACGCCCGGCGCCGGGCCTCCAGCAGGGATGTCCTGATGACGCTCATGCGCTATCTGCACGAACTGGCGCTCGCCCGTATCTGACCCGGCCGGAGCCTGCCCCCTCTGTCTGCTTCGACACAGCCTTTTCCACACAGCCTTTTCCACACCCACCGGAGCGATCACCGTGACGACTCCCTCCCACTCACACGCCGGCACGGACGAGGCCGCGCTCAGCCCGCCGCCCGGCTGCCCCGCCCACTCCATGGGCCCCGGCGGTCTGCGCCGGCTCTACGGCCCCGAGGCGGACGACGACATCGCGGCCGTGTACGAGAAACTGCGCGCCGAACACGGCCCCGTCGCCCCCGTCCTGATCCACGAGGACGTGCCGATGTGGGCGGTCCTCGGGCACAGCGAGAACCTGCACATGGTCCGCTCGACCTCGCAGTTCAACCGCGACGCGCGCCACTGGAACGCCGTCCTCGACGGCAGTGTCACCCCCACCAACCCCCTCGCGCCGGTCTTCAGCTGGCAGCCCATCTGCAGCTTCGCCGAGGGCGCCGACCACCAGCGGCTGCGCGGGGCGGTCACCGGGGCGATCGGCACCATCGAGTCCCGGGGTCTGCGGCGCTTCATCAACCGTGCCTCGAACGAGCTGGTCAACAAGATCTGCGAGACGGGCGAGGCCGAGGTCGTCAGCCAGTTCGCCGAGCACCTGCCGATGATGGTGATGTGCCGGATCTTCGGCATGCCCGAGGAGTACAACGAGCGGATGGTGCAGGCCGCCCGCGACATGATCAAGGGCACCGAGACCGCCATCGCCAGCAACGAATACATCATGGGCGTCCTCACCAGGCTCACCGCCCGCCGCCGGGCCCACCCCGAGGCCGACTTCACCAGTCACCTCATCGCCCAGCCCGCCGCCCTCGGCGACGACGAGGTCGCCCAGCACCTGCGCCTGGTCCTGATCGCCGCGTACGAGGCCACGGCCAACCTCATCGCGAACGTGCTGCGCGTGGTCCTCACCGACCCCCGCTTCCGCGCCAGGCTCAACGGCGGCCAGATGACCGTGCCCGAGGCGGTCGAGCAGTCCCTGTGGGACGAGCCGCCGTTCAGCGCCATGGTCGGCTACTTCGCCAAGGAGGACACCGAGCTCGGCGGCCGGCACATCCGCCGGGGCGACGGCCTGATCTTCGGCATCGCGCCCGGAAACGTCGACCCTGTCGTACGCCCCGACCTGGCCGCCAACATGCAGGGCAACCGCTCGCACCTGGCCTTCGGCGGCGGACCGCACGAGTGCCCCGGACAGGACATCGGCCGCGCCATCGCCGACATCGGGGTCGACGCGCTCCTGATGCGCCTTCCCGATGTCGAACTCTCCGTGGACGAGCACGAGTTGCGCTGGCGGTCCTCGATCCTCTCGCGGCACCTGGTGGAACTGCCGGTGAAGTTCGAGCCGCGCCCGCCGCAGGACATCGTCGCCAAGCCCGGCATCCGGCCGGTCTCGGAGCAGCGCGACGACTGGCAGGTGTCGACGCACGCTCCGCCGGCCCCGCGGCCCGCCTCCGTTCCCGCCGCCGACCCGGAACCGCAGCAGCCGCCCACCGCGTTCCCGGAGCCGGCCGCTCCGCCGCAGGGCGCCTGGCGGCGCTTCCTGCGCTGGTGGCGCGGCTACTGACCGGGCCGCACCCAGGGCCTCTCGTTCGGACCCCGGGCGCTACGAGGAGTGGGCGGACGCCGTCGGCCCGCCGCCCGCCCACTCCTCGTATGCCGACCAGGCCGCAAGCGCCCGTTCGCTCTCGAAGCGGTGCTCCTTGCCCGTCACCGGATCCCTGAACTCCAGGGTCCGCGCGAGGAGTTGGAGCGGGCGGCGGAAGTCGTCCGGCGCCACCGCGTCGGCGACCACGGGGTAGATGGGGTCGCCGAGGATCGGCAGGCCGAGCGCGTTCATATGGACCCGCAGCTGGTGGGTGCGGCCGGTGTGGGGGAGCAGCCGGTAGCGGCCCAGCCCGCCGCGTTGCTCGACGAGTTCGATCCGGCTCCGGGCGTTCGGCTCGCCGCCCGGCACCTCGCGCGCGGCGAGCACCCCGCGCTCCTTCTCGATCCGACTGCGCACGGTCCTCGGCAGCGTGATTCCGGGGTCGTACGCGGCCACCGCCTCGTACGCCTTGCGCACCAGCTTGTCGCCGAAGAGCGTCTGGTAAGCGCCGCGTTCCTCGGGCCGGACGACGAACAGGACGAGGCCCGCGGTGAGCCGGTCGAGCCGGTGCGCCGGACCGAGCGCGGGCAGGTCCAACTCCCGTCGCAGGCGCGCCAGCGCGGTCTCGGTGACATGGCTGCCGCGTGGCGTCGTGGCCAGGAAGTGCGGCTTGTCGGCGACGACGATGTGCTCGTCCCGGTACGCGATCCGGATCGGGAACGGCACCGGCACCTCGGGCGCGAGATCGCGGTGGAACCACACCCAGGCGCCCGGCGCGTACGGCGAGTCGGGCGCCACCGCGGCCCCGTCCGCGCCCACGATCCGCCCCTCGCGCAGCATCGCGTCGATCACCCCGGGCCCGGCCGCGAGCCGTTCCACGAGATGGTCGCGCACCGTGCTCCAGGCGCCGTCGAGCGGCAGCATGACCCGGAAGGGGTCGATGCCGTCGCGCTGCGGCAGCGGGGAGGGCGGAATGCGCCGCTTACGTCTCATCGCGGCACAGCCTACGGGCGGCCGGCGGTCCCCAAAAATCGCGGACGGGGCGGGCCGCCAGGGGCAGGATGGGGCGCATGCCGATGACGATTTCGCAGGTCCTGGCCACAGGCACGCTCGCCCGTGGCCCCCAGCCGACCATCGAGGCCGAGGGCGGCCTTGTCCTGCGGCCCTGGAGGGACGAGGACGTGCCGGCTGTCTACGCGGCGTTCCGCGACCCGACGATCCAGCACTGGCACGCGCGGATCGCGGATTCCGAGGACGAGGCGCGCGGCTGGATGACGGAGTGGCGGGACGCCTGGGAAGGCGAGCAGCGGGCCGGCTGGGCGGTCGCCGCGGCGGACACCGGCGAGGTGGTGGGCCGCGCGGGGCTGCGCACCGTGTCGCTGCACGAGGGGCTGGCCGAGGTCGCGTACTGGGTCCTGCCCGCGGCCCGGGGCGCCGGGGTCGCGCCGCGCGCCGTCGCCGCGCTGTCCCGCTGGGCGCTCGACGAGATCGGCTTCCACCGCCTCGAACTCCAGCACGCCGTCGGCAACATGGCGTCCTGCCGGGTCGCCCTCAAGTCGGGATTCGCCCTGGAGGGCACGAAGCGCAGTGCTCTTCTGCACGCGGACGGCTGGCACGACTGCCACCTCCACGCGCGCGTACAGGGCGACGGCCGTCCGGGGGCGTGACGCGGTCGTGAGGTCGCTTCGGGGCGCGCAGTCCTCACCTCTTGCACACCCGCTCTTGCGCACCCACCTCATTCGCGATACATCGTGTATTGACCCTGGCGAGCCTATCGCGATATGTTCGGCTACGGATATTCGGGTACGAGGTGAAGCGCTTCCTGGCGAGGGGCGCGAGGAGCGGGGTGAGGTCCATGGCCACGAAGCGGCGCAAGCTGGGTAATCCGCTGGCCCTCGCGGTGATGGTGCTGCTCATGGAGAAGCCCATGCATCCGTACGAGATCGCGCAGACCCTGCGCCGGCGTGGCAAGGACACCACGACGAAGATCAACTACGGCTCGCTCTACACGGTCGTCCAGAACCTGGAGAAGCACGGCTTCGTCGAGGTCGCGGACGTGCAGCGGCAGGGGAACCGGCCGGAGCGCACGCTCTACGGGATCACCGACGACGGCCGGGAGGAAGCGCTCGAATGGCTCTCCGACCTGCTCGCGGTGCCCGCGCGTGAGTACCCGATCTTCGAGACGGCGCTCTCCCTCATGGGGGTCATACACCCCGACGAGGTGACGCGACTGCTCGAGGAGCGGCTCGCCTCGCTCGACGTCCAGGCGGCGAGCACGCGCGGCGGACTCATGAAGCTGTACGAGTCGCTGCCGCGGATCTTCCTCGTGGAGACCGAGTACCAGCTGCACATGGTCGAGGCGCAGGCCGAGTGGATCCGTGGCTTCCTGCGGGAGGTCAAGCAGGGCACGCTCGACGGCGTCGAACAGTGGCGGACCTTCCAGGAGACCGGCGAAATCCCGCCGGAATTCGCGGAGTTGGAGGACACCCGCCCCGACCGGTGACCCGGGCGCAGGGCGCCTCGACCGGTGCCCCCACCGTAGGACGCCCCGACCGGTGATTCCGTCGTAGGAAGAGAAGAGAGAGGCCGAGAGAGAAGCAAGCCGAGAGAGACAAACAGACCCCGGCAGGACTGTTGGAGCAGTCCCGCCAGGGTCTCGAACCCCGGACCGACCCACCGTGCGGCGAGCCAGGCGATCGAGGTGCGGCACACCCAGGATAGCCCGGCGCTCTTCACGTGGATCGGCCGTCGTCCGCTCACACCCGCGAGCGGATCAACCGTCGTCCGCTCACGCAGGAGAGCCGTCGTCATGAGTACCCGTGCGCCCGCAGTGCAGGCGCGTCAACTCGTCAAGACCTATCCCGGCGATGTCACCGCGCTCAGCGGCATGGACATCAGCGTGGAACCCGGCACCGTTTTCGGCCTGCTCGGCCCGAACGGCGCAGGCAAGTCCACCACCGTCAAGATCCTCACCACCCTCGCCCGCCCCGACTCCGGGACCGCCACCGTCGCGGGCCACGACGTGCTGCGGCACCCCGACCGCGTGCGCCGCGCCATCGGGGTCGTCGCCCAGAAGTCCGGCGCCGACCCCGTCGCCACCGGCCGCGAGAACCTTCAGCTCCAGGGCCGGCTGTACGGCCTGCGCGGAGCGGACCTGAACCGTCGCGTCACCGAACTCCTCGACCGCTTCCGCCTCTCCGACGCCGCCGGACGCCAGGTCAAGGGCTACTCGGGCGGCATGCAGCGCCGCCTCGACGTGGCGCTCGGCCTCGTCCACCGGCCCGAGGTGCTCTTCCTCGACGAACCGACCACCGGCCTCGACCCGGAGGCCCGCACCGCCATGTGGGACGAGATCGCTCGCCTCGCCGGCGACGAGGGCCTGTCCATCCTGCTCACCACGCACTACCTCGAAGAGGCCGACCGGCTCGCCGAACGCATCGCCGTGGTCGACCGCGGCCATGTCGTCGTCGAGGGCACCCCCGACGGCCTCAAGGGCGAACTGCGCGGGGACGCCGTCCACTTGGAGCTGCGCGCCCCCGTCCAGGACGCCGGACGCACGCTCCTGGAGGGCACGCTCGCCGCGCTGCCCGGTGTGCGCGAGACCCAGTTCGACGGCCGGCGCGTCAGCGTCCGCGCCGACGACGGGGCCGCCGCGGTACCCGTCCTGCTCGCCGCGCTGGAGCGGGCCGGCGTCGCGGTCACCGCCGCCACCGTCGCCCGCCCCTCGCTCGACGACGTCTATCTCCGCTACGCAGGCCGTCGCTACTCCGAGGCGCAGGCCGCCACCCTGGACGAGTCCGCCGCCGACACCCTCGCCCCCGCCGGAGGCGCCCGATGAGTACCGCGATCCCGCAGACCTGGTACATGACACAGCGTCAGCTCATGGTGTTCCTGCGCCAGCCCGCGTATCTGCTGATCACCCTGATCCAGCCGGTGGTGTGGCTGTTCCTGTTCGGCAACCTGTTCAAGAAGGTCGTCGAGCTGGGCGGATTCGGGACCACAACCTATCTCGACTACCTCATCCCCGGCGTCGTGGTGATGAGCGCGCTCAGCTCCAACATGTGGGCGGGCATGGCGACGCTCGACGAGATCCAGCGAGGCACGCTCAACCGCTTCCTCACCACACCGGTGAGCCGTGGAGCACTGATGAACGGGAACGTGGTGAGCAACGGTCTGGTCACCGCGCTCCAGTCGGTCGTGATCGTGCTGCTCGGGCTCCTCGGCGGGGCCGAACTGCCCGGCGGGGCGGGCGGAGTGCTGATCCTGGTCGTTGCCGCGGTGCTCCTCGGCACGGTGTTCGGGGCGCTGTCGAACGCGCTGGGCATGCTGGTCAGGGAGCGGGAGTCGATCATCGGGATCAACACGTTCCTGCTGCTCCCGCTGACCTTCCTGTCCTCGGCGTTCATGGCACCGTCGCAGATGCCGCCGTGGATGCGGCACATAGCCGACTTCAACCCGCTCAACTGGGCGATGGTCGCAGGCCGTTCGGCGATGTCCGCCCACCCGGACCCGGGTGACGTGCTGACCCGCGGCGGGGCGCTCCTCGTGCTGGCCGTCGCCGCGGTGTGGCTGTCGACCCGCACCTTCCGCTCGTACCAGCGCTCCGTCTGAGCACCACGCCGTAGCTCTGGGCACGCGTGGCTCTGGGCGCGCGTAGCTCTGAGCGCCGCGCCGCAGCGGGGCGGGAGGTGGCCCTACGCCGTCTCCTGCTCCGCCTCCACCTGCGCGTTCCACTCCCGCTTCGAGGCCTGCCAGCCGTCCTCGTTGTGACCGAGGCGCCAGTACCCGGAGATCGAGAGGTCCTCGCGCGGGATCTCGCGCTCGGTGCGCAGATGGCGGCGCAGCTCCTTCACGAAGCCCGCCTCGCCGTGCACGAAGGCGTGCACCCGGCCGGCCGGGAACGCGAGCCCGCGTACGGCCTCCACCAGCGCCTCGCCCACCGGCCGGTCGCCGCGGTGCAGCCAGACGACCTGCGCGGCGGAGTCGATCTTCTGCTCCTCGGTGGCGTCGGAGACCTCCACGAAGGCGTGGGCCACGGCATCCTCGGGCAGCGCCTCCAGGGCGGCGGCGATGGCGGGCAGGGCGCTCTCGTCGCCGGCGAGCAGATGCCAGTCTGCGCCGGTGTCCGGGGCGTAGGCGCCGCCGGGGCCGGCCAGATGCACGCTCGCGCCGGGCTGTACGTCCCGCGCCCACGGACCGGCGATCCCCTCGTCACCGTGGACCACGAAGTCGAGCGTCAGCTCGCGCGCCACCGGGTCCCAGGCGCGCACGGTGTACGTACGCGTGACGGGCCACTGTTCGCGCGGCAGCTCCTCGCGGATCCGGCCGAGGTCGAAGGGCTCGGGGTAGGTGACGCCCGCGAGCGGGAACTGCAGCTTCACGTAGTGGTCGGTGCAACCGCCCGCGGCGAAGGCGGCGAGGCCGTCCCCGCCGAGGACCACGCGCTGCATGTGCGGGGTGAGCCGCTCGGTGCGCAGGACCTCGCCCCGGTGTGCCGTCGGCTTCCTGCGTTCCGGACGTTCCGCCATGGCGGCCTCCCCTGAAGATCACTGGCTACTTAGGTTTACCTAAGTTAACACTCAGCGCTCGAGGGTGGTGAGCAGTCGCTGCAAAGATCCGCCCAAGCCCCAGCGCTCCGCGAGCTTGTCGAGCGCCGCGGGATCGCGCGCCTCGCGCGGCAGCGCCGTGTCCACGACCGGCAGGGGCACGTCCCCGGCGACCCGCACGACCGTCGGCGCCACCGCGATGTACGGCCGCGACTCGTCCAGGCGCTTGCGCTGCGAAGGTGTCAGCTTCGACTTCGGGTCGTCGACGGCGGCCATGATCCCGGCCAGGTCCCCGAACTGCGCGAGCAGCTTCGCGGCCGTCTTCTCGCCGATGCCGGGCACGCCCGGCAGGCCGTCGCTCGGGTCGCCGCGCAGCAGCGCCAGATCCACGTACCCGGAGCCGTCCACGCCGTACTTCTCGCGCAGCAGGGCCTCGTCGGTGATCTGCAGGGTGCCGACGCCCTTGAGGGGGTACAGGACGCGGCGCTCGCGGCCGTCGTCGACGAGCTGGAAGAGGTCCCGGTCGCCGGTGACGATGTCGACCGGACCGGTGGCCCGGCCGGTGAACGTACCGATGACGTCGTCCGCCTCGTACCCCTCGACGCCCACGCGCGCGATGCCCAGCGCGTCCAGCACGTCCTCGATGATCGGGACCTGGGGGGAGAGGGTGTCGGGGATCTCTTCCTCGTCCGGGCCGGTCTCGGTCTCCTCCGCGACGCGATGCGCCTTGTACGAGGGGATCAGGTCGACCCGCCACTGGGGGCGCCAGTCCGCGTCCATGCAGGCCACGAGCGAGTCGGGGTGGTGGTCGTGCACGAGTCGGGTGATGAATTCGAGCAGGCCGCGCACCGCGTTGACCGGCGTCCCGTCCGGGGCCTTCACGGAGTCGGGGACCCCGAAATAGGCCCGGAAGTACAGGGACGCGGTATCGAGCAGCATCAGGCGATCGGTTCGCTGGGTCACGCCCCACATCCTGCCGCAACGCACTGACAGTCACCGCCGCTCGCGGATGTGGCGGTTCCGGGTCCGGAAGTGAACGCAATGTGAACTGGAACACTCTTGCGTTTGATCTGTATAAGCAAGGGCAGGCGCGCCCCCGGAGCGAACCCGGTCACTCATTCAACCAATGGATGGTTTTCCGGTCTGCGAGCGGACCTCGCATCGCTCCACGGCCCGCCGGCGGGGGAGGCGGGCCGTGATCGTTCTACCCGAGAGGTGTATGTGTCCAGGCTGCAAGCCGAAGACCTGTACAAGGTGTTCGGCAGACGACCCGATGAAGCGGTGGAGAAACTCCGCCACGGAGCAGACCGTGAGGAACTGCGCGCCGGCGGCACCACCGCCGCCGTGATCGACGCTTCCTTCACCGTCGAGCCGGGCCAGATCTTCGTCGTGATGGGTCTGTCGGGCTCCGGCAAGTCCACGCTTCTGCGCATGCTGAACGGACTGCTCGAGCCCACGGCTGGGCACGTCCGCTTCGACGGCCAGGATCTGACCGCGCTCAGTCCCCGCGAGCTGCGTGCCGTGCGCTCCAAGAAGATCAGCATGGTCTTCCAGCACTTCGCGCTCTTCCCGCACCGCAGCGTGCTCGAGAACGCGGCGTACGGCCTCGAGGTCCAGGGCATTCCGCGCAAGGAGCGCGAGAAGCGCGCCGTCGAGGCGCTGCGCCTGGCCGGCCTCGCCGGCTGGGAGAAGTCCTGGCCCGACGAGCTCTCCGGCGGTATGCAGCAGCGCGTGGGCCTGGCCCGCGCGCTCGCCACCGACGCGGACCTGCTCCTCATGGACGAGTCGTTCAGCGCGCTCGACCCGCTGATCCGCCGCGACATGCAGGACCAGCTCCTCGAGCTCCAGAAGACCCTGAAGAAGACCATCGTCTTCATCACCCACGACCTGAACGAGGCCATGCGCCTGGGCGACCGCATCGCCGTCATGCGCGACGGCCGCATCGTCCAGATCGGCAGTGCCGAGGACATCCTCGTCACGCCGGCCAACGACTACGTCGCCTCGTTCATCCAGGACGTGGACCGCTCCCGCGTGCTGACCGCGGGCGCCATCATGACCGCTCCCGGCAAGGAGTACGACCCCGCCGACGCGCCCGCGACGGTCACCGAGGACACCCCGGTCATCGAGCTGTTCACGCCGTGTTCCACGGACGGCGTCGCCGTCGCGGTGACCGACAAGAGCGGCAAGCTCATAGGCGTGGTCACGCGTGAACGGCTCCTCGCCGTGCTCGGCGAGCCGATGAAGCCCGACGCGCAGACCTCCATGACCAAGACTCCGCAGGACGCCGTCCCGACGCCGCGTGGCGAGGGCGACGAGCCGGTGAAGAAGGTGAGCACCGGTGCCTAGGATTCCTTTCGGTGACTGGGTCAACGATGTCGTCGAGTGGCTGCTCAGCAACGCCGCATGGCTCTTCGACTTCTTCAAGAACGTCTTCAACGGTGCCTACGACGGCATCAACTGGGTCCTCCAGGCCCCACAGCCGCTGATCCTCGCGGGCATCTTCGCGGTCGTCGCCTTCTGGCTGCGCGGCACGGTGGCCGGTGTCCTGACCTTCGTGGGATTCGCGTTCATCGACTCCCTCGAACTGTGGGACCACGCGATGATGACGCTGTCGCTCGTCCTCGTGGCGACGATCATCGCGCTGGTCATCTCGGTGCCGGTCGGCATCTGGGCGGCGCGCTCGAACCGGGTCAGCGCCGTCGTGCGCCCGGTCCTGGACTTCATGCAGACGCTGCCCGCGATGATCTACCTCATCCCGGCCATCCTGTTCTTCGGCTCGGGCGCCCCCGCGGGCATCGTCGCGACCCTGATCTTCGCCCTGGCCCCCGGCGTCCGCATGACGGAGCTGGGCATCCGCCAGGTCGACAAGGAGCTGGTCGAGGCCGCCGACGCGTTCGGTGACACCCCGCGCAACACGCTGTTCCGCGTCCAGCTGCCGCTCGCACTCCCGTCGATCATGGCCGGTGTCAACCAGGTCATCATGCTCGGCCTGTCCATGGCCGCCATCGCGGGCATGGTCGGCTCCGAGGGCCTCGGCGCCGACGTGAACGAGGCGATCGGCCAGCTGAACGTCGGCCTCGGCTCCGAGTCGGGCGTCGCCATCGTGATCCTCGCGATCTACCTCGACCGCATGACCAGCGCGCTGGGCACCCAGGCGTCCCCGATGGGCCGCCGCGCGCTCGCCAAGGTCCGCGCCGCGCACGGCCTCACGGTCTGGAACTACCGCCCGCGCCCCGAGATCGCGGTCGTCGGCGTCGTCATCCTCGCGCTCGTCGCGGGCGGCATGGGCATCTTCGGCGGCTCGAAGAGCGACAACCCCGTCACCGACGCGTCCAACGTCGGCCAGGGCAAGAAGATCTCCATCGGCTACATCCCGTGGGACGAGGGCGTCGCCTCCACCTTCCTCTGGAAGGAGATCCTGGAGCAGCGCGGCTTCGAGGTGCAGGCCAAGCAGCTGGACGCGGGTCCGCTCTACACGTCGCTGGCCTCCGGCCAGATCGACTTCGAGACCGACTCCTGGCTGCCGACCACCCACGCGCAGTACTGGAAGAAGTACGGCAAGCAGCTCGACGACCTCGGCTCCTGGTACGACCAGACGTCCCTGGAGCTGTCGGTGCCGGCCTACATGAAGGGCATCGACTCGCTCGAGGACCTCAAGGGCCAGGCCTCGAAGTTCGACGGCAAGATCACCGGCATCGAGGCGAGCGCCGGCGAGATGAGCCTGCTCAAGAGCAAGGTGCTCAAGGAGTACGGCCTCGACAAGGAGTACAAGGTCGTCGACAGCTCCACGCCGGCGATGCTGGCGCAGCTGAAGCGCGCGTACGCCAAGAAGCAGCCGATCGTCACGACGCTCTGGTCTCCGCACTGGGCGTACAACGACTACAAGCTGAAGAAGCTCAAGGACCCGAAGGGTGCCTGGGGCAAGGGCGACGGCGTGCACACGCTGTCCCGCAAGGGCTTCGCCGCCGACAACCCCCAGGTCGGCAAGTGGCTCAAAAACTTCAAGATGACCGAGAAGCAGCTCACGAGTCTTGAGGCCGAGATCAACAAGGCCGGCAAGGGCAAGCAGCAGGACGCCGTCAAGACGTGGCTGAAGGCGAACCCCGGCTTCGTCGACAAGCTGGCCCCGGTCCAGAAGTCGTCGACGGCCGGCGGCAAGGGCGAGGCCGCCCGTCCGGTGAACGTCGCCTGGTTCCCCTGGGACGAGGACGTCGCGGTCACCTACCTGTGGAAGCGGGTCCTCGGCGACCGCGGATACAAGCTCAACCTCAAGCAGATGGACGTCGGCCCGGTCTACACGGGTCTCGGCTCCGGCGACCTGGACGTCAACTTCGACGCCTGGCTGCCCTATGCCCAGAAGAACTACTGGGACAAGCACAAGGACAACCTGACGGACCTGGGCTCCTGGTACAGCCCGACGTCGCTCGAGGTCGCCGTGCCGTCCTACGTGAAGGGCGTCAAGTCCCTGGAGGACCTCAAGGGCAAGGGCTCCACCTTCGACGGCAAGATCATCGGCATCGAGCCGGGCACCGGCGAGATGAACCTGCTGAAGAAGAACGTCCTGCCGGGCTACGGCCTCGACAAGGAGTACAAGGTCGTCGACGGCTCCACGCCCGCGATGCTCGCCGAGCTGAAGCGCGCGTACGCCAAGAAGCAGCCGGTCGCCGTCGTGCTCTGGTCCCCGCACTGGGCCTACAGCGAGTACAAGCTCAACAAGCTGACCGACTCCAAGAAGCTCTTCGGCGAGGGCAACACGATCCGCACCATCGCCAACAAGAGCTTCCCCTCGAAGTACCCGCAGCTCACGAAGTGGTTCAAGAACTTCAAGATGAGCGAGAGCGAGCTGGGGAGTCTCGAGGCGGAGATCAAGAAGCGTGGTCAGGGCCATGAGGAAGAGGCCGTGGACGCGTGGCTGAAGACGCACGCGGGCGTCGCGGACCGGATGGCTCCGCAGTAGTTCCCGAGTACGCGAAGTAGTACCCGAAGCGCGTGGGCGGCCGGTGTTCAGCACCGGCCGCCCACGCGCTTTCCGCCGCTCACATGAAACCGTCCGGCGAACCTGCGTAGGGTGCAAGGGACCGACAGGTGTCGACGCGCGGGAGGGAGCCGGTGCGATGGACGAACACAAGGAGACTCTTCGGGTGGGCGCGGCCGTGCGGCGCAGGCGCCGGGCCCAGGAGCTCACCCTTGCCACCGTGGCCGAGCGCAGCGGCCTGTCCGTCCCGTTCCTGAGCCAGATCGAGAACGAACGCGCCCGGCCGAGCCGGCGCTCCCTGGAGAAGGTCGCCGACGCGCTCGGCACCACGGCGGTCGAGCTCCTTGCCGCCGCCGACCCCGCCCACACAGTGGACCTGGTACGCGCGGACGACACCACGGTCGCAGAGGACGCGTCCTCCGACGCCGTCGTGCGCTCCCTCGTCCGCGGTCACCACCAGCTGCACGCCGAGGAGTTCATCGGCGACCACGACCAGGGCCGCGAGTTCCAGCTCCGCAACGACGTGCTCATGTACGTCACCGAAGGGGCCGTCGAGGTCGAGGCCGAGGGCCGGGCCTATCGCCTGGGCCGCGGTGACAGCCTGTACCTGACCGGTGGCGTACGGCACCGTTGGCGGGCCACCGGCGCGGACGCGCGCGTGCTCGTCGTCGCGGTCGCCGAACACATCGAGGCGCTCGACGAACCCGGACGGTGACCGTGCCCCGCGCCCCGCGCGTCGTCTCCCTCGTCCCCTCGCTGACCGAGGCCATCGCCGTCACCCTGCCCGGAGTGCTCGTCGGCGCCACGGACTGGTGCACGCACCCTGCGGACCTCGGCAGCGGCCTGGTGCGGATCGGCGGCACGAAGAACCCCGACGTCGCACGGATCACCGCTCTCGCCCCCGATCTGGTGATCGCCAACGAGGAGGAGAACCGCGCGCCCGACCTCGCGGCCCTGCGTGCCGCGGGACTCGACGTCCTCGTCACCGAGATCCGAGATCTGCCGGGCGCACTGCGCGAGCTGGAGCGGGTCCTTCGGGCCTGCGGCTCTCCCCGCCCGCCCCGCTGGCTGGACCAGGCCGCGGCGGCCTGGGACGGCCTCGAGTCGCCGGCCCGGCGGCTGCGCGCGGCGGTGCCGGTGTGGCGGCGTCCCTGGATGGTCCTCGGGAGGGACACCTTCGCCGGTGATCTGCTCGCGCGGCTCGGCGTGGACAACGTGTACGCGGACCACGGCGAGCGCTACCCGCGCCTGGCGGCCGACGAACTGCGCTCGGCGGACATCGACCTGGTGGTGCTGCCCGACGAGCCCTACCGCTTCACGCGCGACGACGGACCCGAGCAGTTCCCGGTGCCCGCCGCGCTCGTCAGCGGGCGCCATCTCACCTGGTACGGGCCGTCGTTGGCGCAGGCGCCGGAGGTGCTGGGCGCGGCGCTGCGAGCAGCACATCCGCAGACGTAGCCGCGTACGGCCGTCTCAAGCGCCAAGCACCTCGTCGGCGCTGCGGGGCTCCGTGCGCGGCTGTTTGTTGAGCTTGTGGCGCTCGATGGAGGATTGCCGGTAGACCTCCTTGCGGGCCCGCATGATGTTGCCCAGAGGCGCGTGCTCGGCGGTCACCCGCCAGGGCGTGAAGGACAGTGAGTCCATCTTCTCCAGGTTCTCCGGGCCGGAGATGTCCTGCTGCGGCAGGCGCAGCTTGGCCACGGTGACGGGCGGAGAGAGCTGCTCGGGCCACTCCACGGTGGTGTCCTCCACCGGCATGCGCTCCAGGTCGGTGCAGAGCTGAACCTGGATGTCGAAGACGTAGGGCCGCTCCTGCAATTCGGCTTCCAGAGCCGGCCGGAAGACTTCCGCCGCCGAGGTCGGGTCGATGTCGCGCCGGACCACCGCGGCGGCGAAGGACGGCTCGGGGGTGATGCGCACCTTGGCGATGTAGTCCCCGTGCCGGACCGCGCCCATCGTCCAGTAGCTCGACAGCAGCAGGTTGGCCGGAGGGGTCTTCGACAGGCGCAGGAAGGCCAGGAACTCGTCCCACGCCCAGTTGTCCTGGTCCAGCGTTCCCTTACCGGTCACGAACTCGGTGAAAAAGCGATGTGCGCCGGGTCGGCCCTGGGAGAAGTAGGCCGGCGCGTTGAGGAACAGCTTCTGGATGAACAGGTAGTGCTCGACCGTGTTGCAGAAGAAGATCGGTCCGTTGATGTTGGCGTAGTCGAAGGTGCCCGTGTCCGGTTCGTCTTCCAGCAGGGTCGGGCCGGGAATGTCGAACATCTTCAGCGCCAGTCCGGTGGCGGCACCCAGTCGCGCGTCGGCTCCGGCGTGAGGCGAACCGTTGGAGAAGCGGATGAGCGCATCGTGGGTTCCCGGAGTTGCGTAGATGCCTTGGGCGTACTCGGGCGGAAGCCCGTCCAGGATCTCCACTTCGCCCCGGACCAGCCCGTAGCCCTTGGCATGGGCGTCGCGGAGGGCCCGGCCGGTGCCACCGGCCGTGACCGACTCGGCGATGTAGCTCTCGGTCTTTTCGATCACCGTCCGGACGTTGTGATCGAAGTGCGGATCGTCGTCTTCGACGTCCGGCGTGTAGCGGACGAACTGTGCTGCCATGACGTCGACCTCTCCTCAGCGACCGTGGTGGGGCCTCAGGGGGCAGGAATTGTCCTCGGTCCTCATGTCGTCCTCATTGCGCCTCAGTCCTCCAGCTCCGCGAGCCAGCGCAGGGCGCTCAGACCCGGTACGAAGCAGTACTCGCCGCCCCGGGTGACCACGAAGCTGGGCAGGTTCTGCAGGCGCCGCCGGACCGGCTTCTCCGGGATGGTGACGCGGCCGGTTCCGCCGTGATGCCCGGCCACCGGGTCCTTCTCGCCGGGGTAGCCGATGAAGTTGCCGTCGTTGACCCACTCGGCCTTGATGAACTCGAACTGCCGCTCCAGATGGGCCCCGAGGAAGACTCCGACCAGGCCCCGCTCGGCGCCGTCGTCCTCCAGCACGCCCTCGGGAAGTGGCGGGCCGTAGGTGGTGCCGCGGCGGATGAGGCGGTGCATCCGGGCGTCGCCGATGATCGTGGAATCGCGAGGGTTGGTGCGCCGGATGTGCGCACCGGCGGGGCAGCGGAAGCCGCGATCGTCGTTCTCCCGGTACAGGAAGTTGTTGACGCGGTGCGGATCGGCCGCCAGCTCCGGGTCGTCGTGCTCCGGTGCCAGCGTCAGTGGCGCCCCGCTGGGCCATCGCCCGATCATCTTCGCCGCCAGCAGTGCCTCCTCCTCGGCGCCGGAGGAGTTCGCGCGCAGGTACTGCCGCCAGGCCGCCACGTTGGTGTGGATCTTGCGCACGGCCGCGTAGGTCCCGTTGCGTCCCAGCACGTCCGGGCTGGGCATGGGCGGCAGATTGCCGGTTTCGTCGGGGTAGCCGAGGATGAACTCGCCGGCCTTGATGGGGGCTTCCTGAGGGTTGGAGCCGGGCAGTCCGACGCCCTCGATGTTCGGATGGCTGATGCCGTCGCGGAAGCCGAGGGTGGTGCGCCCGGTCGGGAGCTGGTGGACCTCCTGCTGCCAGACGACCTGGACGCCGGGGGTGTCCTCGTAGGCGACGCGGGCCCGCTCCAGCTCCTGGTCCAGCTGCGCCGCATCGGAGGACAGGGCGCTCAACGCGATATGGACATCGCCCGTTCCGAACGGTGCCTCCCAGTGGGCCGGGGCACTCTCGCCCACGTCACCGATCAGCTCCGCCCGGGCGGCCATGCCCTCACGAAACGCCCGCGGAAAGCTGTCCAGCGACTCCTGAGGGACCCCCAGGGCCTCCAGGCCCTGGTAGGTGAACGCCACGGCCACCCAGGCATCCTGGCTCCGGTCCACACCGGGCAGACCACCCGAGGTCACCGGAAGCAGCCGCCGCAGCAGGGCGCGCCCGGCGTGGCGGTCGTCCACGCGCAGGAAGACGAACTTCCCCTCGTACGGCACGGGCCGCGGACGCAGCGCCCCGCTCTGGACATCGTCGATCTCGACGCGCACGCTGTCCGCGCTGCCGCTTGCCGTCGTGCTCATGTACTCGCCGCCGTGTCCATGCTCGCTTGTGCCTCCATGTCGGCCTCAGCCAGGCCGGCCCTGCAGCAGCCGGCCCGCGCCCGCCCACGCGGTCCAACGATGTCGGGTCGGCTGTGAGGGTCGGTCGTGTCCGGGCTCTCAGGCCGAGGCTTCCTCCAGCAGCTTCTGGAAGGTCGGCGTGCCCACCAGCTCCGCGTTGGCCGGGTTGTCCAGCATCGCCCGGAATTCGGCGGTGTCCAGCACCGCCTGGAACGCGTCGTCCACGCGGTGGTCCTTGTAGATCTGCTGAACGGTCAGGTCGGGATAGGCGCTGACGAAGACTCCCGCGGGCTCCTGCTGGGAGACGAACCAGTCCTTCACCCCTGGGTCGGTGACGCCGGGGAACCCTTCGCAGTGCGAGAAGACCTTGTCGAAGCGGGCCCCGACGACCGTCTGGGCGAAGTCGTCGATGTACGTGTCCCAGGAGCCGTCGAAGACACTGGCGAACATGAACCGGGTGTCGTTGTCGAAGATCACGTGCCGTGCGTCATGCAGGGTCCCGATCTGGCGTACCGCCGCATGGACGTTCTCTGCTGCCGCCGCGTCGGCCATCGCGGCGAGATCCTCACGCAGCGCATCGGCATGACCGGGCTTGATCTTGGTGAAGACGGTGAACTCGCTGCACACCCCGTCCGACCTGCCCGGGCGTTCGGGGTGAGCCGACTGGGTTGCACCTGTCGTCGCAGTCATCGTGAGATTCTCCTGCCTCGGATCGGTCCGAGGGTCACCAAGCGTCCGGACATGAGGCGCCGTCGCCCTCACATCTCAATCCTCACGGTGGACGCGCTGCCTCGCATCTTTGCCCCGAGGACAGATCCTGCCCGGCGCAGGAAGATGGAAGGGGGTGTGCTTCACCTCCACCGGAGGCAACGATGGGCGCAGTTCTCGGCGACCTGTTGGGTTTTGCGGCCGCTGTCGCGATCAGTCCGCTCCCGATCATCGCCATCATCCTCATACTCGCCACGCCTCGGGGGCGGCTCAACGGCCCCCTCTTCACCATCGGCTGGATTCTGGGACTCGCGGCACTGGGCGCGGTGATGCTGGCGATCTCCTCCCCCGCAGATGCCTCCGCCCACAGTCACCCGGCCACCTGGGTGGGAGCCCTCAAGCTCGCTCTGGGCGTGTTCCTCGTCCTCTTCGGCGCCCGGATGTGGCACCGGCGCCCGAGAGATCCCTCGCAGGCCAAGCTGCCGAAATGGATGGGCGCGATAGACCGCCTCACGCCGGTCAAGGTCTTCGGACTCGGACTGGGCCTGGCCGCGCTCAACGCCAAGAACGCCCCGCTGACCATCGCAGCGGCCGCCTCCATCGGCTCGGCCGGACTGCCGGTCGGGCAGCAGATCGCATCGCTGGCGATCTTCGTCCTGATCGCCACCCTCGGCCTGCTCGCCCCGTTGGGAGTCTTCCTGCTCGGGGGAGAGCGAGCCAAGAACACGCTGGGCAACTGGAAAGACTGGGCTGCTCAGCACAACGTCGCCGTGATGGCCGTCCTGTTCTTCGTGCTCGGGCTGAAACTGCTCGGAGACGGCATCGCCATCCTCACCTGACAGGCGCCGCGAGCAGCTCCGCGCTGATCAGGCCGCGGACCGTGGGCACGGCGGCGACGGCCCAGGCGCAGACGAGCACGGCGTACAGGACGACCGCGAGCGCGTCGTACACCGCGAGCCCCGTGTGCTTCGCGAGGCCCTCCGCGCCGGTGACACAGGTGCCGACGGGGAACGTGAACGCCCACCACGTCATCGAGAACCGCATGCCGCGACGGCGCGCCCGCACCACGAGCGCCGCCGCGAGCGCCAGCCACAGCAGCGCGAATCCCATCACGGGGACGCCGTACAGGACGGCGAAGACGCCGAACCCCTGGGCGTACGGGGCCGGCAGGACGCCCGGCGCGGTGTCCGCGAACTTGTTGACGGCGGTCGTCGACTGGCCGAGGGGGCCGAGCACCAGGAACACGGCCGGCGTGAGCATCAGCGGCAGCGGGCCCGCCGTCACCAGGCGCGCGAAGATCAGCGGCAGCATCAGCGCGGTCGCGAGCAGGCTGAGTCCGAACATGGCGAAACAGGCGATGAGCAGCGTCTGCTGCCACTGGCCCGGCGGGAGATGTGGCACCAGGAGCGGGCCGACGGCCGCGGACACCATGGGCGCCACCACCGGCAGCAGCCACACGGGGGACGCCTGGCCGGGCTCGATCCGGTGCCTGGCCACCATCAGGTACGGGACCGTCACCGCCGCGGCGAGCCCGAGCACCGTCCCGGCCGTGAACAGCACCGCATCCAGGGCGACGGCCGCCTGCGTCCCGATCCAGTCCCGGCCGACGAGGATCGTGCCGCCGCCGACGGCGACCAGCGCCATCGCGAGACAGCCGTAGAACGGGGCCACGGCCGGGTCGAGCAGCTGCTCCTTCGCACGGTCGCTGTGATGCGTCCAGTGCAGGGCCCGGGCCGTCAGGAGGGCGACGAGCGCCACGAGGGACAGCGCCCACATCGCGGTGATCACGGTACGCAGGCCGGGCACGTGCACGGGCAGCGTGGCGCCCGCGTTCGCGATGATCGCGGTGCCCATCACGGACGCGTACCAGTTGGGGCCGAGCCGGCGCAGGGCAGGACACCGCGGGGACGGGGTGCGGGATGCCGTGAGTGGCTGGGTGGCGGTGACCATGACTCCACGGTCGTGCCGGGCCGCCGACCCCACCAGGGACCATGCCCCTATGAGGGCATAAGCTGGATTTATGAGTGGCGATACGGCGGGTGCGGCGGACGGTTCGACGGCGGTGGCGGGGCTCGCCCACCGGGTCCCCGACCTCGGCGCCCTGGAACTCCTCCTCGCCGTGGCGCGGCTCGGCAGCCTGGGCCGGGCCGCCCGCGAGACCGGCATCACGCAGCCGGCGGCCAGCAGCCGCATCCGCTCCATGGAACGCCAGCTCGGAGTCGCCCTGGTCGACCGGTCGCCGCGCGGCTCCCGGCTCACCGACGCGGGCGCGCTCGTCACGGACTGGGCGCGGCGGATCGTCGAGGCGGCGGCGGCCTTCGACGCGGGCGCGCAGGCGTTGCGTGACCGCCGTGACTCGCGGCTGCGGGTCGCCGCGAGCATGACGATCGCCGAGTACCTGCTGCCGAACTGGCTGCTCGCGCTGCGCGCGGAGCGCCCCGACACGGCGGTGTCGCTGCACGCGGGCAACTCGGCGGCCGTCGTGGAGCGCCTCCTGTCCGGCGACGCGGACCTCGGCTTCGTCGAGGGCCTCGCGGTGCCCGCTGGCTTGGACGCCACCGTCATCGCCCACGACCGGCTCATCGTGGTCACCGCCCCCGGACACCCGTGGGCCCGGCGCAGGAAGCCGCTGTCGGCGGGCGAACTGGCGGCGACGCCGCTCATCCTGCGCGAGCGCGGCTCGGGCACCCGCCAGGTCCTCGACGCGGCCCTCGGCGGCCTGGCCCGCCCCCTCATCGAGCTGTCGTCGACGACGGCGGTGAAGGCGGCCGCGGTGAGCGGCGCGGGCCCCTCCGTCCTGAGCGAGCTCGCCGTCACCGAAGAGCTCGCCGCGCGCAGGCTCGTCGAGATCCCGCTCGAAGGCGTACGGCTGCGCAGGGACCTGCGCGCGGTCTGGCCGACCGGGCACCGGCCCGTGGGGCCGGCCAGGGAACTGCTCGCGCTCACCCGCGGGCCGGCCTGAGCGCTGCGCGGAGCGTCAGGAGCCGCCCCGTGCCGCCGCGCGTACCAGGCCCTTCATGACACGCTCGTCCTCGCCCATCTCGGGGTGCCACTGGACGCCGAGCACCCAGGTGAGGCCCTGGAGTTCGACCGCCTCGACCGTCTCGTCCGCCGCGTGCGCCGACGCGACCAGACCCCGGCCGAGACGGTCGACCGCCTGATGGTGGTAGGTCGGCACGTCCGACTCCTCGGACACCAGCTCGCCGTACCGCGTCCCGGGCACGGGCGTCACCGCGTGCGTGCCGAAGACGCCGATGTCCTTGACGTGCCCCTCGATGTGCTGGGTGAGTGTGCCGCCGAGAGCCACGTTCAGGAGCTGCATGCCCCGGCAGATGCCGAGCAGCGGCTTGCCGGACGCCAACGCGGCGCGGATCAGGGCGAGTTCCCACGCGTCCCGCTCGACCGCGGGCGGACCGGTGCGGTCCTCGCGCTCGGCGCCGTACCGGCCCGGCTCCACGTCGGGCCCGCCCGCGACGACGAGACCGTCGAGCCGCGCGACCACCGAGGGCGCGTACTTGGGGTCGTCCGGCGGAACCATCGCGGCGAGTCCGCCCGCGGACTGCACGAGCCGCGGGTACCCGGCGGGCAGCAGTGCGGCGGGCAGCTCCCACACGCCCCAGCTCGCCTTCGCCTCCCAGTAGGTGCTGACCCCGATCAGCGGCCTGCCCATCATGTGCCCGTGCTCCCTCGCCATGGTCAGTCCCGTTCCAGTTCGGCCTCTGCCGCCGCGAGCGCCGCGAACTCCTCCTCGGGGGCCCGCGCCACCAGATGCCTGCGGCTGTAGGCCCCGAAGTACCCGATCGCCACCGCGTACACCCCGAGCGCGATCAGCGCCGCCGTGACGTCCACCAGGAAGGTGGCGACCAGCGCCGCGCACGCGAGGACCAGCGCCACGGAGGACGTGAGCACGCCGCCCGGAGTGCGGTACGGCCGCTCGAGGCCCGGTTCCCGGCGCCGCAGCACGATGTGCGACAGGGACATCAGAGCGTACGAGATCGTCGCGCCGAACACCGCGACGTTCAGCATGCGGGCACCGTCGCCCGTCGCGGCCGCCAGTGCGAAGCCGATGGCACCCGGCACGAGCAGGCCGAGGTAGGGCGCCTTGCGCCGGCTGGTGAGGGACAGGAAGCGGGGGAGGTAGCCCGCGCGGGAGAGTGCGAACAGCTGGCGCGAGCCCGCGTAGATGAGGGAGAAGAACGACGCGACCAGGCCCGCGAGGCCCGCGTAGTTCACGACGCGGCTCAGCGCGGTCGCCTCTCCGCCGGGCTGGAGCGCCTCGACGAGCGGGTTGCCCGCCTCCTGGATCGCCGCCGAGCCGCGCGCCCCGGAGGAAGCGAGGAACGTCAGGACGGCGAGCACGACGAGGATCGCCATGGACCAGCGGATGGCGCGCGGCAGGGTGCGCGCCGGGTCCTTCGTCTCCTCGGCCGCGAGCGGCACGCCCTCCACACCGAGGAAGAACCACATGCCGAACGGGAACGCCGCCCAGATCCCCAACAGGCCCATGGGAAGCCAGGAGTTGGCGCCGAACGCGCCCGTGTCCACGGGGATGTCGTTGAGCTTCGACGCGTCGAAGTCGGTGAACGCGGCGACCGCGAAGACGAGCAGTGCCGCGACCGCGATGCCGGTGACCACGAAGCTGAAGCGCAGCGCCTCGCCCACGCCCCACAGGTGGATGCCGATGAAGATGAGGAAGCAGGCCAGATGAACCGGCCAGCCGGAGGTCAGGCCGAACAGGCCGAGCGACTCGACGTAGTCGCCGATGAAGATGGAGATGGCGGCCGGCGCGAGGACGTACTCGATGAGGATCGCCGTGCCGGTGAGGAAGCCGCCCCAGGGGCCGAGGGCGCGGCGGGCGAAGCCGTAGCCGCCGCCCGCCGTGGGCAGCACCGAGGACAGCTCGGCGAGCGAGAAGACCATGCACGCGTACATGACGCCCATCAGGGCCATCGCGATGCCGAGGCCGCCGAAGCCGCCCTGCGCCAGGCCGAAGTTCCAGCCCGAGTAGTCGCCGGAGACGACGTACGCGACGCCGAGTCCGGTCAGGAGCAGCCAGCCCGCGCTGCCGCGGCGCAGCGTTCTGCGCTCCAGATAGTCGTCCCCTGTATCACCGGTGGGGCGGGTGTTCTGGGTGTCCAAGGTCATGGCGCGGGCTCCCCGTCGTACGGTGGATGCTCAATGGAGTGGATCCATACCTTTGCGGGGAGCGCGCGAAGAAATCAAGACCCCTGCGTTACGCGCCGGTTAATCACGGGCTCAGGTCAAGAAGCCCCGCAGGAGGGCGGCCGTGCCGGCGCAGTGCTCGCGCATCATCTCCCGCGCCCCGTCCGCGTCCCCGTCGAGCACCGCCTCCACGAGGGCCGTGTGCTGGCGCTGCGAATGCTCCAGGTTCCGTACCAACAGCGGGATGCAGTCGAGGAGGTCGTTCACCTTCGCGCGCACCGCCGCGTACTGCGCCGCGAGCGAGGGGGACCCGCACAGCTCGGCGAGCGTGAGGTGCAGCAGCGTGTCGAGGCGGCGGTAGTCGGCGAGCGGGGCGTCGTGCGTGCGCGCGAGTGCCGCGCGCAGCCGCTCGCCCTGCCCGTCCGTGAGGCCGTGTGCGGCGCACAGGCCCGCGGCCCCGACCTCCAGGACCTCGCGGAAGCGCAGCGCGTCCTCGACGTCGACGTCCTTGAGGCGGCGCCGCAGCTCCTCCTCGCCCGGCGCGTCCGTGCGCGCCACCACGAACGTGCCACCGTAGCGCCCGCGCCGCGACTCCACCAGGCCCTGGTCCTGGAGCACCTTCAGGACCTCGCGCAGCGTCACCCTGCTGATCCCCAGCCGGTCCGCCAACTCCCGCTCGGACGGAAGGCGTTCACCCCCCGGGACCAGGCCGAGCCGGACGACCTGGAGGATCTGCTCCAGGGCCTCCTCGAATCCGTTGCCCGCCCGCACCGGCCGCAGCACCGGCGTGAGCCGGTCGTCGCCATCGGTGTGCGACATATGGCCGTACCCCCTTCCCAAGCAATGGTTCTCCGCAATACCTTATGGCTTCCGGCTGACCGAAGAAGCCCGAAGGAGGCCTTCCCGTGGCAGACCGCACAGCCCCGCTCGGCGTCGAGGAGCTCACGTCCCTCGTCGAGAGTGGAGAGATCGACACTGTCGTCCTGGCCTTCCCCGATATGCAAGGGCGGCTGCAGGGCAAGCGGTTCGCCGCCCGCTTCTTCCTCGACGAGGTCCTCGCCCACGGCACGGAGGGCTGCAACTACCTCCTCGCCGTCGACACCGAGATGAACACGGTCGACGGCTACGAGATGTCCTCATGGGACCGCGGCTACGGCGACTTCGCCATGCACGCCGACCTCTCCACCCTGCGCCGCGTCCCCTGGAACGAAGGCACCGCGATGCTCGTCGCGGACCTCGCCTGGAACGACGGCTCGCCCGTCGTGGCCGCGCCCCGGCAGATCCTGCGCCGCCAGCTCGACCGGCTCGCCGAACTCGGCTACACCGCCCACGTCGGCACCGAGCTCGAGTTCATCGTCTTCAAGGACACCTACGAGCAGGCCTGGGACGCGGGCTACAAGAACCTCACGCCGGTCAACCAGTACAACATCGACTACTCGGTCCTCGGCACCGGACGCATCGAGCCGCTGCTGCGCCGCATCCGCAACGACATGGCGGCGGCCGGCCTCGTCGTCGAGTCCGCCAAGGGCGAGTGCAACCCTGGCCAGCACGAGATCGTGTTCCGCTACGACGAGGCCCTCGTCACCTGCGACCAGCACGCCATCTACAAGACGGGCGCCAAGGAGATCGCGGCCCAGGAGGGCGTCTCGCTCACCTTCATGGCCAAGTTCAACGAGCGCGAGGGCAACTCCTGCCACATCCACCTCTCGCTCCAGGATGCCGACGGCACCAACGTCATGGCGGGGACCTCCGGCGACCCCGGCGGGATGTCGCCGGTGATGCGGCACTTCCTCGCGGGCCAGCTCGCCGCCCTGCGTGACTTCTCGCTGCTCTACGCGCCCAACATCAACTCGTACAAGCGGTTCCAGCCTGGCTCCTTCGCGCCGACCGCCGCCGCGTGGGGATACGACAACCGCACCTGTGCGCTCCGCGTCGTCGGCCACGGCCGCTCGATGCGTTTCGAGAACCGGCTGCCCGGCGGCGACGTGAACCCGCACCTCGCGGTCGCCGGACTCGTGGCCGCGGGCCTGTACGGCATCGAGCAGCAGCTCGAACTGCCCGAGGAGTGCACCGGCAACGCCTACACCGGCGAGTACGAACACGTCCCCACGACGCTGCGCGAAGCCGCCGAGCTGTGGGAGACCAGCCCCATCGCCAAGGCCGCGTTCGGCGACGAGGTCGTCGCGCACTACCGCAACATGGCGCGGGTCGAACTCGACGCGTTCGACGCCGCCGTCACCGACTGGGAACTCCGCCGGTCGTTCGAAAGGCTCTAGGGCGAAAGGCTTTAGCGTGCACGACATCCTCAACCCGGCGACCGAAGAAGTCATCGCCACCATCCACGCGACCTCCCGCGACGAGGTCGACGCCGCGGTCCTGCGGGCCCACCGGGCACAGCGCGGGTGGGCGGCCGCCGCCCCCGCCGACCGGGCCCGCCTCCTGCGCCGCTTCGCCGCCGTCGTCGACGAGCACGTCGAGGAACTCGCCCGCCTGGAGGTGCGCGAGGCCGGGCACACCATCGGCAACGCCCGCTGGGAGGCCGGCAACGTCCGCGACCTGCTCGACTACGCGGCCGGGGGAGTGGAGCGTCTCACCGGCCGGCAGATCCCCGTCGCCGGCGGCCTCGACATCACGATCCTCGAACCCCTCGGCGTCGTCGGCGTCATCGCGCCCTGGAACTTCCCCATGCCGATCGCCGCCTGGGGCACGGCCCCGGCGCTCGCCGCCGGGAACGCGGTGATCCTCAAGCCCGCAGAGACGACCCCGCTCACCGTGCTCCGCCTCGCCGAACTCGCCCTGGAAGCAGGGCTCCCCGAGCACCTCTTCCAGGTCCTTCCCGGCGCGGGAGACGTGGCGGGAGCCGCCCTCGTCGAGCACCCCGGCATCGCCAAGATCGTGTTCACCGGCTCCACCCGCGTCGGCAAACAGATCATGGCCACGTGCGCGGACCAGGTGAAGCGCGTGACCCTCGAACTCGGCGGCAAGAGCCCGAACATCGTCTTCGCCGACGCCGACATCGAGGCCGCCGCCGCAGCGACCCCCATGTCGTTCCTCGACAACGCCGGCCAGGACTGCTGCGCCCGCACCCGCATCCTCGTACAGCGGTCCGTGTACGACCGGTTCCTCGGCCTGCTCGCGCCCGCGATCGAAGCCGTCGTCGTCGGCGACCCCGCGGACGAGAAGACCCAGATGGGCCCCCTCATCTCCAAGTCCCAGCTGGAACAGGTCCGTTCGTACGTCGACGGGTCAGCGGCCTCGCTGCGGGGCAGCGCCCCCGAGGGCGCCGGATTCTGGTTCCCGCCGACCGTCCTCACCGAGACGGCACCCGACGAGCCCGCCGCCACCGAGGAGGTCTTCGGGCCCGTCGCCGTGGTCCTCCCCTTCGACGACGAGGCCGACGCGATCCGGCTCGCCAACGCCACCGAATACGGGCTCTCCGGATCCCTGTGGACCCGGGACGTCGGGCGCACCCTGCGCGTCGCCGGGGCGGTCCGTGCCGGGAACCTGTCCGTCAACTCCCACTCCAGCGTCCGCTACTCGACCCCGTTCGGCGGCTACAAGCAGTCCGGCGTCGGCCGAGAACTGGGCCCCGACGCCCTCACCGCCTTCACCGAAACCAAGAACGTCTTCATCAGCACGGAGGGTCCCGCACAGTGACAGAGAACATCTGCCGCCGCCTCACCGGCCGCACCGCCGTCATCACCGGAGCCGGCAGCGGCATCGGCCTCGCCACCGCCCGCCGCCTCGCCTCCGAGGGGGCGAACGTGGTCTGCGCCGACATCGACGCGAGCGCCGGCAAGAAGGCCGCCGAAGACGTCGGCGGCCTCTTCGTCCAGGTCGACGTCACCGACGCCGAACAGGTCGAGGCCCTCTTCAAGACCGCGTTCGACACCTACGGCTCGGTCGACATCGCCTTCAACAACGCCGGGATCTCGCCCCCCGACGACGACTCCATCCTGGAGACGGGCCTGGAGGCCTGGAAGCGCGTCCAGGAGGTCAACCTCACCTCCGTCTACCTGTGCTGCAAGGCCGCCATCCCCTACATGCGCCGGCAGGGCAAGGGCTCCATCATCAACACCGCCTCGTTCGTGGCGCGCATGGGTGCGGCGACCTCCCAGATCTCGTACACGGCCTCCAAGGGCGGCGTCCTCGCCATGTCGCGCGAGCTGGGCGTGCAGTTCGCCCGCGAGGGGATCAGGGTCAACGCCCTGTGCCCGGGCCCGGTCAACACCCCGCTCCTCCAGGAGCTGTTCGCCAAGGACCCGGAGCGCGCCGCGCGCCGCCTGGTGCACATCCCGGTCGGCCGTTTCGCGGACGCCGACGAGATCGCCGCCGCCGTGGCCTTCCTCGCGAGCGACGACTCCTCGTTCGTGAACGCCACCGACTTCCTCGTCGACGGCGGCATCTCGGGGGCCTACGTCACGCCTCTGTAGAGGGCACGTCATGTAGGTGTACGGTCCCCAGGCATGCGTAACAGAGATGTTGCCGCGTGGACTTCAGCCGTGGTCGCCGCCCTGGTGGCCACGGCTCTCGTCTCTCCTGCGGCCGCCGCCACGTCCGCTCCCACCACCGACCGGGCCTGCCCGCAGCTCTCCGAGAAACTGCCGTGGTACGGGCAGAACCGGGCCAGGCTCCAGCGCGTGATCGACGAGCGCGGGACCTGCGAAGGCCACCACGGGCCCCGCCCCGTCGCCGCGTTCGACTGGGACAACACCGTCTCCAAGAACGACGTCACCGACGCGACGATCGCCTGGTCGCTCAAGCACGACAAGATCCTGCGGCCCGCGAGCTGGCAGAAGACCAGCAAGTGGCTGACCGACGACGCCGACAAGGCCCTCACCGCCGCCTGCGGCAGCGCCGTCCCCGTCGGCGCGCCCCTGCCGACCTCCACCGACACCGACTGCACCGACGAGATCTTCAACATCCGCGAATCCGGCAGGACGATGAGCGGCGCCGCCGCCTTCGTCGGCGAGTGGAACCACCGCCGCACCGTGCCCCAATACGCCTGGGTGCCGCAGCTCTTCGCCGGACACACCGTCCCCGAACTGGAGTCGTACGCCGCCCAGGCCCGCCGCGAGGCCCTCGCCGCGCCCGTCGGTTCGACCCAGACCCTCGGCACGCACACCATCCCCGGCTACGTCCGCTACTACGAGCAGCAGCGCGACCTCATCCGCACGCTCAAGAAGGCCGGATTCGACGTCTACATCGTGTCGGCGGGGTCCGAGCCCGTGACCGAGGTGTGGTCGGGCGGCCGGGACGGCGTCGGCATCGACCGCGCCCACACCATCGCCATCCGCTCCGTCCTCGACAGCAGGGGCCGCATCACCACGTACAACGAAGGCTGCGGCGGCGTCGGACGCACCCAGGGCGAAGCCATCCCGTACATCGACGGCAAGCGCTGCTGGATCAACCAGGACATCTTCCACCTCAAGGGCAAGTCCGCCTGGGAGAAGCAGCGTTGGGACAGACGCATCGCCCTCGGCGGCGGTGACGCCGACACCGACGTCACCTTCGTCGGCGACGCCACCGGCGCGCACCTCGTGCTCAACCGCAACAAGAACGAGGTGATGTGCCGCGCCTACGACAACGCCGACGGACGCTGGGTCGCGAACCCCATGTTCATCGAACCGCTCCCGCGCAAGTCCGGCAGCTACCCCTGCTCCACGGCCGCGTACAACGAGCCCGAAGGCGGCTTCGGCCCCCTGCTGCGCCCGGACGGCTCCGTCGTCCCCGACCGGACGGACTCGGTGTACTGACCGTCGCCGCACAATTTAGAGTGCCGGGATGAGCATGACGCCTCCGCCCGGCTGGTACCCGGACCCCACGGCCCCGCCCACCGAGCGCTGGTGGGACGGGGCCGCGTGGACCGAGCACCGACGGCAGCCGCAGAACACCCCGGCCGCGCCACAGGCGTTCGGGCCGCCCGTCGAACCCCCGCTCCCGGCCGCGGGCCCGCAGCTCCCGCCCGCGGCACCGGGCCGCCGCGCCAAGGCCATAGCCCTGGCCGCCGCCGGGATCGTGCTCGTCGCTGCCATCGCCACCGGCGCCGTCCTGCTCGGCCGTGGCGACGACGACCCCCGCACCCGCACAGCACCCACCACGAGCACCCCGACGCCCACGGACCCGACCGCCACCGCGAGCAGCGCCGAGCCCACCCCCACCGAGGACGCGTCCACCGCCGCCGACCTGCTCAACGGCATCACGCTCCCCGTCCTCGACGGCTGGCAGAAGGCCGAGAACGTCGTCGACGACGACATGCTGATCACGACCCCGGGCACCTACGACTGCCCCGGCGACTCGGGCCTGTGCCGGCACGGCACCATCGTCTCCCGCACCGTCACCGGCACCGACGAGACCTCACCCGAAGCCATCGCCGAACAGGACATCAAGGACGCCGCGAACGCCTCGTACGACAAGAACGGCGTCGACCGGCAGCCCTTCGGGGGTATCGAGTCGCACCAGCAGATCGCCGCCCGCCAGACTGCCGTCGCCGGACGCGCCGGCTACCTCGTCCGCTGGAAGGTGAAGACCGCCAAGGGGCCCGGCGGTTACGTCCAGTCCGTCGTCTTCCCCTCCAGCGCCGGCTCCGAGTCGCTGGTGACCGTCCGCATCACCGTCGACGCCGGCGAGGACGCGCCGCCGCTCACCGACATGGACCGCATCGTCAAGGGCATCAGGGCGGCGGGCGACAGCGGGGCCGACGGCGGGGTGGGCAGCAGCATCGGCCCCACCGTCACGCCGTAACCGTCCCGGAAACCTCAGAGGAACGTGTAGCCCTCGCCGCGGTACGTCGGAACGGTCGCCGTCACCGTGTCGCCCTCCACCAGGCGCAGCACGTCGAACCGCTCGCACAGCTCGCCGGCCTTCGCGTGCCGGAACCACACCTTGTCGCCGATCAGGAGATCGTCGGCGGGCGCCCCGAGCAGCGGCGTCTGCACCTCGCCCGGACCCTCCTGGGGGTCGTAGCGCAGGCCCTCCGGGAGATACGGCACCGGCAGCCGGTCGGCTCCCGCGGCGCCCGACGCCGGGTAGCCGCCGCCGAGCACGGTCACGACCCCGACGCCCGGCCTGCGCACCACGGGCTGTGCGAACAGGGCGGCGGGCCGGCCCGTGAACGACGTGTAGTTGTCGAACAGGCGCGGAACGTAGAGCCCCGAACCCGCCGCGATCTCGGTCACCGCGCGCTCGGCCGCGGTGTGCTGCACGCTGCCCGTGCCACCGCCGTTCACGAACTCCAGATCCGGCGCCACCGTCCGCACAGCGCGCACCACCTCGGCCCGCCTGACCGCCAGCTCCTTACGGGCCGCCGCCTGCATCAGCCGGATCGCCCGCGACCGCACCGCACGCCCCGCGACCGCGTCCCCGACGCCCGCGATGTGACCCTCGTACGCCATCACACCCACCAGCCGGAACCCGGGCCGGCGGGCCACGGAGCGCGCCATGTCGGCGACTTGGGCGGGGGAGCGGAGCGGGGAGCGGCGGGCGCCGACCCGCACGCGCCCGCCGAGCACCTGCCACGAGGTGTCGAGTTCCAGACAGACCCTGACCTCCTCGCGCCCGCCGTCCCGCGCGTCGTCGATCAGCCGCAGCTGCGCCGGGTCGTCGACCATGACCGTGACCGCCGCCGCCAGCTTCGGATCGTGCGCGAGCTCCGCGAAACCGGCCCGGTCCGCGGACGGATAGGCGAGCAGGACGTCCTCGAAACCGGACCGGGCCAGCCACAGGGACTCCGCGAGGGTGAACGACATGATCCCGGCGAAACCGTCCCTGGCCAGCACCCGTTCGAGCAGCGCGCGGCAGCGCACGGACTTGCTGGCGACCCGGATCGGCTTCCCGCCCGCGCGCCGCACAAGGTCGTCCGCGTTGGCGTCGAACGCGTCCAGATCGACGATCGCGACCGGGGCGTCGAGATGAGCGGTGGCCCGGTCGTAGCGGGCCCTGTCGGCTGCGCGCGGTGTCATGACCGAAGCCTGCCAGACACGATTACCGCGGGGTAGGGGGAGGATCCGGGCAGATCGTCCTGACCTGCGATACGGGTTCCCTGCGAAGCCGCGTCAGCCCGTAGAGTGACGCGCACGCAAGGACGAGCACGGGACCGAAACGGGGAGGCATGAACACGCACGCGCGCCGCGCGCCGATCCCGCCGCGCCCCTCCCAGCCGCCCACGCAGCGCGACGAGTTGGCCGCGGACCCCGCCGGCCCGGACGCGCCGATACCCCCGCGCCCCGCGCACACCCCGGCGCCGGACCACACGCCTCCGCCGCCCCCGGCCTCGGCCCGCTTCCCGGACACCCCGCCCGTGCCGGGCGCCCCCGCGGCCCCCGTTTCCGGCCGGCCCGCGCACCCCGGCCCCCTGCCGCCCGAGCGCCCGACGGAGACCACGACCCGGCTGCGCCCGATCAGGGACACCGCCGCGCGGAACGCCGACGGCACGCCTGAACCCCGTCCCGCCGCGTCCCCCGGAGCTGCGGTCCCGCGCCGCCCTTCGACGCCACCGCCCGCCCCCGGCGAACAGCCCACCACCGTCCCCCGGCCCGCCGCGCCCCCGCGCATTCCGGGCGAGCCCCCCGCCGGAACCCGGCGCTCCGTCGGGGCCGTCGACCTCACCCCGGGACCCGGCGCCGGGCGCCCCTTCATGTTCTCCAACCGCCCCGCCTCCTACGACGACAGCACCACCCGCCTGCACCCCGTCGGCTCCGGAATGCGGCCCCGCGTCGTGGCCGCCGCGGCGTGCGCCGTGCTCGGGCTCGGCCTCATCGGCGGTGCGGCGACCGGGAGTTGGCTGACCGGGGACAGCGGCAGCAGCATCGGTTCGCCCAGCTCGTACGCCGCCGCGGGCACCCTGTGGCACAGCATCCCCGTCGACCGGCTCTTCCCGCCCGTCGTCAAGGGCGACGGAGCGGGACCCGGCGGCGCCGACCGGACCTGGACACGCATCGCCGTCGCCCCGGACAGCACCTGCGAGAACGCCTTCGACCCGCTGCTGCAGAGGGCTCTCAGGCCCGCCGGCTGTCTGCGCCTGCTGCGCGCCACCTACACCGACGCCACCCGCAGCCATGTCACCACCGTCGGCCTGCTGTTCACCAAGGCGGACACCGAGGCCATGAAGGCGCTGCGCACCCGCTTCACCGAGGACGGCCTCGACCGCAGGACCGACCTCATGCCCCGCCCGTACGCGGCCGAGGGCACCCTCGCCGCCGGCTTCGGCGACGCCCAGCGCGCCTCCTGGACCATCTCCGTCCTCACCGACGCCCCCGTCGTCGCCTACGCCGTCTCCGGCTTCGCCGACGCCCGTACCGTCACCGACCCGCAGCCCGCCGCCGAGGCCATGAAGTCCGGCAGCGTCACGACCCCCGCGCAGGCCGGCCTCGGCTTCGAGGCACAGGGCATCGCCGACCGCGTCGAACGAAGCCTGCGTGCCGCCGTCGCCAAGGCCACCGAGGAGCCGTCATGACCCGCACGGCCGCCGCCTGGCGGAACGCCGCCACCGCGCTCACCGCCGCCGCGGCCCTCGCGCTGCTCCCGTCGGCCACCGCCCACGCCGACTCCATCCGCGCCCAGCAATGGGGCCTGGACGCCATGCACACCGAAGAGGCCTGGCGCACGACCAAGGGCAAGGGCATCACGGTCGCCGTCCTCGACACCGGCGTGGACGACACCCACCCCGACCTCAAGGGCAACGTCCTGCCCACCAAGGACTTCGTCGGCTTCGGCGCCAAGAGGGGCGACCGCTCCTGGGCCCGGCACGGCACCGCCATGGCCGGCATCATCGCCGGTCACGGCCACGGCCCCGGCGGCGACGACGGCGTACTCGGCATCGCCCCCGAGGCGAAGATCCAGCCCGTCCGCGTGATCCTCGAGGACGGCGACCCGGCCCGCAAGGAAGCCCGCTCCTCGCGGGGCAACGCACTCGCCGACGGCATCCGCTGGGCCGCCGACCACGGCGCCGACGTCATCAACCTCTCCCTCGGCGACGACTCCGCCACCGCCCACCCCGAGGCCACCGAGGACGCCGCCGTCCAGTACGCCCTGAAGAAGGGCTCCGTCGTCGTCGCCTCGGCGGGCAACGGCGGCAAAAAAGGCGACCACATCTCCTACCCGGCCGCGTACCCCGGAGTGATCACGGCCACCGCCGTCGACCGCTACCTCCACCGCGCCCCCTTCTCCACGCGCCGCTGGTACGCCACGGTCAGCGCCCCCGGCAACGCCATCGCGATCGCCGACCCCGACCGCACGTACTACTCGGGCTGGGGCACCAGCGCCGCCTCCGCCTTCGTCTCCGGCGCCGTCGCCCTGATCCGCGCCGCCCACCCGGGGCTCGCGCCCGCGCAGATCAAGCAGCTCCTGGAGGACACCGCCCGCGACGCCCCCTCCGGCGGCCGCGACGACTCCCTCGGCTTCGGCTTCATCGACCCGGCCGCCGCGATCCGCAAGGGCGACTCCCTCAAGCCCAAGGGCGTGCGCCCCGCCACCTACTCGGAGAAGTTCTTCGGCAAGGGCCCCGACAGCCCCGACGGCGACGGCTCCACCGGCTGGGTGGGCCCCGTCGCCGGCGGTCTCGGCGTCGTACTCCTCGCGGCCGCCGTCTACCTGTGGCGCGGCCGCCGCACCGCCCACTGACCTGCCGGCCCGCCGAGCCTCAGCCGGTGAGCACGGCGACGGCGGCCTTCGCGACGCCCTCGACCAGCGCCACCCCCGCCTCCTTGGCCGCATTGCCGTCGGAGAGCACCGACACCAGATACGGCTTCCCGCCGACGGTCACCCGCCCCACGCTGTTGATGTCCCACAGTCCGGTCGTGCTGCGCGGCAGCCACCCGTTCTTCAGCGCGCATACGGACGCGGAGTCCGCCGCCGCCGACACCCCCCACCGCTGGTCCGCCGCCGTCCGCTCCATCAGACCGGCGACGTACGCACGCGACGCCCCGCTCAGCCCCGAGTCCGCGTCATCCGGGCCGAACACGGCCCGCAGCAGCGTCAGTTGATCCGCAGCTGTCGTCTGCGTGAGCCCCCACTCGCCGCCCGCGCCCGCCCTCGTCCCGGTCAGCCCCAACGTCAGGTTCGCCGCGTCGAGCCCCTCCGCGCCGCCGATCGCCTCCCACAGGGCCGTCGCGGACGCGTTGTCACTGTTCTCGATCATCGCCGTCGCGTTCGCCCGCTCCTGGGAGGTCAGCACCCGCCCCGCGTCCTGCGCCCGCAGCAGCAGCGCCGCGAGGATGTCGACCTTGACGATGCTCGCGGTGTCGAACGCGGACCCGCCGTCGTACGCGGCGCCGTCCACGGATCCGTCGAGCGCCGCCACGGCCACGGAGACCCGCGCGTCACCGTCGTCGTCGAGCAGGGGCTTCAGTGCCTTCGCGAGGGCGTCGTCACGGTCCACCAGGGCCTCCTTGCCGGCTGCGGATGCGGACGCCTCCCTCGAAGGGGACGCCGACGCCGTCGCGGCGACCGGAACCGGCTGCCCCGGCTCGCCCGGCGAGCAGCCTATGAGGGTCGCCACGAGTGTTCCCGTGAGAAGGGCGGCGCACGCCGCGAGTCCGTTCCGGTCCATGCCCGGATGCTCGGCGCCGGCCCTGTGCGCACCGTATGACCAGGCTCAGGGTCCGCTGAGAACCTCGCGTCGCCCGGTCGGTAGGGTCGTGAACGTGGCGAACAAGAACATTCCCGACCCCGGCTTCTCCGACGACGACGGCTCCGCGGACCCGCGCCTGAGCGCGGCCCTGGCCGCATGGGCCGAGGACCGCACGGCGCACGACCCGGTCCTCGCGGCACTCAAGGAAGCCCGGCTCCTCGTCCCCATCGTCGCCGTCCTCGGCGAAGTCGAGGAGGACGAGAACGGGCTGCGCCGCGAGAAGACCAGCGACATGGCCGTGCCCACCCTCAAGGCCGGCGACCGCAAGGCCCTGCCCGCGTTCACCTCCACCGCGGCCCTCGCCCTGTGGGACCCCGAGGCCCGACCCGTCGCCGTACCCCTGCACCAGGCGCTCCAGGCCGCCGCGCACGAGCAGGCCGACACCGTCGTCATCGACCTCGCGGGCCCGGTCGCCTACGAGCTCAGTGGCGCCGCCCTGCGCGCCGCGAACGAGGGCCGCACCAGTGCCGACCCCCTCGCCGACCCGGCCGTCACGGAGGCGATCCGCGCCGCCGTCGCCGCCGAGCCCGGAGTGCTCCGCGCCCACCTGGGCCCCGGCAGCGCCGACGGAATCCTCGCGCTCGTGATCGACCCGTCGGCCACCCCCGCGGAGACCGCCCGCGCCGTCGCCGGGCGCATCGCCGCCGACGAAACACTGAGGGCCCGCCTGGTGCGGGGCCTCGACCTGGCACTTCTGCCGGCCGAGACCACGCCACCCGGCGAGCCCCTGTACGTCCGCGCGTGACGTGCGGGAACGGTCAGCCGTAGACCGGACCCGTGTACTTCTCGCCCGGGCCCTGGCCCGGCTCGTCCGGCACGAAGGACGCCTCGCGGAACGCCAGCTGCAGCGACTTCAGACCGTCGCGCAGCGGCGCCGCGTGGAACGAGCTGATCTCCGTCGTGCTCGCGTCGAGCAGACCGGCGAGGGCGTGCACGAGCTTGCGGGCCTCGTCGAGGTCCTTGTGGGCGTCGCCCTCCTCGGTGAGGCCGAGCTTCACCGCGGCGGCGCTCATCAGGTTGACCGCGACCGTCACGATCACCTCGACGGCGGGGACCTCGGCGATGTCCCGGGTCAGGGCGTCGTAGTCGGTGTTTTCGGCAGCGGGGGTGGCGTCATTCATGTGCCCCACGATATGCCGCCCGCGCACCCGGTTGGGCCCACCCCCCGGGAGCTGCTAACCTTGTGTAACGACCGGCCGGACACGAATGCCACTGGCTTGAGTGACCGGCCCACAAGTGGAGGCTCCGATCTCCCACCTGGCCGCTCCTGAGGGGCGGCGGGTCACCGGTCAGACGGTCCCCATCGTTCCGTACGGACGATGGAGCCGTCCGATGTGCGCCCCGCGGTGATACGCGACGGTGCTCCGGTAGTCCTTGGAGCCCCGCCTGTGTACCGTCCCGGGGCATTTTTTGTGTTTCGGCGCGGTTGGTACTACGAAAACAGACGTTACGCGGCGGTCCGCCAGACCGTCGTGTGGTGCTACCGAGGAGGATCCATCAGCGCCGAGCCCCGCATCAACGACCGGATTCGCGTTCCCGAAGTGCGACTTGTCGGTCCCAGCGGCGAGCAGGTCGGGATTGTTCCGCTTGCCAAGGCCCTTGAGCTTGCTCAGGAGTACGACCTCGACCTGGTCGAGGTGGCGGCGACAGCCCGTCCGCCTGTCTGCAAGCTCATGGACTACGGCAAGTTCAAGTACGAGTCGGCCATGAAGGCCCGTGAAGCGCGCAAGAACCAGGCGCACACGGTCATCAAGGAGATGAAGCTCCGGCCGAAGATCGACCCGCACGACTATGACACCAAGAAGGGTCACGTCGTCCGGTTCCTCAAGCAGGGCGACAAGGTCAAGATCACGATCATGTTCCGTGGTCGCGAGCAGTCCAGGCCGGAACTCGGCTACCGACTGCTGCAGCGTCTCGCTTCGGACGTCGAGGACCTCGGGTTCATCGAGTCGAACCCGAAGCAGGACGGCCGGAACATGATCATGGTTCTGGGTCCGCACAAGAAGAAGACCGAGGCCATGGCCGAGGCTCGCGAGGCCCAGGAGGCCCGCAAGGCCGAGCAGAAGGCGCAGCCGACGCACGGTCGCACGCAGCGGGCCAGCGACGATGCCGCCGAGGCTTCCGAGGAGGTCTCCGCGGAGACCGCCGCCGAGGCCCCTGCCGAGGAAGCTCCGGCCGAGGCTTCCGCCGAGGCCTGATCCGGCCCGTACAGCCCGTACGGATCCGGATGCCAACCGATACATCTGGACGTTCCGTATGCCGGTCCGCGCCCCGGACCGGCAGGGAACGCCACTGACGAGGAGAGAACGGCGCTATGCCGAAGAACAAGACGCACAGCGGTGCCAGCAAGCGCTTCAAGATCACCGGCTCCGGCAAGGTGCTCCGTGAGCGCGCCGGCAAGCGCCACCTGCTCGAGCACAAGTCGTCCCGCGTGACGCGCCGCCTCACCGGCACGGTCGAGCTGGCCCCGGGCGACGCCAAGAAGATCAAGAAGCTTCTCGGCAAGTGAGTCCCGGCGCGCAGCAGCGCGCCGGAGCTTTGACCGGGACCCAATCGAATTCGGGCCGTGTGAGTCCAACCACGGCCCCGCTACAAGGAGTTAACAAGTGGCACGCGTCAAGCGGGCAGTAAACGCCCACAAGAAGCGTCGGGCGATCCTCGAGGCGGCCAGCGGTTACCGCGGCCAGCGGTCGCGCCTGTACCGCAAGGCCAAGGAGCAGGTCACCCACTCCCTGGTCTACAACTACAACGACCGCAAGAAGCGCAAGGGCGACTTCCGTCAGCTGTGGATCCAGCGCATCAACGCCGCTGCCCGCCAGAACGGCATGACGTACAACCGCCTCATCCAGGGTCTGAAGGCCGCCAACATCGAGGTGGACCGCAAGATCCTCGCCGAGCTGGCCGTCAACGACTCGAACGCGTTCGCCGCGCTCGTCGAGGTCGCGCAGAAGGCCCTGCCGGCCGACGTGAACGCGCCCAAGGCTGCGTGACGCTCCGCTTTCAGCCGGATGCTTTTCGGACCCGCAAGCCCACTGGGTTTGCGGGTCCGAGTGCGTCCGTTGTCATCTGCGGGCGGTGGGGGCTTGTCGCGCAGTTCCCCGCGCCCCTGACGGGGCGCTGTATCCCGCCCCCTTTCAATCCCCGCCCCCCGAAGGTGAGTTCATGACCGCCCCCGAGTTGATCTCCCCTAAGTCGTCCCGCGTGAGTGCCGCGCGGCGGCTTGCCAAGCGGAACTTCCGGGGCAAGGAGCGGCTGTTCCTGGCCGAGGGGCCGCAGGCCGTGCGGGAGGCCGCCGGGCACGCGGACACCCTCGTCGAGCTGTTCGCCACCCCCGACGCCGCCGAGCGCTACGCCGACATCGTCGCCCTGGCGCGCGACGCCGGCGCCCGGGTGCACCTCGCCGACGAGGACGTCATCGCCGACATCTCGACGACCGTCACCCCGCAGGGCCTCGTCGGGGTCTGCCGCTTCCTGGACACCCCCTTCGAGGACGTCCTCGCCGCCCGCCCCAAGCTCGTCGCGGTCCTCGCCAACGTCCGCGACCCCGGCAACGCCGGCACCGTCCTGCGCTGCGCCGACGCCGCGGGCGCCGACGCCGTCGTCCTGACCGACGCGTCCGTCGACCTCTACAACCCCAAGTCCGTGCGGGCGTCCGTCGGTTCGCTGTTCCACCTGCCGGTCGCCGTCGGCGTACCCGTGGAGCGGGCCGTACAGGGGCTCAAGGACGCGGGCGTACGCATCCTCGCCGCCGACGGCGCGGGCGAGCACGACCTCGACACCGAGCTCGACCGCGGCACCATGGGCACCCCCACCGCCTGGATCTTCGGCAACGAGGCCTGGGGGCTCCCGGAGGAGACCCGCGAGCTCGCCGACGCCGTCGTACGGGTCCCCATCCACGGCAAGGCCGAGAGCCTGAACCTCGCCACGGCGGCCGCCGTCTGCCTGTACGCCTCCGCGCGTGCACAGCGAGCCCCGGGAGGGTGCCGCTCCGTCACCCCCAGCTAGTAGTGTGGCGAGCTCGGAAGCCACAGCGCCCTTCCGAGAGGCGGGATACGGGGATATGAGCGTCGGCACGAGCAGAGCACCGGGGGCACAGGACACCCTGCGCCGGCCCGCGCCCCGACGCGGCCCCGACGACCTCACCACCCTCGCCGACAGCGGCCTTCACCCGGACGACCTGCCCGACGGACTCGTCGTCGCCGACGAGACCGGGCACGTCATCTGTTTCAACGCGGCGGCCGTCCGCATCACCGCGGTCCCCGCCGCCGACGCCCTCGGCCACCCCCTGGAGCGCGCGCTCCCCTTAGAGGACCTCGAAGGGCGCCGCTGGTGGCAGCTGACCGACCCGTACGGCGGCCTCGCCACCCGCGTCGGACAGCCCGAGCGCAATCTGCTGTTGCCCGGCGGGCGAGAGGTCCTCGTCTCCGCGCGCTATGTCCGCACCGCGCCCACCGGGCCCGTCCGCCGCGTCGTCGTCTCCCTGCGCGACACCGAGGCCCGCCGCCGCACCGAGCGCAGCCACGCCGAGCTGATCGCGACCGTCGCCCACGAGCTGCGCTCGCCCCTCACCTCGGTGAAGGGCTTCACCGCGACCTTGCTGGCGAAGTGGGAGCGGTTCACCGACGACCAGAAGAAGCTGATGCTGGAGACCGTCGACGCCGACGCGAACCGCGTCACGCGGCTCATCGCCGAACTCCTCGACATCTCGCGCATCGACTCCGGCCGCCTCGAAGTGCGACGCCAGCCCGTCGACATCGGCGCCGCCGTGGGCCGCCACGTCCAGGCCCACGTCGCCTCAGGACAGCCGGCCGACCGCTTCCTCGTACGGGTGGAGCAGCCGCTGCCCGATCTCTGGGCCGACCCGGACAAGATCGACCAGGTGCTCAGCAACCTCCTGGAAAATGCCGTGCGCCACGGCGAGGGAACCGTCACCATCGAGGTCATGCCCTCGGCATCACCCCGCGAGCGGGAGTGCGCCGGCACGTCGGTCACCGTGAGCGACGAGGGCCCCGGCATCCCGGAGGAGTCCATGAAGCGCGTCTTCACCCGCTTCTGGCGGGGCAGCAAGCGCGGCGGCACCGGACTCGGCCTGTACATCGTCAAGGGCATCGTCGAGGCCCACGGCGGGACCATCACGGTCGGCCGCGCGTCCCGCGGCGGCGCCCAGTTCCGATTTACGTTGCCCGTGGGGGCCCCGGCGTATCTGAACGCCTGAGCGGGCACCCACGGGCGCATCGGCACACCCCACCCCCGTTAGACTCGGTCTTTGGCACTTTGCGTCCCAATCCTGAGACGAATCGTCTCCGAGTCGTGGACGGGGACCATCCGCCAAACCAACCGGAAGCACGGGAAGAGATGTCGGCACCGAATAAGTCGTACGACCCTGTTGAGGTCGAGGCCTTGAAACCGGAAGAGATCGAGCGCATGCGGGACGAGGCGCTCGCCGCCTTCGCGGCCGCGGACTCCCTCGACGCGCTCCAGGAGGCCAAGGTCGCCCACACCGGCGGCACCTCGCCCCTGTCGCTCGCCAACCGCGAGATCGGGGCCCTGCCCCCGCACGCCAAGGCCGAGGCAGGCAAGCGTGTCGGCATGGCCCGCGGTGCCGTCAGCAAGGCGCTCGCCGCCCGCCAGACGGAGCTCGAGGCCGAGCGCGACGCGCGCGTCCTGGTCGAGGAGGCCGTGGACGTCACACTGCCCTACGACCGGGTCCCGGCCGGCGCCCGCCACCCCCTGACCACGCTCTCGGAGCGTATCGAGGACGTCTTCGTGGCCATGGGCTACGAGGTCGCCGAGGGCCCCGAGGTCGAGGCGGAGTGGTTCAACTTCGACGCCCTGAACATCGGCCCCGACCACCCGGCGCGGGGTATGCAGGACACGTTCTTCATCGAGGGGCCCAAGGGCCGCGAGATGGAGTCGAACGTCGTCCTGCGCACCCACACGTCCCCCGTGCAGGTCCGGTCGATGCTCGACCGTGAGCCGCCGGTCTACGTGATCTGCCCGGGCCGCGTCTACCGCTCCGACGAGCTGGACGCCACGCACACCCCGGTGTTCATGCAGGTCGAGCTGCTGGCCATCGACGAGGGCCTGACGATGTCGGACCTCAAGGGCACCCTCGACCACATGGTCCAGGCGCTCTTCGGCGCGGGCATGAAGACCCGCCTGCGCCCGAACTTCTTCCCGTTCACCGAGCCGTCCGCCGAGATGGACATGGTCTGCTACGTGTGCCGCGGCGAGTCCGTCGGCAACCCGGACCGGCCGTGCCGCACCTGCTCCTCCGAGGGCTGGATCGAGCTCGGCGGCTGCGGCATGGTCAACCCCAAGGTGCTGACCGCCGCGGGCATCGACCCCGAGAAGTACAGCGGATTCGCCTTCGGGTTCGGCATCGAGCGGATGCTGATGTTCCGCCACAACGTCGAAGACATGCGAGACATGGTCGAGGGTGACATCCGGTTCACCCGGCCGTTCGGGATGGAGATCTGATGCGTATCCCGCTTTCCTGGCTGCGGGAGTACGTCGATCTCCCCGCCACCGAGACCGGCCGTGACCTGCAGGAGAAGCTCGTCGCCACCGGCCTTGAGGTCGAGACCGTCGAGCAGCTCGGCGCCGGCCTCAAGGGCCCCCTCGTCGTCGGTCAGGTGCTGACCATCGAGGAGCTGGAGGGCTTCAAGAAGCCCATCCGCTTCTGCACCGTCGACGTCGGTCAGGCCAACGGCACCGGCGAGCCGCAGGAGATCGTCTGCGGCGCCCGTAACTTCGCCGTCGGCGACAAGGTCGTCGTGGTCCTGCCGGGCGCCGTGCTGCCCGGTGACTTCGCGATCGCCGCGCGCAAGACGTACGGCAGGACGTCGCACGGCATGATCTGCTCCGGCGACGAGCTGGGCATGGGCGACGACGGCTCCGGCGGCATCATCGTGCTGCCGCCCGAGCACGAGGTCGGCACCGACGCGATCGAGCTCCTCCAGCTCGTCGACGAGGTCCTCGACATCGCCGTCACCGCGAACCGCGGCGACTGCCTGTCCCTGCGCGGCGTCGCCCGCGAGGCCGCCATCGCGTACGGCCTCCCGCTGCGCGACCCGGCGCTCCTCGACGTGCCCGCGCCGAACAGCAAGGGCTACCCGGTCCAGATCTCCGATCCGGCCGGCTGTGACCGCTTCACCGCGCGCACCGTCACCGGTCTCGACCCCGAGGCCCGCTCCCCGATCTGGCTCCAGCGCCGGCTGCAGAAGGCGGGCATGCGCCCGATCTCGCTCGCCGTCGACATCACCAACTACGTGATGCTGGAGCTCGGCCAGCCGCTGCACGCCTACGACCGCTCCCTCGTCCAGGGCACGATCGGCGTGCGCCGGGCCGAGCAGGGCGAGAAGTTCACCACCCTCGACGGCGCCAAGCGCGTGCTCGACGCCGAAGACCTGGTGATCACCGACGACCGTGGCCCCATCGGCCTCGCGGGCGTCATGGGCGGCGCCAACACGGAGATCGCCGACCACGGCGCCGACGCCGGGACCACCGACGTCGTCATCGAGGCCGCGCACTTCGACCCCGTCCCGATCGCCCGCACCGCGCGCCGCCACAAGCTGTCCTCCGAGGCGTCCAAGCGCTTCGAGCGGGGCGTCGACCCGGAAGCCGCGTCCGCCGCGGCCCAGCGCACCGTCGACCTCCTCGTGCTCCTCGCGGGCGGCACCGCGGACCCCGGCGTCACCGAGGTCATCGCGCCCTCCGCGCCGCACACGATCACGCTCCCGGCGAACCACCCCGACAAGGTCGCGGGCGTCACGTACGGCCGCGAGACCGTGGTGCGCCGCCTCCAGGAGGTCGGCTGTGACGTCTACGGCCAGGACAAGCTGACGGTCACCGTGCCGTCCTGGCGTCCCGACCTGACCGAGGCGAACGACCTGGCCGAAGAGGTCATCCGGCTCGAGGGCTACGAGAACCTGCCCTCGACGCTGCCGAGGCCCCCGGCGGGCCGCGGCCTGACCGAGCGCCAGCGCCTGCACCGCCGCGTGGGCCGCGCGCTGGCCGGTGCCGGTTACGTCGAGGCGCTGAACTACCCGTTCATCAGCGACGAGACGCTCGGCAAGCTCGGCATCGAGGAGGGCGACCCGCGCCGCACCACGGTCAAGCTGGTCAACCCGCTCTCCGACGAGGAGCCCGCGCTCCGTACGACGCTGCTGCCGGGCCTCCTGGAGGCGCTGCGCCGCAACGACGGCCGTGGCTCGCACGACCTGGCGCTGTTCGAGACCGGTCTGGTCTTCCGGCCGACCGGTGACGAGCCGCAGGCCGTACGGCTGCCCGTCGACCGGCGTCCCACCGACGAGGAGATCGCCGGCCTCGACGCCGCGCTGCCGCCCCAGCCGCGCCACGCCGCGGTCGTCCTCACGGGCGCCCGCGAGCAGGCCGGCTGGTGGGGCAACGGCCGGCCGGCCGACTGGGCGGACGCCGTCGAGGCGGCCCGCACCCTCGCCCGCGAGGCCGGTGTCGAGCTGATCGTGCGCGGCGACCAGCACGCACCCTGGCACCCGGGCCGGTGCGCCGCGCTGTTCGCCGTGGTGGACGGCGTCGAGACGCTCGTCGGCCACGCCGGTGAGCTGCACCCGCGCGTCATCAAGGCGCTGCACCTGCCCGAGCGCAGCTGCGCCATGGAGGTCGACCTCGACCGCGTCGAGCGGGCCGGCACCGGGGCGCTCCAGGCGCCGCGGATCTCCACGTTCCCCGTGGCCACGCAGGACGTCGCGCTCGTCGTCGACGCCTCGGTGCCGGCCGCCGACGTGGAGCAGGCGCTGCGCGAGGGGGCGGGTGAACTCCTGGAGTCCCTCCGCCTGTTCGACGTGTTCACGGGTGAGCAGCTCGGCGAGGGCCGCAAGTCCCTCGCGTACGCGCTGCGCTTCCGTGCCGCCGACCGCACGCTGACCGTCGACGAGGCCTCCGCGGCCCGCGACGCGGCGGTGGCGCTGGCCGCCGAGCGCACGGGGGCCGTGTTGCGCGGAGCGTGAGGCTCCGCCGTTTCAGCGGTTTCTCTGTGTTGCGGGGAGCTGCGTGACGTCGGCTGCGGGTATTCCGTGGCTGGTCGCGCAGTTCCCCGCGCCTCTTTGAGGCGCGCATAAATGCGCCCTTTCTGAGGGTTGCTCACTCGTTCGGGTGACAAGTGTGGGCGATCTGATCCTCTCCGGGCAGGCGGTGGACAGAATCGTTCCGGTCCGCCGGGCCTACCGCGCCGAGCTGGGCCTTAGGGAGGCCGTCGGCATGATCCGTATCCGTCACAGGACGCCCTCCCGTCGCCGCACGCCACGGGTGCGCCGCGCGCTCGACCTCGCGCTGCCCACGGCCTGGGGCGCCGTGGCGATCACCTTCAAGCTGGCCTGCCCGCTCGCTCAGCAGACCGGACTCGGTGCGCGCATCGCGTCGAGCGCCGTCTTCTTCGCCGTCGGCACGGGTCTGATCCTCCATGTGCGGCGCGGCCTCCAGCGCGAACTGCGGCAGCCGCGCAGAATCGCGGGGGCCGCACAGAACGTGCTGCTGCGTCCGCTGCCGCCTCGCATCGACGGCCTGGCCATCGCCGCGGGACAGCTCTCTGCCGACCGGGGCGCCACCGTGGGCGGCGATCTCTACGAGGTCATCGCCACCGACCACGGCGTGCGGGTCGTCATGGGGGACGTCCGTGGGCACGGTCTCGACGCACTCGCGACCGTCGCCGCCGTCCTCGGCAGCTTCCGCGAGGCCGCGCACGACGAGGCCGAACTGGGCTGCGTACTGAGGCGACTCGAGCGGGCCATGGCGCGGCATCTGCGCGAGCGGTCGCGGGACGAACACCCGGCGGCGGGCGGCGCCGATCCGGTCAGTCCGGTCGCGGAGGAGTTCGTCACCGTACTGCTCCTGGAGATCCGGCAGGACGGAGAGGTGCTCGCGCTCAACTGCGGGCACCCGTGGCCGTATCTGCTGCGCAGTCACGTGGGTCCCGCTGCTGTGCCGCGTGGCTGTGCCGAGTTGGTCGTGGGGGGTGAACCCCTGCCGCCGCTCGGCCCGTTCCCGCTCCCGGCCGAACTGCCCGTCGTCGCCTGCGGGCGGCTCCTGCCCGGGGAGGGGCTGCTGCTCCACACCGACGGGCTCGAGGACGCGCGGGACGCCCGCGGCCGGTTCTTCCCGCTGGCCGCCGCACTCGCCGAGGCCGTGCGCGTCCAGCCGCTCGTCCCCAAGGCCGTCATCCGCACCGTGTACACCCAACTCCTGCGCCACACGGGCGGGTTGCCGGCCGACGACGCTGCGCTCCTGGTCCTGCGCAACGACCGTAGGCGAGTCCCCTTGCAGCACGGGGAGCCCCGCGTCCACAGCGCCGCCAAGTGAACGGTGCCACCGCGTGACCTGACCCCGGGGGCTCCCGCGCCCCGGGGCGCGCCGTCCGCCCGGCCACGGAGTTGTCGGGCAGGCGGCCGGTCGGACGGCGCGAAACGGGCCGCCGCACTGTACGAGGGGGAGCAGGCGGCCCGGCCGGCCTCTTACGAGGCAGTTCAGTCAATCGAGTTGCATCACGCCACAAAAGAGTGCGCACCGCCCGGATTCGGGCACTCCGTTCACACCCCGTGTGAAGCCCGTTCCACTAGGCTGACGGCACCGAGCCACCGGAGGGCCTCCATGCAGCCCAACACTTTGCTCGACGCGATCCTCGACGAGGCCGGGATCTCCCATGCGGGCCTCGCCGCACATGTGAACCAGGCGGGCCGCGCCAGGGGACTCGCCCTGCGTTACGAACACACCGCCGTGGCACGGTGGTTGAAGGGTCAGCGGCCGCGTGGCCAGGTGCCCGACCTGATCTGCGAGGTCCTGGCCGGCCGCCTGCACCGCCCCGTCACCCTCGACGACATAGGCCTGGGTGTGCCCGGCGAACCGGCCAGTCCACACGGCCAGAGCCTGTCCGGATTCGTCGAGCGGGCCACCGCCCTGTGGCGCTCGGACGAACAGCAGCGGCCCCACATACTGGGCGCCCCCGCCGTCACCGGGACACCGGCCGTGATGCCCGTATGGGAGTGGGAGAACCCGCCTGAGGACACCGACGTGTCGCGCGGTGGACGCCATCGGGTCAGCGCCGCCGACCTGGAGATGATGCGCTCGGCCCGCACGCACTACGAGCAGATGTACCGCAAGGCCGGCGGCATCGCGACGCGCACCCGCATCGTCGGCTTCCTCAACACCGAGGCGGCGCCCCTGCTGCGCGGCAGCTACACCGATGACACGGGCCGCCAACTGCACCGCGCCACCGGCGGGTTGGTCGCCATCGCGGGCATCTGCGCCTACGACTCCGACGCGCACGGTCTCGCCCAGCGCTACTTCCACCAGGCCCTGCGCCTCGCCAAGGCGAGCGGGGACCGCGGTCTCGGCGCCTATGTCATCGCCCTTCTGGTCAACCAGTCGCTCCACATGCGCCAGTACCGGCAGTCGGTGGCCTTCGCGGAGGCCGCGCTGCGGGCCGCGGGACGGCACATCACCCCGGCGCTCGCATCGGATCTGTACGCGATGCAGGCGAAGGCGTACGCACACCTCGGTGACGGCACCGGTGCCCTGTCCTGCATCCGGCGTGCCGAGTCGGCCGCCGACCGCATCCGGCGCGGCCACGAACCGGACGAGACGGGCTATGTCCAGCCCGGACTCGTCAACGTGCAGGTGGCGGAGGCCCTGTTGAGCCTCGGCGACCTCGCCTCGGCGCGTGAGCACGCGGCAGCGGCCGTGCACAACCCCGCACACGACCGGGGGCGGGTGCACCGCCTGGCCATGCTCAGCCAGATCGAGCTGAGACAGGGCAACGCCGAGAAGGCCGTCGCGATCGCCGTGGAGATGGCCGAACAGGCACGGGGAATGGAGTCGCAGCGGCTGCGCGACAGACTCCGGGCGGTACGCGAACACCTGGTGCGCAACGGCTGCGCCGGCACGGCCGAGGCCGCCGAACTCATCGACGGGGCACTGCGCGTACCGCTCTGAGCCCGCCCTGCACCGCTCTCTCACGCCCCGCTGCTGGGATATTGCCATCTAACTCGGCGGAAGGTGGCAGAACCGTGCAGTGGACGAAACAGAACGAACAGACTGTGTATGAAAATCGCTGGTTCCGGGTCAATCTCGCGGATGTCGAGCTCCCGGACGGCCGGCATCTCGACCACTTCGTCATACGGCTGCGGCCCGTCGCCGTGGCCACCGTGGTCAACGACGCCAACGAGGTGCTGCTCCTGTGGCGGCACCGCTTCATCACCGACAGCTGGGGCTGGGAACTTCCGGCGGGGGTGGTCGACGACGGCGAGGACATCGCCGCCGCGGCCGCCAGGGAACTGGAGGAGGAGACCGGCTGGCGGCCGGGACCGTTACGGCATCTGATGAGCGTGGAGCCGTCCAACGGTCTCGAAGACGCCAGGCACCACGTCTACTGGGCCGAGGAGGGTTCGTACGTCGGCCATCCCGAGGACGACTTCGAGTCGGACCGCAGGGAGTGGGTCCCTCTCAAACTGGTCCCCGACATGGTCGCCCGCGGTGAGGTCCCGGCCGCCAACATGGCGGCCGCGCTGCTGATGCTGCACCATCTCAGGCTGGGGCAGGACACCCCGGCCTGACCCGGACGAGAGGCTCTAGCGTCCGAACGCCTGCCAGACGGCAACGGCGAGGGCGCCGGCCGCGGTGGTCGCGGCGACGGCCTGCAGTGGCCATCGGGTGTGCTCCAGTGCGGTGACCCGGGTGCTCAGATCGTCTTGGTCCTTGACGCTCTGTTCATCGCGCTGGGTGAGCAACGCCAGCTTGCCGTCGACGCGGGCGAGACCCACATCGAGGCTGCGGCGTAACTCCGCGAGTTCTTCCGGGACCACGGGACGCTCGGGGTCGGCGGTCACGGGTCGGCTCCTTTCCGTAGTCGGCAGATCCGTTGCCTTACGCACGGAAAGTCAACTCGCCTGGTGGGTACGGCGGGAGAGTGTGCGATGGGCATATGCGTGCCCGGTGCGCACACGGTGTGTGAATGGTTCGGGCCCGGCACTCCGAAGAGCGCCGGGCCCGAAGCCACGATTACGCAGAGTCAACCGCGCACGGTCACGTGTACTGGTAGAAACCCGAGCCCGTCTTGCGGCCGAGACGGCCCGCGTCGACCATCCGCTGGAGCAGCGGGGGAGCGGCGTACAGGGGCTCCTTGAACTCCGAGTACATCGAGTCGGCGACCGAGGCGACGGTGTCGAGGCCGATGAGGTCGGAGAGCTTGAGCGGGCCCATCGGGTGGGCGCAGCCGAGCTCCATGCCGTTGTCGATGTCCTCGCGGCTGGCGATGCCCGACTCGAACATCCGGATCGCGGAGAGGAGGTACGGGATCAGCAGCGCGTTGACCACGAAGCCCGAGCGGTCCTGGGCGCGGATCGCGTGCTTGCCGAGGACCTTCTCGACGAGGGCCTGGGCGCGGCTGATCGTGCCCTCGGAGGTGGTGAGGGCCGGGATCAGCTCGACGAGCTTCTGCACGGGCGCCGGGTTGAAGAAGTGGATCCCGATGACGTGGTCGGGGCGTGAGGTCGCCACGGCCAGCTTGACCAGCGGGATCGAGGACGTGTTGGACGCCAGGATGGCGTCCTGCCGGGTGACGACCTGGTCGAGCACCTGGAAGATCTCGGTCTTGACCTGCTCGTTCTCGACGACGGCCTCGATGACGAGGTCCCGGTCGGAGAACTCCCCGAGGTCGGTGGTGAAGCTCAGGCGGGCCAGGGTGTCAGCCAGCTCCTCGGCACTGATCTTGCCGCGCTCGGCCGCCTTGGAGAGGGAGTTGTGCAGCCGGGTACGGCCGATCTCCAGGGCCTCGCCGGTGGTCTCCGCCACCATGACGTCCAGACCGGCGCGGGCGCAGACCTCTGCGATCCCGGCTCCCATCTGGCCGCAGCCCACCACTCCGACGCGCTGGATGTCCCCCATAGGGTCGGTCACCTCGTGCCTTTCGCTGTTCTCCGGCCGGCAGGACCCCCGGGTTCCGGCGCCTGCCTCGGCTCTGCACGTTACTCGGAACCTGCCGTACTCGAGGGGCCGGGTCAGGCATGCTGTCCTCTGGGTGGCCCGGGACGGCTGGGCCCGTTGGCCAGGGGGTGGGCGTGTGAGGCATTTGTCACGCAGGGGCTTCGCGGTCGCGGCGGCGGCCGCGCTGACCGGACTCGCCGCGGGGGACGCGGCCGCGTCGGCCTCCGGCCGCGCTCCGGTGGCCCGAGATCTGCGGGGCATGTGGCTGGCGACCGTGGCCAACCGGGACTGGCCGTCGAAGCCGGGCCTGAGCGCGGCTCAGCAGCTCACGGAGCTCATCGCCCACCTCGACACGGCCGTGGGCAGGCACCTGAACGCGGTGGTCTTCCAGGCGCGGCCGACGGCCGACGCGCTGTGGCCCTCCCCGTACGAGCCGTGGTCGGACGTCCTCACCGGAGTGCAGGGCAAGGACCCGGGCTGGGACCCGCTCGGCACGGCCGTGACGGAGGCGCACCGGCGCGGACTCGAACTGCACGCCTGGTTCAACCCCTACCGCGTCGCGAACCACACGGACCTCTCCCGTCTCGTGTCCACGCACCCGGCCCGCCGGCACCCCGACTGGGTCGTCCCCTACGGCGGGAAGCTCTACTACAACCCGGGCCTGCCCGAGGTGCGCCAGTTCGTCCAGGACGCGATGCTCGACGCCGTCCGCCGCTACGACCTCGACGCCGTGCACTGGGACGACTACTTCTACCCGTATCCGGTCGCGGGCCAGGTCTTCGACGACGACGCCGCCTACGCGGCGCACGGCGGGAACTTCCCCGACCGGGCCTCCTGGCGGCGCGACAACACGGACCGGCTCGTGCGCGAGATGGCCGCGAGCGTGAAGCGGATCAGACCGCGCACCCAGTTCGGGATCAGCCCCTTCGGCGTGTGGCGCAACGCGGCGACGGACCCCCTCGGCTCGGACACCCGGGCCGGGGTGCAGACCTACGACGACCTGCACGCCGACACCCGCAAGTGGGTGCGCGAGCGCTGGATCGACTACATCTGCCCGCAGATCTACTGGAACATCGGCTTCGCCGCCGCGGACTACGCGAAGCTCGTGCCCTGGTGGTCGGACGTCGTACGCGGGACCGGGGTGCGCCTGTACGCGGGTGAGGCGCTCTACAAGGCGGGCGATCCGGCGCAGCCCGCCGAGTGGCAGGATCCGGCCGAACTCTCCCGCCACCTCACCTTCGCCGAGGGCTACCCGCAGGTGAACGGGCATGTGTTCTTCTCGGCGAAGGAGGTGGGCGCCGACCGCATCGGCGCCATGGCCCGGGTGGTCGAGGACCACTACTAGGGCCTTCCGTTCGGATCAGGCGCTTTCGGTGATCAGGGGGCCGGCTCCTCGTGCTGCACGACGGAGTCGGGACCCGGTGACATCACCGCCTCGTGGCCGTCCTGGAAGCGGACCTTGAACGGCGGCTCGCCGTCGTGGCCCATGACTTCGACTATCTCGGCGACCCGGTCGTGCTCGCCCACGGTCCTGCCGTGCACCCGCAGCTGGTCGCCCTTGGTGGCACGCATCGTGAGTGACCTCCTCGTCCCTCGTCGACCCGTATCTCAAGAGTAGGACCGGGTCGCGGAGTCGGGGACCCTCAGCCGCGGGACCGTTGGGTCACCGCGATGCACACGAGCACGGCGGCCGCGGTCAGGGGCGCGGCGGGGGAGAGGTCCTCGCCGAGCAGGAACACCGACCAGACCAGGGTGAGCAGGGGCTGGGCCAGCTGGAGCTGGCTCGCCTTCGGGATACCGATGACGGCCATGCCGCGGTACCAGACCACCAGGCCCGCGAACTGCGAACCCACGGCCACCCAGAGCAGTCCCGCGACGGCGTGCCCCGTGAGGTGGACGGGTTCGTGGCTCAGCGCGACGGCCGCCCCCGGCACGGCGAGCGGCAGGCACATCACGAGCGCCCAGGCGATGACCTGCCAGCCCGGCATGACGCGGGCCAGCCGGCCGCCCTCCGTGTAGCCGGCGGCACAGATGAGGAGCGCGCCGAAGAGGTACAGGTCGGCGGTCGTGAGCGTGCCGCCGCTCTGCTGCACGGTGAACGCGATCACCGCGGCGGCGCCCGCGCACGCCGCGATCCAGAAGCCGCGCGACGGGCGCGCGCCGGTGCGCAGCGCCGAGAACAGCGCGGTCGTCAGGGGCAGCAGGCCGACGACGACGGCGGAGTGCGCGGTGGTGGCCGTCTCCAGGGCGAGCGTCGTGAGCAGCGGGAACCCGAGGACGACGCCCGCGCCGACCACCGCGAGACCGGCCCGATGGCGGCGCTCGGGGACGGGGACGCGCAGCGCGAGCAGACAGGAGCCGGCGATCACGGCTGCGAGGACGCTCCGCACGGTGACGAGGCTCCAGGGCCCGAACCCTTCGAGTCCCCAGGCGGTGGCCGGGAAGGTGAGCGAGAAGGCGGTGACGCCCAGCGCCGCGAGGACGGTCCCGCCACGGGTCGCCTTCGGCGTGAGGGAGATGGGAGCGGCGCCCTGCGCGAGGGCCGCACTCTCGGCGACTGCTATCCCAGTGGCGGCGGTAGCGCTATTCTCTGTACTCATGCACGAGCGTAGCAGCGTGGGTGAGCTGGCGGAACGGCTGCGGGGAGAGCTGGATCGCTACTCTCCAGGTGGAAAGCTGCCGTCCAGCCGGGTTCTCGTCGAGCGGTTCCGGGTGAGTCCGGTGACCGTGTCGCGTGCGCTCGCGCAGCTCGCCTCGGAGGGGCTCGTCGTGACGCGTCCCGGAGCCGGTGCGTTCCGCGCGGAGCCCCGCGCCGCGGCAGAGCCGGCCGGTGACACCTCCTGGCAGGCGCTCGCGCTCAGCGCCGACTCCGCGACCGAGCTCGTACCGCGGGCCGTGGACGCCTCCGGAGTCCTGGTCACGCTCTCCGCCCCGCCACCGGGTGTCGTCGAGTTCAACGGCGGCTATCTGCACCCCTCGCTCCAGCCGGAACGGGCCATGGCCGCGGCGCTGGCCCGCGCGGGCCGCCGCCCCGGCGCGTGGGGGCGGCCCCCGGTCGACGGCATCCCCGAGCTCCGCGAGTGGTTCGCGCGCGGCATCGGCGGCGCCATCACCGCCGCCGAGGTACTGATCGCGTCCGGCGGCCAGTCCGCCCTGGCCACCGCGCTGCGTGCCCTCGCCCCGCCCGGCGCCCCCGTCCTCGTCGAATCACCCACGTACCCGGGCATGCTGGCGATCGCGCGCGCGGCGGGGCTGCGGCCCGTGCCCGTACCGGTCGACACGGACGGGGTGCGTCCGGAGCTGCTCGCCGAGGCGTTCCGGGCGACGGGCGCGCGCGTGTTCGTGTGCCAGCCGCTGTTCCAGAACCCGACCGGCGCGGTCCTGTCCGCACAGCGGCGCCCCGAGGTGCTGCGGATCGCGCGCGAGGCCGGGGCGTTCATCGTCGAGGACGACTTCGTGCGCCGCCTCGTCCACGAGGACGCGGGGCCGCTGCCCAGGCCGCTCGCCACCGACGACCACGACGGCGTCGTCGTCCACGTCTGCTCCCTGACCAAGGCGACCTCGCCGAGCTTCCGCATCGGCTGCCTCGCCGCGCGCGGGCCCGTCCTCGAACGGCTGCGCGCGATCCAGGTCGTCGACCACTTCTTCGTGCCGCGCCCGCTCCAGGAGGCCGCCCTCGAACTGGTCGGCTCACCGGCGTGGCCGCGCCACCTGCGCACCGTGGCCGCCCACCTGAAGCTGCGCCGCGACACCATGACGGCGGCCCTGCGCACCACCCTGCCCGAACTCGCCGTGGCGCACGTGCCCTTGGGCGGCTATCTCCTGTGGGCGCGACTGCCCGACGGCACGGACGAGGCGGCGCTCGTCGCGGGAGCGCTGCGCGCGGGCGTCGCCGTCGCGCCGGGCCGCCCCTACTTCTCCGCCGAGCCCCCGGCCCCGCACATCCGCCTGAGCTTCGCGGCGGTCGCCGGACCCGCGGAGATCACGGAGGGCATCCGTCGGCTGCGGGCCGCGTGCGACGAGGCGCTTGAGTAGGCGACGGCCAGCACCCGAAACCGGCTCGACGGACACCGGCCCCGCCTGCAAATCTCGCGTCATGACGGACACACAACCCGCGACCTTCACTCTCCCCGACGGCTTCGAGATCTCGTACGACGCCTCCCGCATCGACGCCGCCCGCGTACACCGCTGGCTCTCCACGGACGCCTACTGGGCCATGGGCCGCGCCCGCGAACACCAGGACCGGGCGATGGCGGGATCGCTGAACTTCGGCGTGTACGAGGCCGCTTCGGGCGAGCAGGTCGCGTACGCCCGTGTCGTGACCGACCACGCCACCTTCGCCTGGCTCTGCGACGTCTACGTGGACCGGGCCGTCCGCGGCAAGAACGTGGGCACCGCGCTCGTCGCCGCTGTCCGCGACCACCTGGAGCCGTTCGGCCTGCGCCGCATCATGCTCGCCACGCACGACGCACACGGGGTGTACGAAAAAGCCGGCTTCGCGCCCCTCGCCGAGCCGGGCCACTGGATGATGCTGTCCCTGCGGTGAGCGCGCGGCGGGGCGCGTGCGGCTGGCATACGCCCCGTGGGCTCTTGACCGCAGGCGTGGCACGCCCCACGATCGCCGCATGCCCGTTCGCGTGACGCTTCTGGCCGCCGCGCGCAGCGCCTCGCTGCTCGCCGAGCGCTTCGACGACGACCGGCCCCTCGACCACACCGGCTGGCACGAGGTGGAGCTGGCCTCGCCCGCGCTGGTGCCGCTCGCCGCGGCCGAGCTGCGCTACTGCGCGCCCACCGCCCGCAGTCGTGGCACCGCCGAGGCGCTCGGCCTCGCGCCCCTGTCCCAACTCGCCCTGCGGGACTGCGACATGGGCCGCTGGCGCGGGCGCACCCTCGCCGAGGTGACGGCCGTCGAGCCGGGCGCCGTCGACGCCTGGCTGCGCGACCCGCGCTCGGCGCCGCACGGCGGGGAGTCGCTGCTCGCGTTCATATCGCGGGTCGGCGGCTGGCTCGACACGCGCCCGCACGACGATGGCGCGACCGTCGTGGCGGTCGCCGAGCCGGCCGTCATACGGGCTGCGCTCGTCTACGCGCTCAAGGCGCCCCCGCCGACGTACTGGAACATCGACGTCCGCCCCCTGTCGACCGCCGTCCTCACGGGGAGTGCGGGACGCTGGAGCGTACGGCTCGACGCCGCGGTCTGAGTCAGGCGGTCAGGCCGCCGCACGCGTGTACGCGGTGGTGAGCACCAGGTCCTTCGCCGGGCCCTTCACCCGCCACTCCATCCGCCAGTGGTCCGGGCCGCTCACCTCGAACTCGCCGCGGTAGAGGTCCGCCGCGCAGGGGTGGTCCGCCGTGTGCCGGCCGGTGCGCAGGTCCAGGTCGTGGAAGAAGCGGCCGTCGGAGAACCGCACGACGGCCGTGCCAGGAGCGTCGGCCGGCAGGAAACGCAGCGTGCGCTCGGCGGGCCGGGCGGTGCCGTGCCACACGAAGGTGCCCGCCTCGTGATGCAGCAGCCCGCCCTCGTCCTCGTACGTGAAGTCCGTGGTCCCGGAGAAGGTGCCGACCGCGTCGTCGGCGAGGTCCCGCACCGTCCGCTCGACATGCCACCGGCCCGCCAGATGGGCCAGCACATCGGGAACCGGCCAGGGCTCACTCATCTCGTCCCACCCTTCTCGTCGTCCGTGTTCCCCATTTTGCCGCCTCCCCGGCCCCCGCCCCCGACGGGGCCGCACCGCCGGAAATCCCTTGCGTCAGCCGCACGGCCCATGTCACGCCCTGCCGCATGACGACTCGAAAGGCGGACACCGCCCCCTTCGGTGAGCCCTGCGACGCGTCCCCGCAGGGGACCTTCGAAGATCACGTTCACTCCACCCCACTCCTCCGGCGAGCGCGTCGAGCCGGCGCGGATCGTCGCCGCCGACCGGCTCCGCCACGCACTGTCCGCGCGCCCCTCCGACCGGGCGCGCGCCGAAGCCGCCGTCACCGGCCTGTACCGGCGGCTCGGCGAACCCGCCCCCGACTTCGCGCGCAGGCGCGGTGGGCGGAAGTGGTGCGGCTCGTCGAGCAGAACCTGTCGGGCCGCGGCGGGAGAGGGCACCCCCCCGCACGCCCGGCCGACTGGCCCCTGGTCTCGCGGCTCGCGAACCTGGCACCCCCGGCCGCTACCTCGTACGCCGCCGGCGCGAGCGCGCCGCGTCGGGCCGGTCGTGGCGCGGCGGGGACCAGCTGATCGCCGACTGACGGCCCCGAGGGGAGCCCTGCGGTCGTCACGATCATCCGCGTTGCATAAACGTGCATGCGCACGTATAGTCATGCCATCCAAGAGGAGGGTTCCATGGCGGTACGCGTAGCAGTGGCAGGGGCAAGCGGATACGCGGGCGGAGAGCTGCTGCGTCTGCTGCTCGCCCATCCCAATGTGGAGATCGGCGCCCTGACCGGCAACTCGAACGTGGGGCAGCCCCTCGGTGCGCTCCAGCCGCACCTGGTGCCGCTGGCCGACCGGATCCTCGAGCCGACGAGTGCCGAGGTGCTCTCCGGGCACCACGTGGTCTTCCTCGCGCTGCCGCACGGGCAGTCCGCCGCCGTCGCCGAGCAGCTCGGCGAGGACACGCTCGTCGTGGACATGGGCGCCGACTTCCGGCTGAAGGACGAGGGCGACTGGGAGAAGTTCTACGGGAGCGCGCACGCCGGGACCTGGCCCTACGGGCTCCCCGAACTGCCCGGCGCGCGCGCCGCGCTGGAGGGCACCAAGCGCATCGCGGTGCCCGGCTGCTACCCGACCGCAGTGTCCCTCGCGCTCTTCCCCGCGTACGAGGCCGGGCTCGCCGAGCCGGAGGCCGTGATCGTCGCCGCCTCCGGGACGTCCGGCGCGGGCAAGGCGCCCAAGGCGAACCTCCTCGGTTCCGAGGTCATGGGCTCCATGTCCCCGTACGGTGTGGGCGGCGGCCACCGGCACACCCCCGAGATGATCCAGAACCTGGGCGCGGTCGCCGGCGTGCCGGTCTCCGTCTCCTTCACGCCGACGCTGGCGCCGATGCCGCGCGGCATCCTCGCCACGTGCAGCGCCAAGGCGAAGCCGGGCGTGAGCGCCGAGAGCGTGCGGGCCGTGTACGAGAAGGCCTTCGCCGACGAGCCGTTCGTGCACCTGCTGCCCCAGGGGCAGTGGCCCGCGACCGCGTCCGTCTACGGCTCGAACGCCGTGCAGGTGCAGGTCGCGTACGACTCGGCGGCCGGCCGGATCATCGTGATCAGCGCCATCGACAACCTCACCAAGGGCACCGCGGGCGGCGCCCTCCAGAGCATGAACATCGCCCTCGGTCTCGACGAGACCACCGGACTTTCCACGATCGGAGTGGCACCGTGAGCGTCGCACGCGCAGCCACCGGGCCGCAGACAGGTACGAAAGCCGCGCCGCTGCGCTGCGCGGGCGGAGAAGCGAACAAGGAGACACCGTGAGCGTCACGGCAGCTAAGGGATTCACGGCGGCGGGCATCGCCGCCGGGATCAAGCAGAACGGCAACCCGGACCTGGCCCTCGTGGTCAACGACGGGCCCCGCCTGGCCGCCGCGGGCGTCTTCACCTCCAACCGTGTGAAGGCCGCGCCGGTGCTCTGGTCGGAGCAGGTCCTCAAGGGCGGGATCGTGTCCGCCGTTGTCCTCAACTCGGGTGGCGCCAACGCCTGTACGGGTCCCAAGGGCTTCCAGGACACGCACGCCACGGCGGAGAAGGTCGCGGAGGTGCTCGGCCTGAACGCGGGCGAGGTCGCCGTCGCGTCGACCGGCCTCATCGGCGAACTCCTGCCCATGGACAAGCTCCTGCCCGGCGTCGACACGGCGGCCGCCCAGCTCAGCCCGCACGGCGGTGAGAAGGCCGCCGTCGCCATCAAGACCACCGACTCCGTGCACAAGACCGCCGTGTACGAGGGCGACGGCTGGACGGTCGGCGGCATGGCCAAGGGCGCGGGCATGCTCGCCCCCGGCCTCGCCACCATGCTCGTCGTCCTGACCACGGACGCCGACCTGGAGGCCGACGTCCTGGACAAGGCCCTGCGGGACGCCACGAAGGTCACCTTCGACCGCGTCGACTCCGACGGCTGCATGTCGACGAACGACACCGTGCTGCTCCTGGCCTCCGGCGCCGCCGAAGTCGCCCCCGAATACGCCGAGTTCGCGGAGGCCGTCCGCACGGTCTGCGACGACCTCGGGCGGCAGCTCATCGGCGACGCCGAGGGCGCCAGCAAGGACATCAAGGTCGACGTCATCAACGCCGCGACCGAGGACGACGCCGTCGAGGTGGGCCGCTCCATCGCCCGTAACAACCTCCTCAAGTGCGCGATCCACGGCGAGGACCCCAACTGGGGCCGGGTGCTGTCCGCGATCGGCACGACGTCTGCCGCCTTCGAGCCCGACCAGCTGAACGTCGCCATCAACGGCGTCTGGGTCTGCAAGAACGGTGGCGTCGGCGAGGACCGCGAGCTCGTCGACATGCGCTACCGGGAGGTCGTCATCACCGCCGACCTGGCGGCCGGCTCCGAGACCGCGACGATCTGGACCAACGACCTGACCGCGGACTACGTCCACGAGAACAGCGCGTACAGCTCATGAGCACCACGCGGAAGCACACCGCGCTGCCCAAGGCACAGATCCTCATCGAGGCGCTGCCCTGGCTCACCCGCCACCAGGGCAAGACCGTCGTCATCAAGTTCGGCGGCAACGCCATGATCGACGAGGACCTCAAGGCCGCCTTCGCCCAGGACGTCGTCTTCCTGCACCACGCGGGCCTCAAGCCCGTCGTCGTGCACGGCGGCGGACCGCAGATCAGCAAGGCCCTCGACCGGCACGGCATCGTCAGCGAGTTCAAGGCGGGCCTGCGGGTCACCACCGAGGACGCGATGGACGTCGTGCGGATGGTCCTGGCCGGCCAGGTGCAGCGTGAGCTGGTCGGGCTCCTCAACGAGCACGGCCCGCTCGCCATCGGCCTCACCGGCGAGGACGCGCACACGATCACCGCCACCAAGCACCAGCCGGAGATCGACGGTGAACTCGTCGACATCGGCCGGGTCGGCGAGATCACCGCGATCGACACCGGTGCCATCGAGGCCCTGCTCGCCGACGGCCGTATCCCGGTCGTCTCCTCGATCGCCCGCTCCCAGGACGACGGACATGTCTACAACGTCAATGCTGATACGGCGGCTGCGGCTCTCGCTGCGGCGCTGGACGCCGAGACCCTGATGGTCCTGACCGACGTCGAGGGCCTCTACGAGGACTGGCCGAACTCCGACGAGGTCATCAGCCGGCTCACCGCCAAGCAGCTGGAGAAGCTCCTTCCCGAGCTGGCCAGCGGCATGGTCCCGAAGATGGAGGGCTGCCTGCACGCCGTACGCAACGGCGTGACGACCGCCCGCGTCATCGACGGCCGGGTCCCGCACTCGATCCTGCTGGAGATCTTCACCGACGAGGGCATCGGCACGATGGTCGTGCCCGACGCCCCCGATTCCATCGACGTACACGCCATCGACGAGCAAGCCATCGACGAGAAGGGGGAGTCATGAGCAACCAGGAGCTGACCGCGCGCTGGCAGGGCGCGCTCATGGACAACTACGGCACGCCCCGGCTGCCCCTCGTCCGCGGTGAGGGCGCCAAGGTGTGGGACGCCGACGGCAAGGAGTACCTCGACTTCGTCGGCGGTATCGCGGTGAACGCCCTCGGCCACGCGCACCCCGCGGTCGTCCAGGCCGTCAGCGACCAGATCGCCTCCCTCGGCCATGTCTCGAACCTCTTCGTCGCCGAGCCGCCCGTCGCGCTCGCCGAACGGCTCCTCCAGCTGTTCGGCCGGTCCGGCCGCGTGTACTTCTGCAACTCGGGCGCCGAGGCCAACGAGGGCGCCTTCAAGATGGGCCGGCTGACGGGCCGTTCGCACATGGTCGCCACGACGGGCGGCTTCCACGGCCGGACCATGGGCGCCCTGGCGCTGACCGGACAGCCCGGCAAGCAGACGCCGTTCCTGCCGCTGCCCGGCGACGTCACGCATGTCCCGTACGGGGACGCAGAGGAGCTGCGGGCGGCGGTCACGGAAGAGACCGCGCTCGTGATCATCGAGCCGATCCAGGGCGAGAACGGCGTCGTCGAGCCGCCGGCCGGCTACCTCAGGGCGGCCAGGGAGATCACCCGGGCCACCGGCACCCTCCTCGTCCTCGACGAGGTACAGACCGGCGTAGGCAGGACCGGCCACTGGTTCGCGTACCAGGCCGAGGAGGGCATCGACCCCGACATCGTCACGCTCGCCAAGGGGCTCGGCGGGGGACTGCCCATCGGCGCCACCGTCGCGTTCGGCGAGGCGGCCGAGCTGCTCAAGCCGGGGCATCACGGCACGACGTTCGGCGGGAACCCCGTCGCGTGCGCGGCCGGCCTCGCGGTGCTCGACACCGTCGCGGGCGAGGGCCTCCTGGACAACGTGAAGCGCGCGGAGGCCCGGCTGCGGGACGCGATCGCGTCGCTCGGGCACCCGCTCGTCGGCCATGTAAGGGGCGCCGGGCTCCTCCTGGGTATCGTGCTCACCGAGCCGCTCGCGCCCCAGGTGCAGCAGGCGGCTCAGGACGCCGGCCTCCTGGTGAACGCGCCCGCCCCCGATGTCGTACGGCTCATGCCGCCGCTCAACCTCCACGACGACGAGGTGGACACCTTCCTCCAGGCGCTGCCGGGCGTCCTGGACAAGGCCCTCGAAGGGGCCGACGGGGAAGGACGATCCTGAGGAATGGGACGACGACGATGAGTCAGGCGCAGGACAACGAGCACGCCGCGGGACCCGCCGTGCCGCAGACCCGCACCGCGCGCCACCGCCGGATCGTGGACATCCTCAACCGGCAGCCGGTGCGCTCGCAGAGCCAGCTGGCGAAGCTGCTCGCCGACGACGGCCTCACGGTCACGCAGGCGACGCTCTCCAGGGACCTGGACGAGCTGGGCGCGGTCAAGATCCGCAACACCGGCGGCGAGCTGATCTACGCGGTGCCCAGTGAGGGTGGTTTCCGTACCCCGCAGGCTCCGCTGGGCGGCTCGGCCAAGGAGGAGCGGATGCGGCGGCTCGCGGGGGAACTGCTGATCTCCGCGGAGGCCTCGGCGAACCTCGTGGTCCTGCGCACCCCGCCCGGCGCCGCCCAGTTCCTCGCGTCGGCGATCGACCAGGCGGAACTCCAGGTGATCCTCGGCACGATCGCGGGTGACGACACCTTGATGCTCATCAGCCGCGACCCGGCCGGCGGCCAGGCGCTCGCCGACCATCTGCTGCGGCTCGCCCAGAACGACCACTGAGCACGCCGAACCGTTCGGATCCGCGCCCCGGACCACCCGATGTTCACGGGCGGTCCGGGGCGCTGTCGCGTTCTCAGGCCTGCTGCTCGGCGCGGCGCGACCGGTACGACATCCAGGCCGCGACCAGGGCGCCCGACACGTTGTGCCACACGGAGAACACGGCCGCGGGGAGCGCCGCGAGCGGGCTGAAGTGCGCCGTGGCGAGGGAGGCGGCGAGCCCCGAGTTCTGCATGCCGACCTCGAACGCCATCGCTCGGGACGCGGGCGCCCCGAGGCGGGCCAGCTTCCCGGCGCCGTAACCGAGCGCGAGACCCAGGCCGTTGTGGAGGACGACGGCGAGCAGGACGAGTCCGGCCGCCGACTTGATCGCGCTCGCGCTGCCCGCGACGACCACGGCGACGATGACGGCGATGGTGAGCGCCGACAGCCAGGGCAGAGCGCCGAGCACGCGGTCGACGTACCGGCCGAGGGCCAGGCGTACGAGGAGTCCCGCGATGACCGGCAGCAGCACGGTCTTGAGGATGTCCGTGACCATCGACCCCGCGTCCACGGGCAGGAACTCGCCCGCGAGCAGCAGCGTCAGCGGCGGTGTGACGAGCGGTGCGAGCACGGTCGAGACGGTGGCGACGGAGACGGACAGGGCGACGTCGCCGCGCGCCAGGTAGGTCACCACGTTGGAGGCCGTGCCGCTCGGGGCGCAGCCCACGAGGATCACTCCCGCCGCCAACTGGGGCGGCAGGTCGAGGGCGTTGGCTATCAGCCAGCCGAGCCCCGGCATGATCACGTAGTGGGCGACGAGCCCGAGGCCGACGGCCCACGGCCGCTTCGCGACGCCCTTGAAGTCGTGCGGGGTCATCGTGAGCCCCATGCAGAACATCACCACACCCAGCAGGTACGGGACGTTCGTCTTCCAGCCCGCGAAGGCGTCCGGCAGGGCGAGCCCGATCCCGCCCGCCGCGAGCACGAGTACGGGGAACACGGTGACGGCCAGGCGCGCCGTGCGGTTGCCGGTGTCCGTCGGTCGGGTCTGCTGAGGGGTCAGTTGTTCGGTCTGCACCGGGCGATGCAACGCCGCCGCCCGGCGTGCCCGCAACCCCGTCTCGTTATGTGGTCCCTACATCTTCATGGGACCGTCACGCGTTCGCCTCAGGGGTGGGCGCGTTCAGTGGTCGAGGTGCTGCCTCAGTACCGCGTGATCGCGGTCGTGCCGCTCGCCGTCCCGATCGCGATGTGCGGCCGCCGCGCGGGCTCGGCCCAGCGCAGGATGCGCCGCATCGCGTCCGCCGGGACCGATACGCACCCGGCCGTCGCCCCGCTTCCGTTCACGTGCAGGAAGATCCCCGCTCCGCGCCCGCGCACCGGCCGGTCGTAGTTGTAGGCGATGACGAAGGCGTGCGCGTACTGGGTCGCGTACGACACGAGGTGTTCGGACTCGGTGGCGCGGCAGTCGGCCGGGCGCGGCTCGGTCCAGCGGTTGTAGGACCGCGAGTCGTTGTCCTGGCACCACCAGGAGTCCTGGTGCACGCGCCGGTAGGCGGTGGTCGTGCCGACGGGTGCGGGCTCGGTCCCGAAGGCGAAGGGAAGGCCGTACAGACCGGTGGGCGTCGTGTACGTGCCCTGCTTGCGTGAGCCGCCGTCGGCGAGGCCCTTCGCGCCGAAGCGCGCCGCAGCCGAACCCGCCGGGATCCACCGCCCGTCGCGCCGGTCCCACCAGGTGACGGTGCCGGTGGTCGAGCCGGTGCGCGCCGCCTGTGCGGTGACGAGCTGGGAGCCGCCGCCGGTGTCGGCCATCCGTGCGGGCAGCGGCGCGGGTCCGCCGGGCGGTGCCGCGCCAAGTATCAGGAGGGTGATCGCCCCGGTCAGGGACGCGATGACGACAGATCGTGAGCGCATGTGTCAGACGGTAGTCGGGGGCAGCGGGAGCGGCAGCCCGGGAAGCCCGTCCAGGCTGTGCTCGATGTGTTCCTTCTTCTGGAAGTACGCGCTCAGGGAGGCGTCGTCCTCACGCGCGAAGCGCCTCTCGTGCAGATCGCGGTCCTCGTCGTACGACATGAAGGGCACCGCGTATCCGCAGGAGTCGCGGATGAGGTCGGCGGTCACGACGATGATCGCGCGCAGGCCGTGCCGGGTCGGGTCGATGTGGGGGAAGTGGCCGAGCAGTTCCTTGAACCGGGCGTCGTCACGGAAGACGGGTTCTCCGTGACCGTGCACCCGGACGATGTTCGGAGGGCCCTGGAAGGCGCACCACATGAGGGTGATGCGGCCGTTCTCGCGCAGGTGCGCGATGGTCTCGGCCGTGCTGCCGGCGAAGTCGAGATAGGCGACCGTCCGTTCGTCGAGTACGGCGAAGGATCCCGTCAGCCCTTTGGGGGAGAGGTTCACCGTGCCGTCCCCGGAGAGGGGTGCGGTCGCGGTGAAGAACATGGGCTGCTCCTCGATGAACGTGCGTAGCCTGCCGTCGATGCGTTCGTAGGTCTTTCCCATGGTTCTGGATTATCGACCCGAGGTCGTTCGCCTGTCTAACGAATTCGCGCGCAGCCCGGTCCTCGGGGAGGGCGATTGACGAATCATGCAGAGGAATGCATACTCATGCATAACGTCGAAGACCGCGGCGAAGCGCGAACTCGCCAGGTACCCCGTTACGGGAAGGGGCGGGACGGGGAAGAGAAACCCCGCCCCGCCGCACCGCACATCTAGGAGCAACCGTGAGCAGCAACACCGGCGATGTCCGCCTCTGGGGCGGCCGGTTCGCCGACGGCCCCGCCGAGGCCCTGGCGAAACTCTCCGCCTCGGTCCACTTCGACTGGCGCCTCGCGCCGTACGACATCGCCGGCTCCCGCGCCCACGCGCGCGTGCTGCACAAGGCGGGCCTGCTCACCGAGGACGAGCTGACCCGCATGCACGCGGGCCTCGACCAGCTCGAAGCGGACGTGGCGGACGGCTCGTTCGTCGGGACGATCGCCGACGAGGACGTCCACACGGCGCTCGAGCGCAGCCTGCTGGAGCGCCTCGGCGCCGACCTCGGCGGCAAGCTGCGCGCCGGCCGGTCCCGCAACGACCAGGTCGCCACGCTGTTCCGGATGTACCTGCGTGACCACGCGCGCGTCATCGGCGGCCTCGTCGCCGACCTCCAGGACGCGCTCGTCGGCCTCGCCGAGGCGCACGCCGACGTCGCCATGCCCGGCCGTACGCACCTCCAGCACGCCCAGCCGGTCCTGTTCGCGCACCACGTCCTCGCGCACGTCCAGTCCCTGTCCCGGGACGCCGAGCGGCTGCGGCAGTGGGACGAGCGCACGGCGGTCTCCCCGTACGGCTCCGGCGCCCTGGCCGGTTCGTCGCTCGGCCTCGACCCGGAGGCCGTCGCGAAGGACCTCGGCTTCGAGCACGGCTCGGCCGCCAACTCCATCGACGGCACCGCGTCGCGGGACTTCGTCGCGGAGTTCGCCTTCATCACCGCGATGATCGGCGTGAACCTCTCGCGCATCGCCGAGGAGATCATCATCTGGAACACGAAGGAGTTCTCCTTCGTCACCCTCCACGACGCGTTCTCCACCGGCTCGTCGATCATGCCGCAGAAGAAGAACCCGGACATCGCCGAGCTCGCCCGCGGCAAGTCCGGCCGCCTGATCGGCAACCTGACCGGCCTGATGGCCACGCTCAAGGCCCTCCCGCTCGCGTACAACCGCGACCTCCAGGAGGACAAGGAGCCGGTCTTCGACTCCTGCGACCAGCTCGAGGTCCTGCTGCCCGCGTTCACCGGCATGATGGCCACGCTCACGGTCAACCGGGAGCGGATGGAGGAGCTCGCCCCGGCCGGCTTCTCGCTCGCCACAGACATCGCCGAATGGCTCGTCAAGCAGGGTGTGCCGTTCCGTGTCGCGCACGAGGTCGCCGGCGAGTGCGTCAAGGAGTGCGAGCAGCAGGGCATCGAGCTCGACCAGCTCACGGACGAGCAGTTCGCGAAGATCTCCGAGCACCTCACGCCCGAGGTGCGCACGGTCCTCAACGTGCCCGGCGCGCTCGCCTCCCGCAACGGGCGGGGCGGCACCGCTCCTTCGGCCGTCGCGGTGCAGCTCGCCGAGGTGAAGGACGACCTCGCCGTGCAGCGCGCGTGGGCCGACGCCAAGTCCTGACCTGCCTTTTGTGCGGCCCGGCCCTTCAGGGGGCCGGGCCGCACTGCGTTGTCAGTGGCTGCCTCTAGAGTTTCCGGCAGTTGATCAACACCGGCTCACAACTGGTGCTCGTGACGCGTGTCTTCGGCGCGCGCCCACGACCGGGGGTCGACATCTGCGAACGGGAAATCGGCTGTCGGGGAGGCAGTGGTGGGGTGGATGCGCGCGGGCGACTATGAGGTCGCCCTGGACGACGACGGGAAGGTCGTCTGCCGCAACGGCAAGGGACGACTCCTGAAGTCGGTGCCACCGAAGATCGCCGACGAACAGGCGGTCATCGGGCTCCGGCAGCTCACCGAGTGGCTGGAGCGGCACGAGCGAGACTGCCGGGAGCGGGCCGAGCGCTGGATGACCCGCTCCCTTCCCGTACCGGCCTCGGTGCTCGCAGAGGTCTGGCCCGACCCGGCCTGGCGTGCCGCACTCAAGGACCTGGTCGTCACCGGTGACGACGGCCAGGTCGCCGGGTTCCTGCGCGACGCCGACCCCGAGCGCGGCATCGGCCTCGTCGACCTCGACGGGGACACCGTGCGCATCCACCCGCGGCGGATCAGCGTTCCGCACCCGGTCCTCCTGGAAGACCTCGGTGAACTGCGCGAGTTCGCCGTGGAGCTGGGGGTCGACCAGGGCGTGCAGCAGCTGTTCCGCGAGATCTGGACACGCGGCGCCGACCGCGACCCGGCCGCGCACGCCGTCGACGACTACGAGGGCGGCGCCTTCAAGGAACTCCGCTTCCTCGCCGGCCGCGCCACGTCCCTCGGCTACCGCGTGCGCGGCGGCCACGCCGTCCATCCCGTCCTCGAAGGCGGACGCACCGTCGAGGCCCGTGTCTGGATCGGCGACTACGAGGGCTACGCCGAGACCGAGACAGGGCCGCTCACCTGGACCACCGAGGGCGGACAGGCTCTGGCCCTCGGTGAAGTCGGCCCGGTGGCCTGGTCGGAGGGCATGCGCATGGCCGCCGCCCTCTACGCGGGCCGCGAGCTCGAGGACGGGGAGCAGGCGGCGTGAGCACGGCGGTGAGCGGCGCGGGCGCGGCAGGCTTGACCAGTACGGCGGGTTCGGTGGGTTCGGTGGGCGAGGCGGCAGGGGAGCGGGGCGCGATGAGTACGGGTGACGGCACGGTGGACACGGGAGCGCTCCTGGAGGCGGGCGCCGTCCTGCTCCCGGGCACACACCGCGGCGAGGACGCCGACGACCTCACGGCCCGCGCGTACACCCACCCCGTCCTGGAGGGGCGCACGGTCGTCCGCCTCGTGCCGGGCACGCTCGGTGACGCGGAGGACCTCGCCCTGGACTTCCTCGGGCTGCGGCGCGAGAGCGTCCGTGACGGGCTCGGCCAGGTACGCCGCGAAACCCTCGGCTTCCCCGCCTGGGCCCTGGTGAACGACCCGGACAACGGACACCACGCCCTCGCCCTCGTGAAGGACGTCGAGCGCCTCGCCCGCATGGCCAAGACCCGTGCGGGCGCCGCCAAGGAGGGCTTCGAGGAGCTCGGCGAGCGCCTCGGCCGCTCCGTCCCGCACTTCCTGCCCACGTACTACGAGGAGGCGGGCCGCGCCTTCCTGAGGCACGAGAACACGACCTACGCGGCCGCCTTCTTCGGCAAGGCCCGCGAGGCCGAGCGCGTCCACAGCCTCGACGTCGACGAGCAGCGGCAGCGCGCGGTGTTCCTCGAATTCGCCTTCGCCGGGGCGCTCACCGTCAAGGCACTCAAGGACCATGTACGGGACCTGACGCAGCGTCTGGCGCCGCAGGCGGCCTGGGAGCAGTACCGAAGGCTCATCGTCGAGCGGTGCGGGGCCGGCATGCCGCCGTACGCCGCCCTGCCGCAGGATGCCCGCAAGCTCATCAAGGCCGCCGGCCTCGACCGGGTCGAGGAGGAGTGCCGGCTGCTCGCCGACCTCCTGGCCTCCCCGGCCGTGGTACGCGCTCCCGGCACGTTCTGGACGGCGTACCGGCCCACCCTCCTCGTCCTCGCGGCGCAGGAACCGGCCGTCCGTGAGCGTCTGCTGGAGATCCTGCCGACGGGGTACGGACACGACAACGGCTCCGAGGATGACTGGCTGGAGCTGCTCGCCGAGACCGGCGCCGAGCAGCTCCTGACGGACCCGGCCCCGGACTCCGCCGTCGACGCGGGGGACTGGCTTTCGCGCTGGTCCACCCACCTGAAGGGCGGCTGGCGCGGGGTGCGCCGCTCCCCGATGACATACCAGCTGGTGGAGCGCATGGCCGCCCGGCTGCGTGCCGAGGGGCGGCCGGTCGACCTGTTCCGCGGGCGCGGCTGGCGCAGTTGGGCCGACCTGGACCTCATCGACGTGTGCCTCGCGTCGGGCGTCGCTGTGGCGGATCCCGCGCCCCGCGCGGACGGCCACGGGATCGGCCTCGACGACTGGTTCGGCGGAGCCGACGCAGGCCGCCGTGACCTCGCCGCAGTGGCCGCGGACCCGCGGTTCAGGCCGCTGCTCAAGGAGGCGATCGGCGACAACTCCCGCCAGAACACAGGCAATCGGAGGACACTCGCCGTCGCGGAGCACCCGGTGCTCCGCCCGCTCCTGGCCGAATGGCTCACCGAACAGGCCGACGCGTTCACCGCGGCGGTGGGCCTGCCCGGCGCCCGCGCCGCGCTCCAGCGTCTCAGGCGTTTCCGGTCGGTCGCCGCGGACGTCGCGCCCGAGGCCGTCGCCCGCGTCCGCGCCCACGACCTCAGCGGCAACCTCGGCCGCACCCTGCGCGCGGGCATCGTCGACGAACTGAGCTGGCCCGCGCTCGAAGAGGCCATGGAACTGCTCGGGCCCGTACCCGAGCGGCGCCACGGCGACGACCTCACCGTCCAGGAGGCCTGGCCCGCGTTGATCGTCGCCCACCGGGACAAGGCCGTCGTCGCCGGACCCGACGGCATCCTCCTCGAACACGACCTGCGCATCCCCGACAAGCCCGACCGCTGGTGGCAGCCCGCCTTCCGCTTCGTCGGAGGTGAACTGCTGGTCACCTGGTGGCACGAGGGCAAGCAGCGCGCCTACTGGTCCTCGCGTCCCGCCGACGTCTTCCACCTCGGCGGCGAGTCCCCCACGCAGTGGCGCGCGCACACCCCGGACGCCTCACTGCCCCTCGCCGACGGCGGCCGCAGCACCGGCGCCCGCCCCCTGCACGCGGGCGACACCACCCTGCCCAAGGAACACCGGGTCAGCGGCGACGGCGTGAACCTCTGGCGGCTGCGCACCACGAGCACGGCCAGCACCTGGATCGAGTACGACCCCGCCACCGGCGCGACCGGCCGCGCCTCCCTGCCGGCGCTCCTCGCGGGCGCCGTGCGCGACGAGGGGCGGCTGCGGCACGCCGACTGTCAGGTACTGCCCCTCCAAGCGGGCCTGGAGAACAGCCCGCTGGGCACCGACGGCACGGTTCTCGGCCGCTGGGTCCGCGGCGACGGCCCGCAGGACGGCGAGGCAGAGCGGCTGATGGCCGGCACGCCCGACGGCCGCGAGGTCGCGCTGCCCGCCCGCTTCACCGGCGGCAGCAGCCCCGTGCCGCTCGGCGCGCTGCGCCTGCCCGGCGGAGCGGAGCCCGTACTCGCCCTCGACGGCAACCAGCTGGGTCTCTACGGGGACCGGGCCGGACCCGCCGACGGATCGTTCGGGGACACCGTGATGTCCCGGCCGGGCGCGCAGTACGCGGCCGGAACGCCGCTGGTCCCGCCGGCATCGTTCTGGCACGCCATGCGCGCCCGCGACGTGGACGGTTCCAAGGCGCTGCGCGCGTTCGCCGACGAACAGGCCGCCGCACTGGCGGACGACACGGCTGCCGCGCTGGCGAAACACCGGAGGAAGACCACCGGCGAGGCCGGAGCGGCCCTCACGGACGAACAGAAGCAGGCCGCATCCGAACAGTTCGACCGCGACCTGCTCGCCGCGACCGAGCGTGCCCTGCCCGCGATCGGGCACCCCTCGCTCCACACGGGCGTCGGTGTCATCGCGCTCGCCATGGTCCAACTGCGTGAATCCGTGACCGAGTTCACCGATCCCCGAACGGAGACGACGCGGCCCGTCGAGGCGCGCAGGCAGGAGATGTTCCACGACTTCTCACCGCCGGACGGCGACGACCGGACTCTGCTCAACGCTGTCCGCGGTGTCCTCGGACACACCGTCTTCGGCTACTGGAGCCCCGACACCTGGAGCACGCTCCGGCAGATCAAGTCCGTCGGCCACGTGATCGCGGGCAAGGCCGCCGAGGGCACCCCGCTGCCCACCGGACACGACCTCACGAAGCTCACCGGCGGCTGGACCACGGACGAACTCACCATCCCGAGCTGCACGTCCACCTGGCTGCGCGTCCTGCAGCACCTGCCCGCGCTGGCGTACCGCGCGACCGTCCCCGGCGTGGACGAAACCGAACGGTCCGCGCTCCTGCACCTCCTGGACGCCGTCGCCGAAGGCGCCCTCACGGACCCGGACCGTCACATCCGCAGCGTCGAACTCCGCGAGAAGGGCGTCTACCGGCCGCGCCCCGGCCAGGTTCTCCGCCTGGGCGACCGCACCGTCGCCATCCTCGCGGCGGCCCGCACACGCGGTCACGACGACGAGCTGGACTGGCTGGCCCTCGACCACGACCCGTCCGGCGAGTTCGGGCCCGTGGCCCACTTCACGACCCGCGAGGCGCTGCGGATCCCCGGCACGCTCACCGGCGACCGGATCACGTCACTCGCCGCCCTTGTACGCGAGCGCGGCGCCACGCCCTGGCGCGCGGAGAACGCGACCGCTCTGGCGGCGGCGCCCGGCTGTGGCCCCGTCCAGGCCGCGCTGCTCCTGGCCGGACGCCCCTCCGGGGTCCTCGCCGACGGCGCCGGATCCGCCGAGTGCCAGGCCCGCTCCGGGCTCACCCGCACGCAGGTGGAGGCGGGCCACGACCGCCTGACCGCGCTCACGTGGCAGGGCCGCGTCGATGTCGTCGCCGCGCTGCTCCCCGAGACCGTCGCCGACCTCTGGGAGACCGGGCCCGCCGTCGCGGAGGCCCGGGACGTGTGGACGGAGCGGTTCGGCACCCGCGTACGCCTTCCCGAGGACGTGGAGATCTCACTGAACGGGGTCTGCTCCATCGGCAATGCCGAGGCCGTACTCAACCCCCGGCACACCCCGTGGCTCAGCCGCACCACCGTCCAACGGATCGACGCGGACGGCCGGTTGACGGGCGACGACCCGAAGGCGGTGCCGCACGTCAGGGACCTGGTGACCGCCGTGGCGGCGCTCGGCGCGCTCGCGTACGGCCTGCCGTACGGGCATCCGCTGCGCGCCGCCCTGCCCGCCGGCCTCGACGCCCTGCGCACCCGGTTCACCGACCCGGAGCTGCTGCTCCACCTCGGCCTCGACTGGACCGAGAAGGGCCACGCCACCGCGCCCGAACTGCGCAAGGCGCACGGCATGCCCGAGGCGGGGGGCGAGGCGGCGGACGGACTCACGCGCGTGGGCGAGGCGTTCGTGGTCCACCCCTGGCACCAGCAGGAGGCCGTCCTCCTGCGCCCGGCCGGCCTCACCGGCCCGGACGACCCGGCGCTGGGTCTGATCGAGGGGCTGGCCGGATACCGCGCGGACGCCCCGCTGCGGGCGATCAGGGCGGCACTGGGGGACGGACTGCTCCGCGCGGTGTCCGCGGGCGTGCCGGGCGCGCTGGGAGCGGGCGGGCCGGAGGGGGAACGCGAGGGAGAACCCGATGGAGAACCTGAGGGATATGCGCAGAACCCCACGCGCAGTGTCCCCGGCCTGGTCGCCGAGGTCGCCGAAGCGCACGGCATCGGCGAGGACGCCGCCGCCCTCTACCTGCAACTGCTCGCTCTCCCTGACCCGACCGACCGCAACAGCACGCGCTGGACCGGCTGGAAGCCCGCCCGCATGAAGCGGGCCCGCGCCGAACTCGCGGCGACCGCACTGGTGGTGGAGGCGAAGCGCGCCCGCGCCGGACGCGGCCTGTTCCTGCCCGGCGCCTGGCTGGCACTCAAATCCCCCGCGCTGCCCGTCGAGACCTGGAAGCGGGCCCTGTACGACATCCCGGGCAGCACGGCGACGGTTCCGCTGCTCCCCGTCCCGGAACTGTTCATACGCGCCTGGGACCGAGTGCGCGCCGGCGACGTCCCGGCCTTCGAGGAACTCACGACCCGGGCGACCCGGAAGGGGCGGCGTCGATGACGACCGCGGTCCGAGCCATCTCGGCCATGCGTGGCCCGCGCCATGGGGTCGCGCGGCCGATGACCGCCACTACCGAATCCGTTCCGGGCGCGTCGAGGACGCGGTGCCGGGCCACGCAGCCGCGGGAAGGCCGCCGATGACCACCACGACCGACACCGTCCAGAGCACGACGTCTTCCGCGCCGCGGCAGATCGTGCCGCCCGAGGAGTCGTACGCCGACGAGCTGGCGTTCCTCGCCGCATACGACACCGGCCCGCGTCCGCCCGGCTGGCGGCTCACCCCGCGGGCCGTCGTCACGTTCGTGATGGGCGCCGACGAACCACTGCGTCTGCCCGAAGGCGCCGGCGCCGGCGAGGGCGTGCCACGCCGCCTCACCGTCCGGCGGAAGTTCGTCGGCGAGCGGGCCCTCGTGGAGCGCTGCGTCGTCACGCTCGCCGGCGAGCGTGGACTGCTCCTGGTCGGCGAGCCGGGCACCGCCAAGTCGATGCTCTCGGAACTGCTCGCCGCCGCCGTCAGCGGCACCAGCGCGCTCACCGTCCAGGGCACCGCGGGCACCACCGAGGACCAGCTCAAGTACGGCTGGAACTACGCACTGCTGCTCGCCCAGGGCCCGAGCCCGAAGGCGCTCGTGCCCTCACCCGTGCTCGCCGCCATGACCCAGGGCGCCGTCGCACGCGTGGAGGAGGTCACCCGTTGCCTCCCCGAGGTGCAGGACGCCCTGATCTCCCTCCTCTCCGAACGACGCATCGCCGTCCCGGAGCTGGCCGGCACGGACGCGGCCCAGGCCCACGCGGCCCCCGGGTTCAACGTCATCGCCACCGCCAACCTCCGCGACAAGGGCGTCTCCGAGATGTCCGCCGCGCTCAAGCGCCGCTTCAACTTCGAGACGGTCGGGCCCATCGGCGACTTCGACGCCGAACTCGACCTCGTACGCCGTCAGTCGAAGGCGGCCGTCGAACGGGCAGGAGCCGCGTACCAGCTCGATGACATGGTTCTCGACGTCCTGGTCACCGCGTTCCGGGAGCTGCGTAACGGCCGTTCGGCCGAGGGCTGGGAGGTCGAGCGGCCGTCCACCGTGATGAGTACGGCCGAGGCCGTCTCCGTCGCCACGGCGCTCGGCGTCGCCACCGCCTACTTCCCCGGCGACCGCGACGCCCTCGCGCTCCTGCCGGGCCACCTCACGGGCGTCGTCCGCAAGGACGACCCGGCGGACGCGGCGCGGCTGCTCGGCTACTGGGACGGCGCGGTGCGGCGTCGCGCGGAGGAAGGCTCCGCGACCTGGCGCACGCTGTGGGACCTGCGCTCCGTCCTGGAGGGCTGATCCATCATGACCACCGACGCGGGCGTGGCCCTCGACGCGCTCACCGATCCCGACGGGCCCTACCTCATCGGGGTACGCCACCACGCGCCGTCGCTGGCCGCCGTCGTGCCGCGACTCCTCGACGAGGCGGCCCCGGACGTCCTGCTGGTCGAACTCCCGGCCGAGACACAGGAGTTGCTGCCATGGCTGGCTCACGAGGAGACGGTGGCGCCGGTCGCGCTCGCCGCCGTGGTCGGCGGGGAGGCGGAGGCGGGCCCGGCGTTCTATCCGTTCGCGGACTTCTCGCCGGAGCTCGCTGCGCTGCGCTGGGCCGCACGGAACGGCGTCCCGGTGGTCGCGTGCGACCTGCCGCTGGCGGAACGGGCGTGGCGGGAGCCGCGGGCGCCGCGGCCCGCGGAACATGCCCACAGTCAGGCCGGCGGAGACAGGCGGCCGCGGCTGGACGACGCGGTGCGTGGACGGCTGACCGGCCGCGACGGCGACGACCTCTGGGACCGCCTCGTGGAGGCCCCCGCCCCGGGCGCCACCCCACAGGCCCTGCGCCGCGCAGCGCTCCTCACCGGCTGGGCCCTACGCCGCGACGCACAGGACGGCCCGGGAGTCGACCTGCTCGATCTCGCCAGGGAACGGTGGATGAGGGCGCGCCTACGCGAGGCGGCGCGCGGGGGACGCAGGGTGGCGGCGGTGATCGGGGCGTTCCACGCGCCCGCGTTGAGCGCGGCGGCGCTGCGGGACCATGCGCCGGGGGAGCCGATCGGGGGAGCGTCGGCGGGGGTGACTGCTGGGCCGACGGCCGGAGAGCCGGCGGCCGGGACGCCCGCTGAGTCGCCGGTGCCTGGGACGCCCGCCGGGTCGGCGGTGGCCGGGTCAGGTGCGGAGCCGGGATCGTCGGCGGTGCCCAACTGTGCCGTCTCCCTGATCCCGTACACGTACGCACTGTTGGACGCCCGTTCCGGATATCCGGCCGGGATCCGTGACCCCGAGTGGCAGCACCAGGTCCTGGAGTCGGCGGGCGACCCGGCCGCGGTCGGAGAGACGGCGCTGCGCTGTGCCGTCCGCGTCACCAATGAACTGCGTGCCGACGGCCACCCGTCGGGACCGGCGGACGCCCGCGAGATCCGCCGCGTCGCGGGTGACCTCGCGAGTCTGCGCGGGCTGCCCGCACCGGGCCGCGGCGAGTTCGTCGAGGCGGTCCAGACCGTGCTGGCCCAGGGGGAGCCGCTGGGCCGCGGGCGCGCCGTCGCCCGCGCACTGGAACGGGTCCTCGTCGGCGGACGCACGGGACGGGCCGCCCCCGGCGCACCCCGCGGCGGACTCGCACCCGCCGTCGAGACGGAGCTGGCCGCACTCGGACTGCCGGGCCCGGCAAGCGGTGGGCAGGAGAAGGAGCTACGGCTCGACCCCCTGCGTTCCGGCCTGGACCGCAGGCGAGAGGTGCTGCTGCGGCGCCTCGCCCTGTGCGGCATCCCGTACGCGCAGGAGGTGTCCGTCGGCGGGGCGGGCGGGGCCGACGCGCTCACGACGCGCTGGACCGTGCGCTGGACACCCGCCACCGCGGCGGTCCTCACGACGGCGACCACCCGGGGTGTCACGCCGGCGCAGGTGGCCGAGGGCGTGCTCCGCGAGCGCGTGCGGGCCGCCCACGCGGAGGGCGGGCCGACCGCGGCGCAGGCGCTCACCGCGCTCGGCGAGGCGGCCGAGTGCGCGCTGCCCGCACTCGCGGCCGAGGCCCTGGCAGAGGTCACATCCGTACTCCCTGCCATCGGCACGCTCCCCGAACTCCTGACGGGCCTCGACCTCACAGACCGACTCAGGTCGGGCCACATCGCGGGCCTGCCGACGATGGACCCCGCTGCCGGCACGGCCGTCACGGCTGCGGATTCGGATTCCGGCGGTTCCGCTACGGGTTGGGGCGGGGGTTCCACTTCAGGCTCGGGCGTCGGCGTCGGTTCGGCTGCGGGCGTTGAAGCCGCCGCCTGCCCTGGCGCCGTACCCCGCAACGGACTCAGCGCCGAACCCCCCACCGCACATGCCACGACTCCTCGCACCGATGCCGGCACCGATTCCGCGACCGAATCAGGCGAGGCTTCTGCCTCAGGTCCGTTGGCCCATGCTGCTCCTGCCCCGGGTCCGTCGGCCGACGCCGCTCCCGTCCCCGACTCACTCGCCCATACCGCCCACGGACCGACCACCACCCCCCTCACCCCATGGCACCGGGCGCTGGTCGATTGCGCCGGCCTGCTGACCGTCGCCGCCGTCCGTAGTCTCGACGGGCTCGCCGGCTCCGACGACGCCCGCGCGCTCGTCGAACTCGCGCGGCGCGCCGACGTGTTCGGCGGGATGCGGCTCGCCGACTCGTTGGCGCGGCTCGCCGACGACGGGTCACCGCTCATGCGCGGCGCCGCAGCCGCGGTGCGCGTACTGCTCGGGCACACCCAGGCCACCGCCCTCGGCGTACGCGTGGCGTCCTGGGTCGACACGGCCGCCGACCCCGGCACCCGCGCGGAGCTCACCGCGCGACTGAGCGGCCTGCTCACCGCCGCCGGCTCCCTCCTGGAGACGGCCCCCGAGGCGCTCGTCCCGCTGCTCGACCGCGTCGGCGACCTGCCCGACAGCCCTTTCCTCGCGCGACTGCCCGCCCTGCGCGGCGGCTTCGACACACTCAGCCCGGCCGCCCGCGACCGGCTGCTCACGGTCATCGAGGAGCGCATCGACGGCACCCTCGACGCAGACCTTCCCCCGGAAACGGACGCGCGGACGCTGGCCGCGTGGACGACCGCGGACCTCGCCGCCCGCGAGGCGCTGGCCGCGCTGGACCTCCTGCCCACGACGCCGGACATCACGTCCGGCCGACCGCACGCCGCATCCCCGTCAACTGCCGCTGCCACTTCCACTGCTACTGCCGCTGCCACTGCTACTGCCACGCCCGCCCCCGGCCCCGTTCTCGTCCCGCCGACCGGTGACGCCCGGATCGCCCCCGCCGAGCGGTGGCGACTCGTACTCGGGCGCCGACGGGACCAACTCCCGCAGGACATCGCCCCGTTGGCGACCGCCCTGGACGAGCTGTACGGGAGGGGCCGCGGTGAAGGCGCGCGCGGCGATCTGCCGGGCGGCGCCGGCGGCCGGGGCGGGCGAGAGGCGCCCTACCCCGGCGTACGCGAATGGGCCGAGGAACTCACCGCCCTCTTCGGCCCCGGCATCCGCGAGGAGGTCCTCGCCGCCGCGGCCACCCGCGGCCGCACGGACGTGGTTTCCGCGCTCGACCCCGAAGCCGTACGCCCCTCGGTGGAGCTGCTGCGCACCGTGCTCCAGCACGCGGGAGGGCTGCCCGAGGCCAAGCTCGCCGCCCTGCGCCCTCTCGTACGGCGTCTCGTCGACGAACTCACCCGCACCCTCGCCACGCGGCTGCGCCCCGCGCTCACCGGCGCGGCGACGGCCCGCCCCACCCGGCGCCCCGGCGGCAGACTCGACCTCGCCCGCACTCTGCGCGCCAACCTCGCCACAGCCCGGCGCACCGACGACGGACGCATCCACGTCATCCCGGAACACCCCGTGTTCCACGGCAGGGCCCAGCGCTCGGCCGACTGGCGACTGATCATCCTCACGGACGTGTCCGGCTCGATGGAGGCGTCCACCATCTGGTCGGCGCTCACCGCGTCGGTCCTGGCGGGCGTGCCCGCGCTGTCCACGCACTTCCTGGCGTTCTCGACGACGGTCCTCGACCTGACCGAACACGTCCACGACCCGCTGGCCCTCCTCCTGGAGGCCCGTGTCGGAGGCGGCACCCACATCGCCGCCGGCCTGCGCCACGCCCGCACACTCGTCACCGCGCCCTCGCGCACCCTCGTCGTCGTGGTCAGCGACTTCGAGGAGGGCTACCCCGTCGGCGGGATGCTCGCCGAGGTACGCGAACTCGTCGGCGCTGGTTGCCATGTACTGGGCTGCGCGAGCCTCGATGACGCCGGGCGCCCCCGCTACTCCACCGGCATCGCGGGACAACTGGTCGCCGCGGGCATGCCGGTCGCCGCACTCAGCCCGCTCGAACTCGCCCGCTGGGTAGGGGAGAAGATCCGTTGACGTCGACGCACTCTCAGCAGCCGTCGTCCCACCCGACGCCGCAGCTTCCTCCGGTGCTGCCCGAGGTCACCGCCACTGTCGTGGCCGCCCTCTCGGCACGCCTGCGCAAGCGCCTGGACGCGGCCGTCGAGAAGCTCGCCACGCGACCGGTGACGTCCGACGGCGGCATCTGCCGGATAGCGGTCGACGACGAGACCTTCGTGGAACTGCACGCTCCCGGCGGCACGGTCGCGGTCGGCGACGCGATCCGGTGCAGCTGCCTGCTCGCCCCGGCCTGCGTCCACCGGGCCGCGGCGGCGACCCTCGCCCCGATCGCGGACGCACCCGCAGTGGCCCTCAAGGACGCGCCTACGTCGGCCCTCGCGGACGCACCCGCAGTGGCCCTCGAGGACGCGCCTACGTCGGCCCTCGCGGACGCACCTACGTCGGCCTCCGCCGATGCGCCCACGTCGGCCCCCACCGACACCTCCGCCCAGCCGTCCCGGCCCGGCCCCGCCCAGCCGGAGGTGCCCCCACCCTCACCCGCTGCCGAGCCCTCCTCACCCGCTGCCGAGCCCTCCCCACCCGCTGCCGAGCCCTCCCCACCCGCCGCCGAGCCCTCCCCACCCCCACCCGCTGCCGAGCCCTCCCAGCTCTCCCCACCCCGACCTACCGAAGCCCCCACGCCTACGCCCACCACTCCGGCCCAGACAGCCGCAGCCGAAGCCCTGTGGCAGGCCGCCGGCCTCGTCCTCGACGCCGGTGTCGACGGCGCCGGTGCCGTGCTCCAGGCCGGTCTGCTCAGGGCGGCCCACTCGGCACGCCTCGCGGCGCTGCCCCGCCCCGCGGCCGCCGCGATCCGTACGGTGAACGGCCTGCGCGCGGTCCGAGCCGCCGAGCCCGACCACCGCACGTCCGAACTTGCCGACGCCCTCAAGGAGTTGCTCGCCACCGCGCACGGCCTGCGCCACCCCGGCACCCCGGAGGCGCACGCCGCACTGCGCGGCACGGCTCGCCGCGCGTACGCGCCGGGCGGTTCGCTGCGGCTCTACGGGCTGTTCACCGAGCCTGTCCTCACCTCGACCGGACACGCGGGCGTGGTGACTTGGACCGCCGACGCCGCTGGCCGCCTCTACACCGTCCCCGACATGGCCCCCGGAGGGCCGACCAGGGCGAGGACCGCCGGGGACCGCGCCGTCAGGATGGGCGACACCGCGCTCACGCACCGCGACCTGGCACGCGCCGGGCTCGTGGTCTCAGGGGCGACCGTCTCCGCCGAGGGGCGGCTCGGCGCGGGCCGGAGCGTGCGGGCCGCGGCCGCCACGGGAGCCGACTGGACCGATGAGCCGCTCGCGGCACTGTGGTCCGTGCCCGTTGCGGAACAGGCGGCGCGGGCCCTCGCCACCGGACAGGACCTGCTGTTCCTCGACGTCACGCTGACCGGCGTGGCCCGCGAGGCGGGTGGCGACTGCCTGCTGGCCGAGTGCGGGGGGCTCACCGTCCGGCTGACCTCCGCCGACGACCACCCCGAACTGGCCCACCGCGAGAACCTCGCCCTCCTCGCCACGGCCCCCGGGACCAGGGTCCGTGCGATCGCGCGCCTCGTTCCCGCCGGGCACCCCCGGGCCGCGCTCCTCGCCGTCGGTCTCCCCACGGGCCGGTACGACCTCGGCCTCGACCGCCTCCAACGCCAGGACGTGACCCCGACGACCCCGACGACCCCGACGACGCCGACCTCCGCGTCCCGACCGGAACCCGCATCCACCCCCGCACTCCCCACCCCCTCCGCGCCCCTCCACATCCTGCGCCGCCGCACGGAACAGGTGGTCGTCGCGGGCCGCCGCGCCCTGACGTACACAGCGCCCACCCGTCAGCACGCGACCGCACCCCGCGGCACCACCGCACCGCCAACCACCCCACCCGACACCGCCCTCCTGCGCCGCGCCGGCCTGTCCACCGCCGCCGAGCTGCTCGACGCGCTGCGCGGGGCCGCGGCCGAGCGGGGCCGCGACGGGTTCGGCCGGCTCGGCGCAGCGGACACCGACGCGTTCGCCCGCGTCTGGCTCGCCACGGCCCGCTACCTCGACGAGGCGTCCATAGCCCTGTGCCGCGAGGCCTGGCAGACCTGACCCGCGCCCATAACCAAGCCCCTCGCCGGCCATCAGATGATTCATCCCTGTATGCCCGACTCTGGATGAGGCATCCGAGCTCATGGTGAGACAAGCATGTCTCACATGGACTATCCTCGTCTCATGTCAGTCGACCGGGAACAGGTGCTGCGCACCGCCGCCGCCCTGCTCACCCGCAAGGCCACGGCCACGATGGACGAGGTCGCGAGGGCGGCGGGCCTCAGTCGCGCCACGCTTCACCGGCACTTCGCGGGCCGGGACGCACTCGTCAGGGCCTTGGAGGAGCTGGGGATCCAGGAGTGCGAGGCCGCCCTCGACGCGGCCCGGCTCGACGAGGGCGGCGCCGACGAAGCCGTACGCCGGCTCGTGGCGGAGATCCAGCCGTGCGCAGGACTCCTCGCCTTCCTCGTCACCGAGAACCAGCTCTTCGAGGGTGAATCGCAGAACGAGGGCTGGGCCCGGCTCGACGCCCGTATCGCCGCACTGTTCACGCGCGGCCAGGAGCGCGGCGAGTTCCGGATCGATCTGACACCCGCGTGGCTCACGGAGGCGCTCTACAGCCTGATCGGCGGGGGCGCATGGGCCGTACAGGACGGCCGGGTGGCCGCCAAGGACTTCCAACACATGATCGTCGAGCTGCTGCTCGGCGGCGCCAGACGGAGAGTGGAACCATGACCAGCACACACCAGCGCACATCCGCGGCGGAGGTGGAGCCGAGGCCCGGGCGAGGACGATGGCTCGCGCTCTCCGTCCTCGTGCTCGCGGTGCTCCTGGTCGCGGTCGACGCGACGGTGCTCGGTCTCGCGACGCCGTACATCAGCGAGGACCTGGAGCCGACCGGCACGCAGCTCCTGTGGATCGGTGACGTCTACTCGTTCGTGATCGCGGGACTTCTGGTCTCCATGGGCAGCCTCGGCGACCGCATCGGCCGCAAGAAGCTGCTGCTCACCGGCGCCGTCGCGTTCGGCGCCGTCTCGGTGCTCAACGCGTACGCGACGACCCCCGAGATGATGATCCTGGCCCGGGCCCTGCTCGGCGTCGCGGGCGCCACCCTGATGCCCTCGACCCTCGCCCTGATCCGCAACATCTTCACCGACCCGCGCGAGCGTTCCCTCGCCGTCGGCATCTGGGGTGCGGCGGCCTCGGCGGGCGCGGCCGTCGGTCCCGTCGTCGGCGGATTCCTGCTCGAACACTTCTGGTGGGGCTCGGTCTTCCTGATCAACCTGCCCGTGATGGCGGTCCTCGTCCTCGTCGGCATCAAGCTGCTGCCCGAGTCGAAGAATCCGGTCGCCGGCCCGTGGGACCTGATCAGCGTCGTCCTGTCCCTCGTCGGCATGATCGGCGTCGTCTACGCGGTCAAGGAGGCCGCGGCGCACGGCCTCGGCTGGCAGGTGCCGGCGTCCGGCGTGCTCGGACTGGCCGCTCTGACGTGGTTCGTCCGCCGTCAGCTCACGCTGCCCGCGCCGCTCCTCGACATGCGGCTGTTCCGTCATCGCGGATTCTCGGCGGCTGTCCTCGCCGACCTCCTCACGATCCTCGGCCTTTCGGGTCTGGTGTTCTTCCTCTCCCAGTTCCTGCAACTGGTCCAGGGGCGCGGCCCGTTCGAGGCCGGTCTCGCCGAACTGCCCGCCGCCATCGGCGCGGTGGGGGCCGGACTGGTCGCCGGTACGGTCGCGCGCCGGTTCTCCGTACGCTCCGTCGTCGCGGGGGGTCTCGCCGCGGTGGGCCTCGCCCTGGCCGGGCTCACCGGGCTCAGCCAGGCGACCGGCTATCCGCTGCTCGGGACCGTGCTCCTGATCGTGGGCGTCGGCGCGGGGTTCTCGTTCACGGTCACGGCCGACGTGATCCTTTCCAGCGTGCCGAAGGAACAGGCGGGCTCGGCATCCGCGGTCTCCGAGACGGCGTACGAACTGGGCGCGGCCCTTGGTATCGCCCTGCTCGGTTCCATCGTCACGGGCGTCTACCGGGACTTCACGGCCCCGGCAGGCACCCCGGCGGAGGTGGCGTCGGCTGCCCACGAATCCCTGGGCGGAGCGGTCGAGTCCGCCTCGGCGCTGCCCGCGCACACCGCGAGCGAACTGCTCTCGGCGGCGCAGGGCGCCTTCGTCGACGGGCTGCGGGCCGCCGCGGGCATCGGCGCGGCGGTACTCCTCGCGACGGCGGTGGCGGCGTGGTTCCTGCTGCGCGGCCAGAAGTTGGAGGACGGCGTCGAACACCCGTGACGGACGCGGCCGGACGGATGACGACGCGGCCGTACGGATGACGCACTTTCAGCGGGCGACCAGACGGCCATACGCGTGACGAAGGACCGCACCCACCGGGTGCGGCCCTTCGTCACGTTCAAGTGCTACCGGCTCACGTGCTACCGGCCCAAGTGCGACCCGCTCAGGCGGCCTTCGCCTTGGTCGCGTACATGTCCACGTACTCCTGGCCGGACAGGCGCATGACCTCCGCCATCACCGAGTCCGTCACGGCGCGCAGCACATAGCGGTCGCGGCCCATGCCGTCGTAGCGGGAGAACTCCATCGGCTCGCCGAAGCGGACCGTGACGCGGCCGGGCCGCGGGAAGCCGTTGCCGCCCGGCTGGAGCTTGTCCGTGCCGATCATCGCGAACGGGACGACGGGCGCGTTCGTCATCAGGGTCAGCCGGGCGATGCCGGTGCGGCCGCGGTAGAGCCGGCCGTCGGGGGAGCGGGTGCCCTCGGGGTAGATCCCGAAGACCTTGCCCTCCTCCAGGACGCGGCGGCCGGTCATGAGCGCCGCGACACCGCCGTTGGCGCCGTCCCGGTCGACGGGGATCATGCCGACGCCGGTGAAGAACCACGCCATGACACGGCCCTTGAGGCCCTTGCCGGTGACGTACTCGTCCTTGCCGATGAACAGGACCTGACGGTCACAGACGATCGGCAGCACTATCGAGTCGATGAAGGTCAGGTGGTTGCCCGCGAGAATGACAGGACCGGTGCCCGGGATGTTCTCGGCGCCCTCCACCCGGGGGCGGAACATCAGGCGCATGATCGGTGAGAGCACTGCCTTGATGAACGCGAAACGGGACAACGGGCCCTCCGGTGTCAAGGGGTGGCGGCCTAAGCCGTGGCTGGATGAGCTGAAGTCTGTGCAGGTGAGGACGATACTCGCGGCCCCCGGCCCGTTGCACATCGGGTTCACGCACTCGATACGCAGTGTTGACCAGTATTTACGCTCCGTTGGCCCTCACGCGGCGCTCAGGAGTCACCCCGCATCACCCGTCCGTTCGGTCCAAGGTCTCCCACTGGTCACTCCGGCACACCTACGATCGGTGCGCTTTGACAGGTGCAAGGCAGCGATGTGGGAGGAGTGCTCAATGGGGATGCGGAAGTCACAGGAGTCCCGGGGGTCGCAGCTCGACCGCCGTTCGGTACTGGGTGCGGCGGTGCTCGGCGCGGGCGGAGCCGTCCTGGGCGCGCCCGGCGTGGCGAGCGCGGACGAGCGGAGCAGTGGCGGACATCACGGCGGCGGTGGCTACAAGAGCCTGCCCGTACCCACCGTCATCGCCCACCGCGGTACGAGCGGCTACCGGCCGGAGCACACCTTCGGCTCGTACCAGCTGGCCCTGGACATGGGCGCGCACGTCATCGAGGCGGGTGACCTGGTGCCCACCAAGGACGGTCACCTCGTATGCCGTCACGAGCCGGAAATCGGGGGGACCACCGACGTGTCGGCGCACCCCGAGTTCGCCGGTCGCAAGACCACCAAGAGCCTCGACGGGGTCGCCACCACCGGCTGGTTCACCGAGGACTTCACGCTCGCCGAGCTGAAGACCCTGCGCGCCAAGGAGCGCATCCCGGCCAACCGCCAGCGCAACACCCTCTACGACGGACGCTGGGAGATCCCCACCTTCGAAGAGGTCCTCAAGTGGCGGGAGCGGCAGAGCCGCGAGCGCGGCAAGGAGGTGTGGATCCACGTCGAGACCAAGCACCCCACGTACTTCCGCAAGCTCGGCCTCGGCCTGGAGGAGCGCGTCGCCACGCTGCTGCGCAAGTACGGCGTGCACCGGAAGAACTCGCCGGTCTTCCTCCAGTCCTTCGAGCCGACCAGCATCCAGCGCCTGAACAAGCTGGTCGACAACCCGCTCGTCGTGCTCCTGTCGACCGCCAACTCCCGCCCCTGGGACTTCGTCGACGCCGGCGACCCGCGCACCGTCGCCGACCTCATCACGCCCAAGGGCCTCGACGAGATCGCCTCCTACGCCCAGGGCATCGGCCCCACGCTCGACCTCGTCATCCCCAAGGACAAGGACGGCAAGCTGCTCGCGCCCACCACGCTCGTCAAGGACGCGCACGCCGCGGGCCTGATCCTGCACCCGTACACGATGCGCAACGAGAACACCTTCCTGCCCGCCGACTTCAAGAAGGGAACCGACCCGAACGCCTACGGTGACGCGTTCGGCGCCTTCAAGGCCTATCTGGCGACCGGCATCGACGGCATCTTCTCGGACAACTGCGACACGGCGCTCCTCGCCCGCGAGGACTTCCTGAAGGCCTGACCTCCGTCAGTACGCCGTCAACACCGCGCACCCCGGCCCCGGTTGGGGTGACGCGCGGCCGCCCCGGCAACCGCACGCCCGGGCGGCCGCGTCCCGCCCGGCATGACGTACGACCCGGTCATCGACACGCTGCGCCCGCTCGTCGCCGCCGAGGTCTCGGCGGAGGCCCACGCAGGCGCGGCCGAACCCGGCGACCTCGAACAGGCCGTCTGGCTGCGGCTGCTGGAGCGCATCGACACCGACGGCCCGCCCGCCGACCCCGCCGCCTGGCTCACCGCCGCGGTCAAGTCCGAGGCCCGCCGCACCCGGCACGCCGCGCTGCGGGAGATCCCGTACGCCACCGAGCCCGCCGACGCCTTCGAACACGGCCCGGAACAGCGGGCGCTGGCCGGTGACCGCCACCGCGCGCTGCACGCCGCCGTGCGCAGACTGCCCGGGCGCTGCCCCCGCGTCGTGGCCGCGCTTCTGTCGCCACAGGACCTCACGTACCGCGAGATCGCAGGGGAGTTGGGTATCTCACAGGGCAGCCTCGGTCCGGAACGTTCCAGATGTCTGGGATGCCTGCGCAGAATGCTGGCGGCAGAGGTTGCGGCTCCTGAACCCTGGGGAAAGGAGCGATAGACAACCGGCGGAGCAGGTGAGCGGGAGGCATGCACACATGGGCATGAGCGTGATCATCTCTGCGGCGACCGAGCAGGACGCCGAGAAGATCCTCAAACTGCAGTACCTCTGCTACCAGAGCGAGGCCGAGATCTACGGCGACTACTCCATCGAACCGCTGACGGAACCACTCGACTCGGTCAGGGCCGAACTCGCGGGCGGCACGGTCCTGGTGGCCCGGCTCGGGGAGGAAGTCGTGGCCGCGGTGCGGGGCGCCGTGGACGCGGACGGCACGGCCCGGATAGGCAAGCTCGTCGTCCACCCGCGCATGCAGCGCCACGGCCTGGGCGGGCGGCTCCTCGACGCGGTCGAGGCGAAGCTCGGCGGGGACGGCGCAGCCAAGCGCTTCCAGCTGTTCACCGGCCACCGCAGCGAGCACAACCTGCGGCTCTACCGGAAGCACGGCTATGTCGCGGTAGCCACGAAGCGCGTCGACGAGCGGCTCACCCTGGTGACGCTCTCCAAGGACGCCGAAGCGAGCGCCTTCGTTGCTAGCGCGTAGCCCTGCGCGCCTTGTTGAGCCAGAACATGGCGGTCACCGGAAGCAGCACCGGAATGAACAGATAGCCCATGCCGTAGTCCGACCAGACCGTGGCGTCCGGGAACGCCGACGGGTCCGCCAGCGTCCAGGTGCCCACGGTCAGTACGCCCACGAGCTCGGCGGCGCAGCACACCAGCGCCGCCTTGCGGGCCTTCTCCCCGCCGCGCACGAGCGAGTACGTGATGAAGCCGTACACAAGGCCCGCGAGCGCCGACAGCGAGTAAGCGAGCGGCGCGTGGCCGAAGTCCGTCGAGATCTGGACGGCCGAGCGCGAGACCGCGCCGACCACCATCACGCCGTACAGCCACACCAGCAGCGTGCCGGGGCCGCTGGTCAGCCTCTGCGGCTTGCTGCCGCTCTCGCTCTGTGAGGTCACGGACACCTCAGCCTCCCCAGATGTCGTAGAGCCGCACTTGCAGGACGGCCAGCACGATGCCGCCGGCCGCCACCGTCACAGAACCCCAGCGGGTGCGCTCGGCGAGCGACATGAAGCCGGCCGCCGGGATGCATGCGAACGCGCCGAGCAGATAGGCCACGAAGATCGTCGTGCCCTGGTCCGGCTTCTCGCCCCGCACCAGCTGGACGCTGCCGACGACCAGCTGCACCGCAGCGAGCAGCGACACCACGGCCATGCCGATGAAGTGCCAGTCCTTGGTCGGCTGGTCGCGATAGGCGGCGAAGCCGCACCAGGCGGCGAGCGCGAGCGCGGCTACGGCGGTCGCGACCGTCAGGGCATCAAGCATGCCGAGACCCTATTACGGCCGAAAAGGCCCGGTGCGCGCGCCCCCGTCACCGTGGCGTTGGCCACAGCGTGACGGCTGCGGTGCCCGGCGCGGACGGAGGCGGGAACTAGCTCCTGCCCCTGGCCGCACTGGCCACACGGGTCACTCGGACCCTGGCCGAGCCGGGCCGGCCGCCGTCCAGGGCTGTCCGCTATTCGGACAGCGGTTCGGGGATCCGGGCGTACTTCTGCTTTACTTTTCGCATGACCACGACGAGCAGCCGCACCCTTGCGACCGAGGCGACGATGACGCCCGGTGCTCGTTGTATGTGTCGAATGTGCGCCTTCTGAGGGCCCCCGCAACGCCTGTTCTCGCGCCCCGAAGCGAAACGCCGTGCCCAGTCCGTGCTCATGCCGTACGTGACCGGGCCGCCCCGCGCACAGTCTCCCCCGGTTCCACCGCCACAGCGAGAACCGTGCTGCGTCCAGGCCGATCCCGACCATGAATGCCCGCCGCAGGCGCTCACCCGCGCCGCGCCATCGACAGTGACGGAATCCCACGTGATCACCACCCAGGGCCTCACCAAGGTCTACCGCTCGCGCGGTCGAGAGGTCACCGCCCTCGACGGCGTCGACCTGCACGTCCGCGAGGGCGAGGTGTACGGCGTCATCGGCCAGTCCGGCGCCGGCAAGTCCTCGCTCATCCGCTGCGTCAACCTCCTGGAGCGACCCACCTCCGGCACCGTGACGGTCGCCGGACAGGACCTCACCGCCCTCGTCGGCCGCGGCTCCCGCGCCGGCAAGGAGCTGCGCGAGGCCCGCAGCCGTATCGGCATGGTCTTCCAGCACTTCAACCTGCTGTCCTCGCGCACCGTCCAGGACAACATCGAGCTGCCGCTCGAAATCCTCGGCAAGTCGGGCAAGGAGCGCTCCCGCAAGGCGCTGGAACTCCTCGACCTGGTCGGCCTCGCCGACAAGGCCAAGTCCTACCCGGCCCAGCTCTCCGGCGGCCAGAAGCAGCGCGTCGGCATCGCCCGCGCCCTGGCCGGCGACCCGAAGGTGCTGCTCTCCGACGAGGCCACCAGCGCCCTCGACCCCGAGACCACCCGCTCCATCCTCCAGCTCCTGCGCGACCTCAACCAGCAGCTCGGCCTGACCGTCCTGCTCATCACGCACGAGATGGACGTCGTCAAGACGGTCTGCGACTCCGCCGCCCTCATGGAGCGCGGACAGATCGTCGAGTCGGGCACGGTCGGTGAACTGCTCGCGACGCCCGGCTCCGAGCTCGCCGCCGCACTGTTCCCCGTCAGCGGCGACGCCAGCGGCCCGGACCGCACGGTCATCGACGTCACCTTCCACGGGGAGTCGACGACCCAGCCGGTCATCTCGCAGATGGCGCGCACGTACAACATCGACATCTCGATCCTCGGCGCCGCGATGGACACCGTCGCCGGCAAGCAGGTCGGCCGCATGCGCATCGAGCTGCCCGGCCGCTTCGACGAGAACGTCGTACCGATCGGCTTCCTGCGCGAGCAGGGCCTCCAGGTCGAGATCCACGGACATCGGGGCGGCGCGCCCGTACTGCTGAAGGAAGGTGTCACCAAGTGACCTGGTCGGAGATGCAGCCGCTGCTGTCCCAGGCGTGTTGGGACACCCTCTACATGGTCGGCTGGTCCACGCTGATCGCCGTCGTCGCGGGTCTGCCCCTCGGCGTCCTGCTGGTCCTGACGGACCGCGGCGGCCTGCTCCAGAGCGCCGTGCTGAACAAGGTCATCGGGCAGATCGTGAACGTCGTCCGCTCGATGCCCTTCCTCATCCTGATGGTCGCGCTGATGGGCTTCACGCGCTGGATCGTCGGCACCACCATCGGCCGCGAGGCCGCCATCGTGCCGCTCGCGATCGGCGCCATCCCGTTCTTCGCACGGCTCGTCGAGACCTCCGTGCGTGAGGTCGACGGCGGTCTGATCGAGGCCGTGCAGTCGATGGGCGGCAACACCTGGACCGTGGTCCGCAAGGTCCTCGTGCCGGAGTCGCTGCCGTCGCTGATCTCGGCCACCACCACGACGATCATCGCGATCATCGGCTACTCCGCGATGGCCGGCACGGTCGGCGCGGGCGGCCTCGGTGACCTCGCGATCCGTTACGGCTACCAGCGCTTCGAGACCGAGCTGATGTGGATCATCGTGGCGGTCCTCGCCGTCACCATCGCCGTCATCCAGCTCGCGGGCGACAGCGGAGCCCGCGTCCTGCACCGCCGGGCCGGCAAGGGCGGCGAACCCCTCCGCTTCCGCGCCTTCGCGGGCCTGCTGCCCGGCGGCCCCGCCACTGCGGACGCCGCCCCGGCCAAGACCCGCTGACCCGCTGGCTCCCTGACCCCCTGACCTGCTGACCTGCTGTCCCCTGTCTCCCCGTCCCACCCGGCGGGTTGCACCACCCATGGAGAAAGGCACTTTTCGTGCGTAACACCACCAAGATCACCGCTGCTGTCCTCGCCACCGGCGCCCTCACCCTGGGCCTGACCGCCTGCGGCTCCGACAAGGGCGACACGAAGGCCAAGGCCTCCGACCCGCTCGTCGTCGCCGCGACGCCCGTCCCGCACGCCGAGATCCTCGAGTACGTGAAGGACCACCTGGCGAAGAAGGAAGGCCTCAACCTCGAGGTCAAGGAGTTCACCGACTACGTCACGCCGAACACGGCGACCGAGGACGGGTCCGTGGACGCCAACTACTTCCAGACCCAGCCGTACCTCGAGGACTTCAACAAGAAGAACGCCACGCACCTCGAGTCGGTCGCCACGGTCCACCTCGAGCCGCTCGGCCTCTACTCCAAGAAGGCCAAGGCGCTCGGCGACCTGAAGAAGGGCGGCACCATCGCCCTCCCGAACGACGCCGACAACGAGAGCCGCGCCCTGCGCTTCCTCGCCGCCAACAAGCTCATCACGCTCAAGAGCGGCTCCGAGGCCACCGCGACCCCGCAGGACATCGCGAAGAACCCGAAGGACCTCCAGTTCAAGGAGGTCGAAGCGGCCCAGACCCCGCGCTCCCTGCAGGACGTCGACGCCGCGGTGATCAACGGCAACTACGCCATCGGTGCCGACCTCAAGCCGGCCAAGGACGCCCTCATCCTGGAGTCCACGAAGAACAACGCGTACAACAACGTCCTCGCCGTGAAGAAGGGCAACGAGAGCGACCCGCGCGTGAAGAAGCTCGCGAAGCTGCTGACGTCGCCCGAGGTGAAGAAGTTCATCGAGGACAAGTACGCCGGCTCCGTCCTTCCCTCCTTCTGATCGCCACGATGCGCACCGCAACGATTCCCGCCGCCGTCATCGCCGGAGCCCTCGCGCTCGGCCTGACGGCCTGCGGGTCCGGCGACTCGGGGTCCGGCTCCGGCGACAAGAGCGGCAAGCTCGTCGTCGGCGCCACCCCGACGCCGGCCGGCGAAGTCCTCACGTACGTAAAGCAGCACCTGGCGAAGAAGGCCGGACTCGACCTGGAGATCAAGGAGTTCACGGACTATGTCCTGCCGGACACCGCGCTCCAGGACGGCACCCTCGACGCCAACCTGTACCAGCACAAGCCCTATCTGGACGACTTCAACAAGTCCAAGGGCACCACGCTGAGCGCGGTCACCGAGGTGTACCTGCCGCCCATGGGTGTCTACTCCAAGAAGGTCGAAGACGTCACCGAGCTCCGTGACGGGGCGACCGTGGCGCTGCCGAACGACACCACCAACGAAGGCCGGGCGCTCGAACTCCTGGCCTCCAAGGGGGTCATCGGGCTCAAGAAGGGCGCCGGCGCGAACGCGAGCCCGCAGGACATCGCGTCCAACCCGAAGAAGCTCGTCTTCAAGGAGCTCGAACCGGCCCAGCTGCCCCGCTCGTTGGCCGACGTCGACGCGGCCGTCATCAACAACAACTACGCCCTCGACGCGAAGTTGAGCCCCAAGAAGGACGCCATCCTCGTGGAGTCCGCGAAGGGCAACCCGTACAACAACGTCCTCGCCGTCAAGACGGGCAACGAGGACGACCCCAGGGTCAAGAAGCTTGCCACGCTGCTGACTTCGCCCGAGGTGAAGAAGTTCATCGAGGACAAGTACCAGGGCTCGGTGCTTCCGGTCACCACAGGGTGACACCGCCCTGAGCGCCACGGGGTCCTCTTCCGCAACCGGGAGAGGACCCCGTGGTGCAGTTACGTGCCTGCATGCTGCATGCTGGGCACTTCACCAGGCCATGAAGGTTACGGAGCGGCGCCATGACTACTGGTACTCGGGGCTTCCCGGACATCTCCATCAGCACGGATCGGCTGGTCCTGCGCGCCCTCGAGGAGGACGACGCCCCCGCCCTCGCCGAGATGATGAACGACGAGATGGTCGCCGCCTGGACCTCCGTGCCCCAGCCCTACACCGAGGACCAGGCCCGCACCTGGATCACCAGGTACGCCCCCACCGAGCGCATCGCGGGGCGCGGTCTCGACCTGGCCGTCACCGAGTTCCTCACCCAGCGCCTGGTCGGCATCGTCCAGCTCGGCAAGACCAACTGGCACGTGGGATCCACGGAGCTGTCGTACATCATCGCCCCCTGGGCCCGCGGCGAGGGCTACGCGTCCGAGGCGGCGCTCGCCACCGCCCGCTGGCTCTTCCGCGACCAGGGGCTCGAGCGCCTGGAGCTGCGCACCGCGGCCGACAACACCGCCTCCCAGCAGGTCGCCCAGAAGATCGGCTGCATCAGCGAGGGCGTCCTGCGCAACGCGTGCATAGCGCGTACCCGTACCGAGGACGGCGGCTGGGAAGAGCTGCGGACCGACTTCATCGTGTGGAGCCTGCTGCCCGAGGACCTCGACGGCGTCTCCGACGAGTTCGCCGAAACCGGGGGATACACGGCCTTCTCGGACTGGAACTGACCCCAGCGGCCGCACCCAGGTACACCAGGTACGCTCACCGAGCCCGTTCGACCCGCGAGAACCCCCAGGAGACTGACGACGATGGCCGACCGGGTCACGGTGATCGGCTGGGACGGCTCGCCCCTGACCGCGGCGGCACGCTCCGCGCTCGGCGCCGCCACCCTCGTGGCGGGCGCGGGCCACCACCTCGCCCTGCCCGAGGTGCCCGGCCGCGCCGAGCGGATCAGGCTCGGCAGCGTGGCGCTCGCCGCCCGCCGCATCGCCGCCCACCGTGGCACCGCCGTCGTCCTCGCCGACGGAGACCCCGGCTTCTTCGGTGTCGTGCGCACCCTGCGCGCGCGCGAGTTCGGCCTCGAGGTCGAAGTGGTCCCCGCCGTCTCCTCCGTGGCACAGGCCTTCGCCCGCGCCGGCATGCCCTGGGACGACGCCCAGGTCGTCGTCGCCCACCGCCGCACCCTGCGCCGCGCCGTCAACGTCTGCCGCGCCCACCCCAAGGTGGCCGTCCTCACCTCGCCCGGCGCGGGCCCCGCCGAACTCGGGCTGCTCCTCGAAGGCGTCCATCGCACCTTCGTCATCTGCGAGGAACTCGGCACCGACCGCGAGCGGGTCACCGTCGTGACCAGCGACAGGGCAGCCGACCACAGCTGGCGCGACCCGAACGTCGTCATCGTCATCGGCGGCCCGACCGCCCCGTCCGACGACAGCGCCTGGCTCGCCGGAGGCGCCCCCGCGGGAGGCGCGCGCGGCTGGGCACTGCCCGCCGCCGAGTACGGGGGCCGCCTCGGCGAGGGCGAGACCGAGCCGCTGCGCGCCGCCCAACTCGCCCGCACCGGACCGCGCGTGGGCGACCTCGTCTGGGACATCGGCTGCGGCAGCGGAGCCTTCACCGCGGAGGCCGCCCGCTTCGGCGCCGCCGTCATCGCCGTCGACCGCGACCCCGACGCCTGCGCCCGCACCCTCGCCACCGCCCGCCGTTTCGGCGTGCAGCCGCAGATCGTGCACGGCACGGCGCCCCACATCCTCGAAGACCTGCCCGAACCCGATGTCGTACGCATCGGGGGCGGGGGAGCCGCCGTCGTCTCCGCGGTCGCCGACCGGCGTCCCGAACGCATCGTGACGCACGCCGCGACACGCGATGCCGCCGAACTCATCGGCAGGGACCTGACGGAGCACGGCTACCGGGTCGAGTGCTCGCTCCTGCAGTCCGTCGAACTGGACACTCGCGCCTGGACCGAGAAGGAGCGGACCGTGGGGTTCCTGCTCTCCGGGGAGTTGCCCGACCGCAACCCGTGACCCCGTCGCTCCGGGGCGCGCGGTAGGCTGGCCGATCGTTGTACTGCACCTGGACGCCCGGCTTTCCGTCGGTCAATGTCCGGAAAACGCGCCACTTTTGGGGTGCGTGTGGTACGGCAGGACCGGAGGATGCGCAACGTGGCGCAGTCCACAGCGGGCCGTGCCCGATCCAGGTGCGGTGGCAGCCGGCCGACCGGGACAATACCTGTTGTCCTCAGCCGGCTCGTGCCGCACGGCACTCACGCTCGTTCTTCATGGCGGGTGGTCGGTGCGCCGCTCCGGTCACTGGGGTCGCATCCCCGGCCGACGGCCGGGGGCTGCCGAAGAAGCACTAACCGATGGGCGAGGGGTACGCATGACCGACACCGGCCAGGTTCCGGGCGAGGGGCTGCCGGAGAACGCAGGCACGGTGGAACAGCCGGGCGTCCCCGCCCCGGGTGCGTACACCTTCCTCGATCCCTCCGCGACCCCCACCGAAGAAGACGATCTGCTGCTGATGCCGGGTTCACAGGGCGCCTGGGGCGAGCCGCAGGCCGCCCCGATGCCCGCCGCGCACGAGCCGGGCCCGCACGAGACAGCGGGCCGGGACAGCGGCCAGGTCGACCTGAACGGCGTCCGAGTGCCGGGGCCCTCGCCCGCCCCGCACCCCGCGCCCGCGCGTCGCCCGCTGCACATGGGCCCGCCGGTGCCGGACGGCACGGGCAGCCCCGTACGCTCGCTCGCCGACCGCGGTCCGGCCCACACGCCGCCGAGCCCCGTGCCGGTCCGTCAGGCGGGTCCGCCCACCACGGGACCCGAGTACCTCGACATCCCGCGCGACGAGACGGGCGCCCCGGCGCCGCAGCTCGGTGAGATCCCGCCACAGGGCGCCGCTCCCTGGGGCGCGCAGTCGCCGCAGCAGGGCTTCGAGACCCCCGCCGCGGAGTTCGCACCGGAGGCCGCAGCAGAAACGGTCGTCCCGGACGCCACTCCCGCCACACCGGCCGCCCCGACGCAGCAGACCGTCGGCGACGCCGCCGTGTTCGCCCAGGCGCCGCAGCATCCGCAGGACATGCAGCACCCACAGGACATGCAAGACATGCAGGACCTGCATGCTGCGCAGGCCACGCAGCCGGCGGAGGGCTCGGCAGCCCCGGAGTCCGCCGCCCCCGAGGCGGTGCCCGCGTACGCCGCGGCTCCCGAGGGCGATCTGTTCGCCGAGGACCAGGCCGCGCCGACCGAGTACGCCTTCGACTACTCCTCGGCTCCGAACGGTGTGCAGTTCGCACAGGGCCCCGAGAGTGCCCAGTTCGCGCCGCAGCCCGAGCCCGTGGCCGCCTACGCGGGACCTCAGCAGATGGCCGCGCACCCCGGTGAGCTGCCCGTCGACCCGCACTCCGGTCAGTTCGCACCGGCGCCCGAGGCAGTTCAGGGCCAGCACTTCCCGCAGGCCGCCGCCGAGGGACCGGCGGACCAGGCGGCGCAGCCGCTCGGCCAGTTCGTGCCCGTCGAGGGGATGATCCCGACCACGCCGCACCTGGCACCGACGCCGCCGCAGCACATGGTCGTGCCGCCGCTGCCCGAGCCCGCGGCCGAGTCGCCCGAACCGACGGCGCCCGCCGCCCCGGCCCCCGTCCTGATCGACGAGGCCCCCGAAACACCCGTCGCGGACCAGGTCCCCCAAACGCAAGAAGCACACGAAGTCCACGTGGTACCCGAGACACACGAAGCGCACGCGATGAACGAGCCGCAGGCGACGTACGAGGCCGCTGGAGCCGCTGAAGTTCCTGAGGTTGCTGAGATCCCGGAGGCCCCCGAGGCCTCCGAGCTCTCAGGGATCTCTGAGGTCCCCGGGACAGCTGAGGTGCCCGACGCGTTCGAGGCGCCCGCCGAGGCATCGCCCGTTCTCCCCGAGGCCGTCGCCGAGACCCCCGTCGACGCGGACGTGGTGGAGCCGGAGACGGCTCCCGAGGCCGTCGAGCCCGTCACCGCGGAAGCGGAGCAGACGGTCGTGGAGGGCGAGCCGGAGATCCTCGTCCCCGCACCCCGCGAGTCCGCCCCCACCGAGCACACCGCCGACGTCGACTCCGCCGACACTGCCGCCCAGCACGTGGCGGACGTGGCGGACGTGAACCCCGAGATGCTGCCGGCCCCGGCCGACGACCTCGCGGGCCCGGCCGCTCCCGGCTACGACGAGGCCGAGCGCGAGGCCGTCCTGCGCGTCATGCGCGAGCGCCGCGACATCCGTAACGGCTTCCGCAGCGACCCGATCCCGCACGACGTGCTGCTCCGCGTCCTGGAGGCCGCCCACACGGCGCCGTCCGTCGGCCACTCGCAGCCCTGGGACTTCGTCGTCATCCGCTCCGCGGACACCCGGCGCACGATGCACGAACTGGCCATGCGCCAGAAGGACGCGTACGCCAAGTCCCTCCCCAAGGGCCGCGCGAAGCAGTTCAAGGAACTGAAGATCGAGGCCATCCTCGACACCCCGGTGAACATCGTCGTCACCGCCGACCCGACGCGCGGCGGCCGCCACACCCTCGGCCGCCACACGCAGCCGCAGATGGCCCCGTACTCCTCCGCGCTCGCCGTCGAGAACCTGTGGCTCGCGGCCCGCGCCGAGGGCCTCGGCGTCGGCTGGGTCAGCTTCTTCGACGAGCGCGAGATGGTCCGCACGCTCGGCCTGCCCGACCACCTCGAGGTCGTCGCCTACCTCTGCGTGGGCTACGTCGACGAGTTCCCGGACGAGCCCGAGCTGATGCAGGCCGGCTGGTCGAAGCGCCGCCCCCTGTCCTGGGTCGTCCACGAGGAGACGTACGGCCGCCGCGCCCTGCCCGGCGAGGACCCGCACGACCTGCTCGCCGAGACCGTCTCCAACATCCGCCCGCTGGACGCCAAGGCGCTCGGCGAGGCGTGGGAGCGGCAGAAGCGGATGACGAAGCCCGCCGGCGCGCTCGGCATGCTGGAGATCATCTCCGCGCAGCTGTCCGGCCTGTCCCGGATGTGCCCGCCGCCGATCCCGGAGCCCGCGGCCGTCGCGATCTTCGCGGGCGACCACGGCGTGCACGCCCAGGGCGTCACCCCGTGGCCGCAGGAGGTCACGGGCCAGATGGTCGCCAACTTCCTGGGCGGCGGCGCGGTCTGCAACGCGTTCGCGAACCAGGTCGGCGCCGAGGTCTGCGTCATCGACGTGGGCGTGGCGAGCGAACTCCCGGCGACCCCGGGCCTGTTGCCCCGCAAGGTCCGCCCCGGCACCGCCGACATGACGACCGGGCCCGCGCTGAGCCGCGAGGACGTCAAGGCGGCCATCGAGGTCGGCATCGAGACGGCCCGCGATCTCGTCGCGGCCGGCAACAAGGCGCTCCTCACCGGCGAGATGGGCATCGCCAACACCACGGCGTCGGCTGCCCTGATCTCGGTCTACACGGGCGTCGACCCGTCCGAGGTGACCGGCCGCGGCACGGGCATCAACGACGAGACCCACGCCCGCAAGGTCGAGGTCGTCCGCCGCGCGCTCGACCTCCACCAGCCGGACCCGGCCGATCCGATCGGCGTCCTTGCCGCGGTCGGCGGCCTGGAGCACGCGGCGCTGGTCGGCCTCCTCCTGGGCGGCGCGTCACTGCGTACCCCAGTGATCCTGGACGGCGTCAGCGCCGGAGCGGCCGCCCTGGTCGCCCGCGCCGTCGCGCCCGAGGTCCTGGCGGCCTGCATCGCGGGCCACCGCAGCGCGGAGCCCGGCCATGTCGCGGCCCTGAACAAGCTGGGCCTGCGCCCCCTGGTCGACCTGGACCTCCGCCTCGGCGAGGGCACGGGAGCACTTCTCGCCCTGCCGATCGTCCAGAGTGCGGCCCGTGCCATGCACGAGGTGGCGACGTTCGACTCGGCGGGCGTCACGGAGAAGTAGCAGGGCCGGGGGCGGCTGCCCTCACTGCCACAGGGGCGGGCCGGGACAGGGGTCCCGCCCGCCCCGTACGCTGAACGCGCACGTCAAAGGCCCGCTCCAGCGCCGAAGCGAGCCTCGTACAGGCATCACCCGTCACACGCACGACCCGCACGAGGAGCCGCACGCCCATGGCCGCAGAACACCCCGCGTACCCCGTAGGCCTCCGCCTCACCGGCCGCCGCGTAGTCGTCCTCGGCGGCGGCCAGGTCGCCCAGCGCCGCCTGCCGGCCCTCATCGCGGCGGGCGCCGACATCCACCTGGTCTCGCCCACCGCGACGCCCTCGGTGGAGGCCATGGCGGACGGCGGCGAACTCAGCTGGTCGCGGCGCCCGTACGCGGACGGCGACCTGGCCGACGCCTGGTACGCCCTCATCGCCACCGGCGACCGCACCGCGAACGAGGCGGCCTCAGCCGAGGCCGAGCGCCACCGCGTCTGGTGCGTCCGCTCCGACGACGCCGACGCGGCCACCGCCTGGACGCCGGCCACCGGCCGCTCCGAGGGCGTCACCGTGGCCGTCCTGACCACCGACGCCGCCGGTCGCGACCCCCGGCACACGGCGGCCGTGCGCGACGCGATCGTCGAGGGCCTGCGCGACGGCACGCTCGTCGCCCCGCACCACCGCACGCGCAGCACCGGCGTCTCCCTGGTCGGCGGCGGACCCGGCGACCCCGACCTGATCACCGTCCGCGGCCGACGCCTCCTCGCCGAGGCGGACGTCGTCATCGCGGACCGGCTCGGCCCCCGCGACCTGCTCGACGAACTCCCGCCGCACGTCGAGGTCATCGACGCGGCGAAGATCCCGTACGGCCGCTACATGGCCCAGGAGGCCATCAACAACGCGCTCATCGAGCACGCCAAGCAGGGCAAGGCCGTCGTACGCCTCAAGGGCGGCGACCCGTACGTCTTCGGCCGCGGCATGGAAGAGGCCATCGCGCTGGAGGCCGAGGGCATCCCGTACACGGTCGTCCCCGGCATCTCCAGCTCGATCTCCGTGCCCGGCGCGGCCGGCATCCCGGTCACCCACCGCGGCGTCGCCCATGAGTTCACCGTGGTCAGCGGCCATGTCGCGCCCGACGACGAGCGCTCGCTCGTCGACTGGCCCGCCCTCGCCAAGCTGCGCGGCACCCTCGTCGTCCTGATGGGCGTAGACAAGATCGGCCGGATCGCCGAGACCCTCATCGCGCACGGCAAGTCCGCGCAGACGCCGGTCGCCCTGGTCCAGGAGGGCACCACGGCCGCCCAGCGCCGCGTGGACGCGACGCTGGAGACGGTCGAGGAAGCCGTCCGCACCCACGAGGTGCGCCCCCCCGCCGTCATCGTCATCGGCGACGTCGTCGCGGTGGGCCCGCGGCACACCGCGTAACCCCTCACCCACCCCCACATGTAACCAGCGGTAACGGAACTTGCTCCGAGCCGTTGGCACCACACCCAGGACAAGGCAGTATCAACCTGTGGCTGAAGCTCAAGGTCTCATCACCATCGAAGATCCCGACGACCCGCGCCTGCGCGACTACATCGGCCTGACCGACGTCGAGCTCCGCCGCAGGCGCGAGCCCGCCGAGGGCCTGTTCATCGCCGAGGGCGAGAAGGTGATCAGACGGGCCAAGCAGGCCGGGTACGAGATGCGCTCCATGCTGCTCTCCGCCAAGTGGGTCGACGTCATGCGCGACGTCATCGACGAGGTCCCCGCCCCGGTCTACGCCGTGAGCCCGGACCTCGCCGAACGCGTCACCGGCTACCACGTGCACCGAGGCGCCCTCGCCTCGATGCAGCGCAAGCCGCTCCCGACCGCGGCCGAACTCCTCGCCACGCAGCGCCGTGTCGTCGTCATGGAAGCGGTGAACGACCACACGAACATCGGCGCCATCTTCCGCAGCGCGGCCGCGCTCGGCATGGACGCGGTCCTGCTCTCCCCGGACTGCGCCGACCCGCTCTACCGCCGCTCGGTGAAGGTCTCCATGGGCGCCGTCTTCTCGGTCCCGTACGCGCGCCTCGAATCCTGGCCCAAGTCCCTGGAATCGGTGCGCGAGGCGGGCTTCAGCCTGCTCGCGCTCACCCCCGACGAGAAGGCGAAGAGCCTCGACGAGGCGGCCCCGCACAAGATGGACCGCGTGGCCCTGATGCTCGGCGCGGAAGGCGACGGCCTCTCCACCCAGGCCCTGGTCGCCGCCGACGAATGGGTCCGCATCCCGATGGCCCACGGCGTCGACTCGCTCAACGTGGGCGCGGCGGCCGCCGTCGCGTTCTACGCCGTGGCCACCGGCCGACCCCAGTCCTGATCCCGGAACCGTCCTGACCGCGGAACCTCAGAGGTAGGGACGGGGCAGGGTCTCCTGCGCGTGCACGCCGTCGCGCGGCTCACCGAGCCCGCGCGACGGCCCCTGGCAGCCCTGCGCCGCCGCGATCCCCAGTGCCACGAGCAGCGTCACCACCACGAACACGAAGAGCCGCTGGCGCAGCAGCCGCGGATTGGCGGGCCGCCGCTTCCCGGTGCCCGTCGTACGCGGCCCCTGCCGACCCCCGTTGCTGCGGGGCGCGGGGCGCGAGCCCGAACGCGTCGTGTTGCGGGGTGCGCCCGGCCGCGTACTGCTGCCGGTCCGTGAGGAACCGTTGCTCGGCCGCGGCGGGGGAGTGCTCTGCGGCGCCCGGCGCTGCGTGCGCTGCTCCGCGTAACTCTCGGCGAGCCGGCCCGTGGGCCGGTCGGTGTCGGCGCGAGGGCCGGGCGGTCTGGCGTCGCCGAGGCCCTGCGCCTCGCGGGCCGCGATCTCCTTGAGCCGCAGCGACAGTTGAAGCGTGCTGGGCCGCTCCTCGGGGTCCTTGGCGAGGCAGGCCCGGATCAGCGGGGACAGCGCGTCCGGCACGCCGTGCAGCTGGGCCTCCTCGTGCACGACCCGGTACAGCATCACTTCGGAACTGCCGTGCCCGAAGGGCGAGTCGGCCATCGCCGCGTACGCGAGCGTGGCGCCGAGCGCGAAGACGTCCGTGGCGGGCGTGACGGCCGCGCCCCGTACCTGCTCGGGGGCGAGGAACCCGGGGGATCCGACGGCCGTCCCGACGTGGGTGAGCGTGGAGGCGCCGGTCGCCCAGGCGATGCCGAAGTCGATGATGCGCGGGCCCTTGGGCGACAGCAGGATGTTCGACGGCTTGAGGTCGCGGTGTACGACACCCGCCTCGTGCACGGCGACGAGCCCCTCGGAGAGCGCCGCACCGACCGCGGCCACGTCGGAGGCGGCCAGCGGCCCCTCCTCGGCGACCTTGTCGTGCAGCGAGGGCCCGGGGACGTACTGGGTGGCGAACCACGGCTTGTCGGTGTCGAGATCGGCCGCGACCAGGCGGGCCGTGCAGCCGCCCCTGATCCTGCGGGCCGCGGAGACCTCACGCGCGAAGCGCGACCTGAACTCCTGGTCCTCCGCCAGATCGGGCCGGATCACCTTCAGCGCGACGCGCTGGCCACGGCGGTCGGACCCCAGATAGACGACGCCCATCCCGCCCGCGCCGAGCCGCCGGTGAATCCTGAACGAGCCGACGACACGCGGGTCCTCGCGCCTCAGGCGCATCATCGCCATGTCCATCCCCGCTGCCCGGTCCGTTTGACGAGCGACAGCTTACGTTTCCGCGGCCGGGTGCGCGCATAGGCCGCGCCCTCGCGATCCGATCGATTGTCAGTGCCCGGTGGGAAACTTGAGAGGTGGTCAGGGAAAGCGGGAGCGGTGCGGTCCGCGGCTGCCCTGATCGCCAACCATCCGTCGTAGAAGGGGGATTGGGCCTGTGAAGGGTGACCGAGTGGAGATAGTCGTAGACGCGGGGGACACGACGCGCACGTACGAGGTGGTGGCAAGCCGGGCGGGGCGCCGGGTCGAGACGGCGGTCCGTAGAGGCGTGGTGGAAGTGAGCGAAGTCACCCGCTCCGGCTCTGTCGTGCGTACGGCACGTTTCATGGCGACCCGGGTGCTGGCCCTGGTCGAGCAGCCCGTACCCAGGGAGGAGCCCTCGGAGGCGGCGGACCGCGCCACGCGTCCCCTCCGGGAAGACCCCGAGACCCAGCCGAGGACCTAGGTCCTCTTCTCCACCCAGGGGAGTAGTCGAGGTGGCGGCGGTCATCCTCCGGGAGGCCCGGCATTCGGTACGAGGGCATGACGACCGTGGCTCCCGACGCGCCTAGATTTGAGGTCAAGCGGCGGGTGCAAGCACTCGTCCCCCGAGGTCAGGTACCCGCCGCTGCCAAACCGAAGATCTTGACCGGGAGAGGAACCATGGCGGACACGGCACCGCGGACGATGGTCCGCACGCAGGGACGCAGGGCATTCGCCGCGTTCGGCGGCCGTCGTTCCGAGCGCCGTCATCCCTTGGTGGCTGCGGCCATGGTTCTTCCCCTGGCGGCCCTGCTCGTAGTCGCCTTCGGCGGCTGGGATGCGGTGGTCACACAAGCGTCGTCCGTGGGCGTGATGCTGGGGCGCTGAGCGGCGCCCCAGGCCCGGAAGAGCGGTCCGGGCGGGGACATCCGGCCATGAAACCCCGTGGGGACGGGGGTGCGGCGGACGGCACATGATGGCCGCGCAGCTGGGGAGCTGCGCGGCCATTGTTCTGCCCGCGCACCGGTAGGACCCACCTGTCGGATGCTGCGTACGCTCACGGTGACACCACCCAGGGGGAACCACCGATGACCGCACCTGTCCTGCTGTCCGCACTCACCGCCACGGCACGCGGCGCGGCGCATGGCAGCCACGGACCCTGCGCCTGCCGGGCCGCAGGCGCCGTACTCGCCGACCGGACGGACGGCACGGTCGTCCGCCACGGCGACGTCGTCGCGAAGGCCCACGCCCCGGGCACGGACCCCGCGGAGCTCAACGCCCGCATCGCCGCGGCGGCCGCACTCCCCGGGATCCTGCTGCCGCCGCTCACGCCGGTCGCGACGGATCTGCACGACCGGCTCGTCACGTTCTGGCCGCACGGCAGCCCCGTGGACCCCGACGCCCCCGAACACGCACCGTGGGAGGACGCGGCCAAGCTCCTGGCCCGACTCCACACCGCGCCGGTGGCGGAACTCCCGGGCCCGGTCCCGCCCATGCGCGGCCCGGTCAAGGCGGCCCTCGCCGTCGCGCGGCTCCTGGCGGCCGGACCCCACCCGGCGTCCGCGCCGATCCTGCGCGCCTGGTCGGGGCTGCCGCCCTGGGCCCGCGCCGAGACCCCGGGCGGACCCGCGTCCGCCCTGTGCCACGGCGACCTGCACCTCGGCCAGCTCGTCCGCCGCCCCGCGGACACCGGCCCCTGGCTCCTGATCGACGTCGACGACCTCGGCACCGGAGACCCGGCCTGGGACCTCGCCCGCCCCGCCGCGTGGTTCGCGTGCGGCCTGCTTCCCGCACAGGAGTGGACCAGGTTCCTCACCGCGTACCAGGAGGCGGGCGGCGCTCCGTCGCTCCAGGGCGACCCCTGGCCCGCACTGGACGCCCCGGCCCGCGCCCTCACCGTCCAGACCGCGGCCCTCGCCGTCGCCAAGGCCGCCGCGGCCGGCCGGGCGCTGGACGAGGCGGAGGAGGCGTTGGTCGACGCCTGTGACCGAATGGCAGCGGTACCGGCCGAGTTGGCACACGACGCCGCGAAGTAGGGTGCAACGGACCGGTGCCGGGAAGTGTTCCGGCGAAGAAGTGCCGAACGGCGAGGAGTTGAGCCGACCATGCAGTGCCCCAAGTGTCACGCACCGATGCACACGTACAACCGCAATGGCGTCCAGATCGAGCAGTGCAGCGGCTGCCGGGGGATATTCCTGGACTACGGCGAGCTCGAGTCCCTGACGCGGCTCGAGTCCCAGTGGCAGCAGCAGGCGCCGCCCGCGCCACCGGCCCCGCAGGCGTACCCGTCGGCCCCCGCCCCGGCCTGGGGTGCCCCGCACCACGGCGGGCACCACGGTCACCACGGCCACCACAAGGGCGGCTTCGGCCGGATGCTCTTCTCCTCCTGAGCCGCCCCGCACGTGAAGAAGCCCCCGGCCGAAAGGCTGGGGGCTTCTTGACTGTGCGCGATACTGGGATTGAACCAGTGACCTCTTCCGTGTCAGGGAAGCGCTCTCCCGCTGAGCTAATCGCGCGGGACGGACCAGACTGTATCAGGACCCGTGAGTGGTGCTGCGTGCGCGATACTGGGATTGAACCAGTGACCTCTTCCGTGTCAGGGAAGCGCTCTCCCGCTGAGCTAATCGCGCGGGGATTCGGATCGTCGGGAAGATGACCTTCGCGATGATCCAGTGGACGATACTGGGATTGAACCAGTGACCTCTTCCGTGTCAGGGAAGCGCTCTCCCGCTGAGCTAATCGTCCTTGGAGGTGGAGACGGGATTTGAACCCGTGTAGACGGCTTTGCAGGCCGTTGCCTCGCCTCTCGGCCACTCCACCAGGAGTGTGGGGGTTCGGGAAGATCCCCCACTTCCTGAGCGGACGACCAGGTTCGAACTGGCGACCTCAACCTTGGCAAGGTTGCGCTCTACCAACTGAGCTACGTCCGCTTGTCGTTTCCGTTTCGCTTGCGCGTCCCGGCGACGTGTTGAACTCTAGCGGATTCCTGGGCCAGTACAAAAACGCGTTTGCGCAGCGTGCTGCGGTGCGACCACCCCCGGTCACGCGGGGGACACCCGCCATAGACTCGAAGACGTGCGCGACCTCCCTCACGACCTGCCCCCACTGGCCCGCTTCGGCGGTCTCGTAGCGACCGAGTTGCGCGATGTGACCAGCGATCCCGAGGCGCTGGACTCCGCCGGCTTCTGGGCCGTCTCCGCCGACTTCGAGGGCCGCCTCGTGTGCGCCCGCTTCGACTCCGTGCGGGAGGAGCCCGTGCCCGCCCCCGTGCCCGGCGCCTGGCACGGGCCCGCGGCCGGTGACTGGACGTCGTCCCTCGACCGGACCGCGTACACCGAGGGCGTCCGCAGGATCCGCTCCCACATCGCGGCCGGCGAGGTCTATCAGGCCAATCTCTGCCGCGTCCTGTCCGCGCCCCTTCTCCCGCACGCGGATGTGGACGCCCTCACGGCGCTCCTCGCGCGCGGCAACCCGGCCCCCTACGCGGGGACGATCCGGCTGCCCGCGCACGGCGTGGAGATAGCCACCGCGTCTCCCGAACTCTTCCTGAGCCGCACCGGGCGGATCATCGAATCCGGACCGATCAAGGGCACGGGCCGCACCGAGGCGGACCTCCTGGAGAAGGACTACGCGGAGAACGTGATGATCGTGGACCTGGTCCGCAACGACCTCGGACGCGTCTGCGCGTCCGGTTCCGTGACCGTCCCGGAGCTGTGCGTCGTCGAGAAGCACCCGGGCCTCGTCCACCTTGTCTCCACCGTCCGCGGCGAACTGTGCGAAGGGGCCGGCTGGCGTGACCTGCTCGACGCCGCCTTTCCGCCCGGCTCGGTCACCGGAGCGCCCAAGTCCAGCGCCCTGCGCATCATCGACGCCCTGGAGACGGCGCCCCGAGGTCCGTACTGCGGCGGCATCGGCTGGGTCGACGCCGACCGGGGTACCGGCGAGCTGGCCGTCGGGATCCGCACGTTCTGGGCCGACCGGGCCGAGGGCGTCCTGCGGTTCGGCACCGGCGCCGGCATCACCTGGGGCTCCGACCCCGACGGTGAGTGGCGGGAGACCGAACTGAAGGCTTCCCGGCTGCTAGCGGTAGCGTCGGGTACGTACGAGGAAAGTGGAGGGATCCCTACGTGAAGATCTGGCTCGACGGCACACTGCAGGACCTTGAGGCCGCCCGTGTCTCGGTGTTCGACCACGGCCTGACCGTGGGCGACGGCATTTTCGAGACCGTGAAGTCGGTCGACGGGAAGCCGTTCGCGCTGACCCGCCACCTGGACCGGCTGGCCCGCTCCGCGCGCGGTCTCGGTCTGCCCGAGCCCGACCTCGACGAGGTGCGCCGGGCCTGCGACGCCGTCCTCGCGGCCAACCCCATGCCGCTCGGCCGGCTGCGGATCACGTACACCGGAGGGCTCTCCCCGCTGGGTTCCGACCGCGGTGAGGCCGGGGCGACGCTGGTGGTCGCCCTCGGCGAGGCCACCCGGCGTCCCGACTCCACCGCCACGGTCACCGTTCCGTGGACACGCAACGAACGCGGCGCGCTCACCGGCCTCAAGACCACCTCGTACGCGGAGAACGTCGTCGCGCTCGCCCGCGCGCGCGAACAGGGCGCCTCCGAGGCGCTGTTCGCCAACACGGTGGGGCAGCTGTGCGAGGGCACGGGGTCGAACGTCTTCGTCGTCCTCGACGGTGAGGTCCACACCCCGCCGGTCGCCTCGGGCTGCCTCGCGGGCATCACGCGCGCGCTGGCCGTCGAGTGGACCGGCGCCAAGGAGACCGATCTGCCGCTGGACGTCCTCGAGCGCGCCGACGAGATCTTCCTGACGTCCACGCTGCGTGATGTGCAGGGCGTGCACCGGGTCGACGGACGTGAACTGCCGGGCGCGCCCGGACCCGTCACCGCCAAGGCGATGCGCGTCTTCGACGAGCGCGCGGCGGACGACCTCGACCCGTGATCCGAAGCGACTCGTAATCCGGGTGACGGGGTGGTCACCGGGCGGGTAGAACACCCCTGATGACCACCACTCTGCGGCCGACCGAGCCGCTTCAGCGCGCCGCCGACGGGACGCGGTCACGCCACTACCAGGTGTGTGTGAACAGCCGCCCCGTCGGCGAACTGCGTCTGGGCACCCATCCCGGCTACGGCGAGGGGGTGGCCCGGATCCGTGATCTGCGGATCGACGAGGCGGATCGCGGGCGGGGCCGTGGCACCGTGGCCGCGCTCGCCGCCGAGGAGGTGGCGCGCGGCTGGGGCTGCGGCCGGATCGAGGTCTCGATCCCCGCGTCGGCCGAGCGCGCCCTCGCCCTGGCCACCGCCCTCGGCTACGTCGAGCGCAACCGGAACATGGAGAAGGAGATCCCCGCCGAGCCCCCCGCCCTCCCGGCGGGCAGCACGGGACGGCGGATGACCGGCCCCGAGTTCACCGCGTGGGAGACGCACACGCGGGCCGGGTACGTGCGCAGCCTGGTCGACCGGGGTGTCCCCGAGGCCCAGGCGCGCGCCAAGGCCGAGGCCGATCACGCGGCGACGCTCGCGGATGGGCTCGATACTCGGGACTCGGTCCTGAGCGTCCTCGAGGCGGACGGCGCGGTCGTGGGCACGCTGTGGGTCGCGCTGCGCGGCGAGAGCGCCTACGTCTACGACGTCGAGGTGGCAGCCGGGCACCGCGGGCTCGGCCACGGGCGCTCGCTGATGCTTCTCGCGGAGGCCGAGTCACGCGCCGCGGGCGTCGCCCGTCTGGGGCTCAACGTCTTCGCGGGCAACACCCCGGCCGTCCGCCTGTACGAGTCACTCGGATTCCGGGCGACCGAGTTCCACCTCTACAAGCCGCTGCTCTGAGCGGCCGCGCGGGCAGGGGCGGGCAGAGGGCGGGGCTACGAGCCGAGCAGCCGGTCGACGATCGCCTCGACGCGCTCGCGCAGGCCGTCCTGGCTCTTCCCGCCGTCGAGCCGCTCGCCGTCGATGACGTACGTGGGCGTGCCCGTCACGCCGATCGCCTTGCCCTCGGCCTGGTCCGCGTCGACGATCAGGATGTGGCGGCCGTCGACGAGCGCGGTGTCGAACTCCTCGGCGTCCAGGTCGAGTTCGCGGGCGACCTCGACGAGGAACGGCTCGCCCTTGCGGTCGAGCTCCTCGACCCGGCCGAGCACGGCCTCCACGTACGGCCAGCCCTGCCCCTGCTCGAACGCCTCCTCCGCGGCCTGCGCGCCGGCGAAGGCGTGCTTGTGCTTCTCCAGCGGGAAGTGCCGCAGACGCAGGTCGATGCGGTCGCCGTAGCGCGCCCGGAGCGCGCGCACGTCGTCGAGAGCGGTGCGGCAGTCGGGGCACTGGAGCTCGCACCAGACGTCGAGGACGGGGCGGCCCTGAGGGGCGGAGGCGGGAGAGGCGTCGTTCATGGGTCCAGTCTTCCAGCCGGGCGCCGAGGACCCCAACCGGCACCTGTGACGACGCTTGCCCCACCCGGTCGGACCCTCGCGGCCCGGCCCGGACCGGGACCTGCGGAGGAGGCCGTACCCGGAAATGTCCCTGAGGTCGGGCTGGACCGTGGCCTGCGGACCCCGGGCGGTGCACGATGGAGGGGACGGAATGCTCCGTCGACCGCTGCTTGTGCCAGGAGGACCGGATGATTGCCGAGACCGTCTGTTCCGCCGTTTCCGTGGCCGGTCTTGGCATCGCCGCGGTCACCGCGTACCGGAAGCGTTTCCTCGCGGCCGCGCGCATAGCGGCCTATTCGCTGGTGCCGATCGGTCTGGTGATGACCGGTGCGGTCGGCTGGCTGGCGGACACCGCTTTCAGTCCGACGGCGTGGGCCGGTTTCGTCGTGCTCGGCGGCGCCTGGCTCCTGTTCATGGGGACCCGCGCGCTGGAGCGCCGCGGCGGGGGCACGCGTAAGGAGCGCAAGGCGGCCAAGGCCGCCGCCGAGGCCCAGGCCGTCGCGCCCGCCGCTTCCGCCCCGTCCCTGGGACAGAGCGCCCGGCCCGCGGCGACCCGCCCCGCCGCGAAGCCCGCATCCGAGGACTTCAGTGACATCGAGGCGATTCTGAAGAAGCACGGGATCTGACCCGGGGCACGTCGCGCGGCCGGTCGACCACGGTCGGAAACGGAAGGACTTGGACTCTTCCCGGTCCACCCCGTACCGCCCACGTCACGGGATCCGGCGAACTCCCGCTTCTTTTGAGCGTGTTGATCGACTGCGGTACGCCGACTGCGTCATGATCGCCGCGAGATGCTGGACACCACACAGGGCGGTACCGCCCCGCAGGCCGACGAGCGACATGACGGCCTCATGGCCGACGAACGACGAGGCTGCCTCTTCGCACTGTCACAGCCGCCCTTGATGATCTTTCTGGCGGTGATCGGCTGCCTGCTGCTCCTGGCTTCGCTGCACGATCTGTTCCTGCTGTGAGGGCGCGACCGGGTCAGCCCGCCGCCTCCTTGCGGCGTGCCCGGTACGCCGCCACGTGCAAGCGGTTTCCACAGGTGCGGCTGTCGCAGTACCTGCGGGACCGGTTGCGTGAGAGGTCCACGAAGGCCCGGCGGCAGTCCGGGGCCTCGCAGCGCCGCAGCCGCTCCTGTTCGCCGGCGACCACGAAGAAGGCGAGCGCCATCCCGCAGTCGGCCGCCAGGTGGTCGGCGACGGACGCGCCGGGCGCGAAGTAGTGCACGTGCCAGTCGTAGCCGTCGTGGTCGGTCAGACGCGGCGTGGTGCCCGCGGCGGCGACCAGCTCGTTGATGACTGAGGCCGCGGCGTGCGGATCGGATGCCGCGAACACCGCGGCGAACCGCCCCCTCACACGCTGTACCGAGTCGAGGTCACGCTCCGCGAGCACCCCGACGTCGCTGATGTCGTTCCTTCGTACGAATTCGCCCAGGGCCGTCACATCGGCCAGCCCGTCGGCGGCCTGCTCGTCGTCCGGTGCGGTGTTCACCAGATCGACCACGGTGTCGAGGGCGCACCGGGTGTCGTGGGTGATCAGCACGATTTGCTCCCTGGCCTGGGGGTAGTGGGGTCTCCCCTGCTCATCAAGAGCTTGGGGAACTGTGCCCGCCGATGCTGGCCGATGTTATAGGTCCGGTCGGGCGTGCGGCGCCTGCCCGCCGGTCCACGGACGCACCGACGCCGCCCCCGTGGGAGAACCCACGGCGGCGGCGTCGATGTATACCGTATGCGGTTGTTGTGGCTCGGTCCGTCTCCCCGAGTGGACGGCGTCGAGCGGCTCTCGCGGTGCGTGACTCCGACAGTGCGCCGGCGTCGGCTCCAGGCCTTAGCTTTCGGCCAGGATGTGTGAGAGCTCCGTGTCGAGATCGAAGTGACGGTGTTCCGTGCCGGGTGGCACGGCCGCGTCGGTCCTCTTCAGGAACGACTCCAGAGCCCGCGCAGGGGCTTCGAGCAGAGCCTCGCCCTCCGGAGAACTCAGAGCGATGCAGACGACACCCTGACCATGACTTCGGGATGGCCAGACTCGGACGTCGCCGGTGCCGGTGGGCCGGTGCAGGCCCTCGGCGAGCAGATCGCGGGCGAACACCCACTCGACCGTCTCTTCTGCTCCGGTGTGGAAGGTGGCGTGCACGGCGTAGGGATCGGCCGTGTCATACCGCAGTCCTGCGGGTACAGGCAGTGAGGACTCGCTCGACACAACGAGGCGCAGGTGCAGCTCGCAGCTGACCGTGGTGTTCATAAGCGCCAGGGCCTTTCGCTCAGTGTGCGCTCGGGGATTCGCACGTCGGCGAAATCGACATGCCACCTACGGTGCCGTTGTAAACCCCTCTGAGTGTTTTCGGTGGCTTTAGGTAGCTCGGACGGCGGAGTCTTTCTTGTTCCGGAGCGTCCATTCCGGTGACGGGTTTCCGTCGGGTAGGTTTGGCTGTATGAATACGGGGAGTGACGAGGCGGCCGAGTCTGAATCCGGGGCCGCGACGACGGGGGACGGGACGAAGGCCGGGCAGGAGCTCGGTTCGCGGGCGCCGGAGTTCATCAAGGCCCGCAAGGTCCTGCACGTGAGCTGGCAGGTCGGCATCTTCGTGGTGGGGCTCGCGGTCGTGGTGGCAGGCGTGATCATGCTGCCGCTGCCGGGTCCGGGCTGGCTGGTGATCTTCGGTGGCATGGCGATCTGGGCGACCGAGTTCGTCTGGGCGCAGCTCGTGCTGCGTTGGACGAAGCGCAAGGTCACCGAGGCCACACAGCGCGCGCTCGACCCGGCGGTGCGCCGGCGGAACATCATCCTGACGTCGATCGGCGTGGTGATCATCGCCGTGCTCGTCGGGGTCTATGTGTGGAAGTTCGGCTTCGAGATGCCGTGGAAGATCAAGGAGTGAGCGGGGTGGCCCGAGAGGGTCGCGCCGGGGGCGTCGGGGCTGGTCGGAGCACCCGCTGACATGCGGTAATGTTCTCTCTGCGCCCGGGCGATTAGCTCAGTGGGAGAGCGCTTCGTTCACACCGAAGAGGTCACTGGTTCGAACCCAGTATCGCCCACCCCGGACCGAGGGCCCCGGAGGCTTCAAGCCTCCGGGGCCCTCGGCGTTTCCGTGTCGTGCCGCCGTGATGGGCAAGCGCTTTCCGGTGGCGGAGAGCCCCCGGTGTCCGGCGACCGGAACAGGAATCCCATAATCCATTCGGACGCATGGGGATAACCCGGCGAGACCTCTTCGGTAATTCGAAGGGCGGACGAACCTGACCCCGTTTCAGAGTTCCGGACTTCGCCGGGAATCCGGAGTTCTGACGGTGAATCAATGTCCGTCGCCATCGTGCCAATTCACATGCACGTGGGCCGCCGCGTAACGGGGGAGACTCGCACCATGGACTGGAGTCACTACCGCTTCCGCAGCGTCTGGGACCTGGCCGCGGAGCCCGCCGACGTGTTCACGGCCCTCGAACGCGCCGAGGACTATCCCCTGTGGTGGCCCCAAGTGCGCGAGGCGACCCCCCTCGACGAGCACCAGGGCACCGCCCGCTTCCGCTCGCTCCTCCCGTACGACCTGTTCGTGACGGCCAGCGCCCTGCGCCGCGACACCGAGGCCGGGGTCCTGGAGATCGCCATGACCGGCGACCTGGAGGGCTGGGCGCGGTGGACGGTGCGTGCGCACGAGGGCGGGACGCGCGTGTTCTACGAGCAGGAGGTGGAGGTGCGCAAACCCCTGATGCGGCGGTTCGCCCTCATCGGGAGGCCGGTGTTCCTCGTCAACCACGCGCTGATGATGCGGGGCGGGCGGCGCGGGCTCGCCGCGCGGCTGCGCCGGCGCTGACCGAACCGGTTTGATGGAAACCCGCTGGGGCCTGTATGGTTCAACCCGTTCCCGGGCGATTAGCTCAGTGGGAGAGCGCTTCGTTCACACCGAAGAGGTCACTGGTTCGAACCCAGTATCGCCCACCCGGAAGAAAGCCGGTCCGTCAGCAGACGGACCGGCTTTTCTGTGCCCCGGAAGTGCCCCGGATGTGCGCCCCGAACGAAGCCCGTACGGGCAACTCTCAGGCGGCCTCCCGCAGTTCCGTGCGCATCGGCCACGCCGGATCCACCATCTCCGGATTGCCGCTGCGCGCGAACCACGCCTGCAGTCCGCGTGCCTGCGCCGCGTGCCACACCGCCTGAAGGGTATGCAGTTCGGCGGGGGACAGCCGGTCCAGACGGGAAGCGAAACGGCGCCCCACCGCCCGTACGACATCCAGGGACGCCTGCGCGTCCGCGGCGGCGTCGTGCGCGCCCTCCAGGTCCACCTCGTAGTGGGCACACAGGTCCGTGAGGGTGCGGCGGCCCTTGCGGTAGCGGTCCAGGTGTTTGTCGAGGACGCGCGGGTCGAGGACGCACAGCGATGAGCTCTCCATGTAGCGGCCGAGCGCCGAGGCGCGATGACGCCGCAACTCCCGGTCCAGGAGCGTCAGATCGAACGGCGCGTTCATCACCACGAGCGGACGGCCCGCCGCGGCCTGTTCGCCCAGCAGCCTGGCTATCTCCTCCATGACGGGAGCAGGCCAGCGGCCGTTGCGCTGGAGGTGCTCGTCCGTCAGCCCGTGCACCTCGGTCGCCCCGGCCGGCACCGGCACCCCCGGATTCACCAGCCAGCGTGAGACGCGCGGCCGGCTGCCCGCGGCGTCCTGCACGACGATCGCGGCCGACACGATGCGATCGCTCTCCACGTCCACGCCGGTGGTCTCGGTGTCGAATGCGGCCAGTGGACCCTCGTACCAGCACGTCATGTCAATGCAACTCCTCGTTCACACCTGGCAGATGGCTTCACGCGGCTGCCCGTTTCGGTGATACCCGGGCTGTTTGCGTCGTACGCCGACCGGAGACAACACAGATACGGGTCACGGCAGTTCAGCGGCCCGTCCAGGCAATTCACCTGTTTCGGAAGGCCTGTTGGACATGGCGCTCGCGCAGCCCGAACAGGGTGGGCTGCTGCCCGAGCGGATCGCACCGCCGCGCGGCACACTCGCCACCACCGCCTGCATGGAGACACTCCAGGTGGGCTATCTGCACGCAGTAGCGGCAGCCGCGGGCTGTTCGCTCTCTCAGCCATTCCCCGACAACGGCATCGACTGGCACGTCAGCCACAGCGCCCCCGGGCACACGGTCGACGACGAGGTCACCATCAAGGTGCAGCTCAAGTGCACGTACCAGCTCCCACCGAATCCGCCGGGGCCGTCCTTCTCCTTCACGCTCGACAACGCGCATCTGGAGAAGCTCGCCCGTACACCGGTGTCGGTGCACAAGATCCTGGTCGTGATGATCGTGCCGCGTTCGCAGGACGACTGGCTGCGGGCCGGTCACGACCGGCTCGACCTGCGGCACTGCTGCTACTGGATCAACCTGGCCGGTCATCCCGTGACCGGCAGGCGGCGCACCACCGTGCGCATCCCGACCTCGCGGATCTTCGACGACCGTGCGCTCTGCGAGATCATGACGCGGATCGGGACGGGCGGGAGGCCCTGAAGAACGTGGGAGGCCCTGTCGGACAGGGAGGCCCTGACGGACAGGGAGGGAGACCCTGATGCAGCACCGCCCGACCGACGAGCGCCTGCGCGCCCTGAACACCGCCCGATCCCACCCCGCCGACCTCGAAGGCCCCGGACCGGAGCAGGTCGACCCCGTAGTGCTCAACGCACTGCTCGACCGGCACGGCTGGGAGCGCCGTGGCGGCGCCACCGGGCGCTATGTGCGTTGGACGCTGCCCGGCGCCTCCGGGCGCACCAGCCTGCTCGTGCCGGAGAGCCGCGCCTTCCCCGACAGCGATGACCTGCTCGGCGAGGCGCTCGAGGCGCTGGAACGCAGCGGATCGCACTCCGCGCGGGAAGTCCTCGTCTCGCTCGCCGTGCCGAGCGACGAGATCCGCTGGTGGCGCGATGTGCCGGCCGGGCCCGGGGGCAGCGCCGCGTGGCCGGCGGAGGAGCAACTGCGTGCCGCCGCCCGGCGGATGCTGCTGGCCGCCGCGCTCGCCGCCCGGGGCCGGGCCGGCTACTACGGCGCCCGCCACCGCAGGCCCGCCGCCGCGTCGTTGGAGACGGTCCTCGTCGGTGACGCCCCCGGCGGCCGCAGGCTCACCGCGTTCGTGCCCGTCGCCGCGGGCCGCACGCTCGCCGTCCGCCTCCACCAGGCGCTCTACGCGGCACGCGAGGCCATCGACTACCGGCGGGCCACCGGCGGCATGGACGCCTTCGACGGTGCCGTCGAAGCCGGGGTGAGCCATGAACTCGTCGAAGCGCTGGTCGCCCTCGTACGCGGTACGGAGGGAGCCCGGGTCGGCGTCGAGTGGTCACCGGCGGCCGGGGTGCCCGACGAGTGCACGGCCGGGGACGCGCCCGTCGAGTTCTCGCCCGGCGACCTGGCAGTGCTGCGGGAGGCGAGCGCCCGCTACCTGCAGGCCGAGCCGTCCGTCGCCGTCCGCATCACCGGGACCGTCGTGCGCATGCGCAGGTCGGGGCCGCGCGGTGAGGGCACGGTGCGGCTGCACGTCATCGGGGGCGCCGATGTGCCGCACGTACGGATGACGCTGGACGAGGAGGCGTACCGGACGGCGGGGCACGCTCATCTCGTGGGGCTGCCGATCAGGGTGCACGGGCGGCTGGAGAGCCGGGGCGGCTTCCGGCGGCTGACCGGGGCGAGCGGGGTGGTGCCCGTACAGGTCGAGGAGGCCGAGCGGGACCGCCTGATGAAGTCGCTCCAGGAGAATCTGGACTTCTTCGAGGAGGCGTGCAGCGGGGACGACTGACGTCGCGGGCCCGCGTGCAGCGGGCTCCCGGGGTGTGCACGAGGACAGCGGCGCGGGCGGCGTCGATACCGTTTCGCGAGTCGGGCCCCGGGCTCGGTACGATCCCCTGTGTATTGCGCGCGTGGCCAGATCATCGCGCGCCCCCTTCAGGCAGGAGAGTCCGGTGTCAGACGTCCGTGTGATCATCCAACGCGATTCCGAGCGGGAAGAGCGCGTGGTGACGACGGGCACTACGGCGGCCGAGCTCTTCGCCGGCGAGCGCACCATCGTCGCCGCCCGTGTGGCCGGCGAGCTGAAGGACCTCGCGTACGCCGTGCAGGACGGCGAGGAGGTCGAGCCCGTCGAGATCTCCTCCGAGGACGGCCTCAACATCCTGCGCCACTCCACCGCGCACGTGATGGCGCAGGCCGTGCAGGAGCTGTTCCCCGACGCCAAGCTGGGCATCGGCCCGCCGGTCAAGGACGGCTTCTACTACGACTTCGACGTGGAGAAGCCCTTCACGCCCGAGGATCTCAAGGCCGTCGAGAAGAAGATGCAGGAGATCCAGAAGCGCGGGCAGCGCTTCTCGCGCCGCGTCGTCACGGACGAGGCCGCCCGCGAGGAGCTGGCCGACGAGCCGTACAAGCTGGAGCTCATCGGTATCAAGGGCTCCGCGTCCACGGACGACGGCGCGAATGTCGAGGTGGGCGGCGGTGAGCTGACCATCTACGACAACCTCGACGCCAAGACCGGTGACCTGTGCTGGAAGGACCTCTGCCGCGGTCCCCACCTGCCCACCACGCGCAACATCCCCGCCTTCAAGCTGATGCGGAACGCGGCGGCGTACTGGCGCGGCAGCGAGAAGAACCCGATGCTCCAGCGCATCTACGGCACCGCCTGGCCGTCGAAGGACGAGCTGAAGGCGCACCTGGAGTTCCTCGCCGAGGCCGAGAAGCGCGACCACCGCAAGCTGGGCAACGAGCTGGACCTGTTCTCCATCCCCGACCAGATCGGCTCCGGTCTGGCCGTCTTCCACCCCAAGGGCGGCATCGTCCGCCGGGTCATGGAGGACTACTCGCGCCGTCGGCACGAGGAGGAGGGGTACGAGTTCGTCTACACCCCCCACGCCACGAAGGGGAAGCTCTTCGAGACCTCGGGTCACCTGGACTGGTACGCCGACGGCATGTACCCGCCCATGCAGCTCGACGAGGGCGTGGACTACTACCTCAAGCCCATGAACTGCCCGATGCACAACCTGATCTTCGATGCGCGCGGGCGTTCCTACCGTGAACTGCCGCTGCGCCTCTTCGAGTTCGGCACCGTGTACCGGTACGAGAAGTCCGGCGTCGTGCACGGCCTGACCCGCGCCCGTGGCTTCACACAGGACGACGCGCACATCTACTGCACCAAGGAGCAGATGGCGGAGGAGCTCGACAAGACGCTCACCTTCGTCCTCGGGCTGCTGCGCGACTACGGCCTGACCGACTTCTACCTGGAGCTCTCCACCAAGGACCCGGAGAAGTTCGTCGGCTCCGACGAGATCTGGGAAGAGGCCACCGAGACGCTGCGCCAGGTCGCCGAGAAGCAGGGCCTCCCGCTGGTCCCGGACCCGGGCGGCGCCGCGTTCTACGGCCCGAAGATCTCCGTCCAGGCGAAGGACGCCATCGGCCGCACCTGGCAGATGTCGACCGTGCAGCTCGACTTCAACCTGCCGGAGCGCTTCAACCTGGAGTACACCGGCCCCGACGGCACCAAGCAGCGCCCGGTCATGATCCACCGCGCGCTGTTCGGCTCCATCGAGCGGTTCTTCGCGGTGCTCCTCGAGCACTACGCGGGCGCCTTCCCGGCCTGGCTCGCGCCGGTGCAGGCGGTCGGCATCCCGATCGGCGACGCGCACATCCCGTACCTCCAGGAGTTCGCGGCCAAGGCGAAGAAGAAGGGGCTGCGCGTCGACGTGGACTCTTCGTCGGACCGCATGCAGAAGAAGATCAGGAACGCGCAGAAGCAGAAGGTGCCGTTCATGATCATCGCGGGGGACGAGGACATGGCGGCCGGCGCCGTCTCCTTCCGCTACCGCGACGGCTCGCAGGAGAACGGCATCCCCGTCGACGAGGCGATCGAGAAGATCGTCAAGGTCGTCGAGGAGCGCGCGCAGGTCTGACGTCCGCCGCTGACGGCACGGACGTACGACGTCAGGAGGCCCCCGGGAAGTTTTCCGGGGGCCTCTCGTCGCCGTCGCGCCGGAACACCTGGAACATCCAGGACGAGAACGAGCCCGTGATCGCTCCGAGCAGCGCCAGACCGCACGTCATCAGCCCCGCCGCCACCAGACGCCCGAGCGGGGTCACCGGGACCACGTCCCCGTATCCGACGGTCGACAGGGTCGAGCAGGCCCACCACACGGAGTCCCCGAAGGTACGGATCGTGGCGTGCGGCTGCCCGCGCTCGACCTGGTACATGGCCAGGGACGCGGCGAATCCGAGCAGCAAGGCGGACATGCCGGCGTAGGTCGCCACGCGCGCGTGCAGGCTGAGCCGCGGCTGTTCGTGCCGGCGCTGCACGGCGTCGTAGGTCCGCACGACCTGCAGCGGGCGCAGCAGCGGCAGCACCACGACCACCGCGTCCAGCCAGTGGCGATGCACGAACGAGAGCCCCATGCCGCTGTGGCGCCACCTGACGGCGAAGTCCAGCGCGAAGACGGCCCAAGCGGCGGCGGTCACCGCGAGACACACGTCGCGCAGCGCCTGCGGAAGCCCGTGCCCCAGGACTCTGATCGCGTACGACGCGAGGAACAACAGGGCCGCCAGCGTCAGCGGGGTCTCCATCCGGTGCTCCCACGGCGTCCGCCGTCTCTCGTCCATCGGTCAAGGATCGCGGGCCGGGATCGGGACCTGCCCCGCCGACACGCTCCGAACGGGCGAAGCCATATGCTGCACCTCATGACGAGTGAGCCGGAGCAGCACACGGGGCCGGTGGGTGAGCCGGACGGGTTCGGGCGCCTTTGGACGCCGCACCGGATGGCCTACATCCAGGGGGAGAACAAGCCGACCGGACCGGGAGCCGACGACGGCTGTCCCTTCTGCGCCGCACCCGGCATGACCGACGAGGAAGCGCTGATCGTGGCGCGCGGCGCGAGCGTCTACGCGATCCTCAACCTGTACCCGTACAACGGCGGCCACTTGATGGTGCTGCCGTACCGGCACGTCGCCGACTACACGGACCTGGACGACGGCGAGACCGCCGAGCTGGCCCTCTTCACGAAGCACGCGATGACCGCGCTGCGCACCGCGTCCGGGGCGCACGGCTTCAACATCGGCATGAACCAGGGCGCGGTGGCGGGGGCCGGTATCGCCGCGCATCTGCACCAGCACATCGTTCCGCGCTGGGGCGGCGACACCAACTTCATGCCCGTGGTGGGACACACCAAGGTGCTGCCGCAGCTGCTCGGCGACACCAGGACCGCGCTGGCCAAGGCCTGGCCGGACGCCGACTGAGTCGATCGTGACCGGCCGGCCGGGCCCCGCCGTCCCGGGCCGGCCGGGCGCGGCTACGCGTCGTACACGTCGGCATTCGTGGGCATCGGGGCCTGGACCAGGCCGCTGAGCAACGTCGAGCGCATCCCGAACTTCTCCGTGTCCACGCCGTTCTCCTCAAGGACCTTGATCGCCGCCGCGTGCACCACGCGGAGCACCGGGGTGGCCGTGCGCAGCGCGTCGTCCGCCATGAAGCGGTGGCGCCACGGCTTGTCCGCCCAGGCGTGCCGCAGACCGAAGGGCTCGGGCAGGACCAGCTTGCCGCCTATGAAGTCCAGGAGCGGCGGGTACCACGTGAAGGGCGCGCGCACCGCCAGGCGGACCACCTCGTCGGGCTCGATGAGGGGGAGCTTCTTCTCCACCGTCTCCCAGAACTTGATGGACCTGGCGACTTCCTTCGTCTTCGGCTCGGGCTTCGTCGTGAACAGGGAGTGCACCGGGCCGAGCGCATGGCCGGTGACCTCGATGCGAAGCGTCTCGTGCAGGACCGTCACCGTGATCAGCATCGTGATCACCAACTGGCCGTCCCAGAGCGTGAACTGAACGCCCAGGTAGTGGCGGTCGCCGCTGCCGAACTGCTGCTCGTTGCAGATCCGCTGAATCTCGTGGTTCTTGATCTGGAAGGCCTCGACGTCGGTGCCGCTGGGGCGGGCCACCTTCTTCGCGTTCTCCCCGATCGGCGAGACGATCCAGTGCTTTATCGAGGGCGTCGGGAACCCGCCCGTGTGCAGCGGGCCGCGCTCCAGGAGCCGCAGCTTGTCGTGGACCGCCCGGATGACGTCCCAGCTGCGGAACGGGTGGATCTCCGCGCCCTCGTCGCGCGGGATCAGCTCCTCGGCGAGCTGCCAGCTGCCCCAGCGGGTGCCCATGCCGAGGATGCCCTTGGGGCCGGCGTAGAACACGGCGTTCGACTGCTGCTCCGCGGTCAGCTTGGCCAGGCTCTGGCGCAGTCGCTCGGCAGCCGTCTCGCCCGGGCTGCCGGGTACGGCCTCCGGGATCTTGGCGCCGATGCCGCCCCCCGCGAGCAGGCTGTCCCAGCGCTCCCGCATGTCCTGCGCCGTGCGCTCGCAGATCTGCCGGGCCCACAGCCAGCCCACCACGGGCGCCACGATCGCCGCCCGCAGATACCAGGCCCAGAAGCCCGTGAAAGGCAGCTTGACCAGGAAGATCAGGGCGACGGCGGCGACCGCCACCATCAACGCCGTGAACAGCGCGGCCGTGCGCTTGTTCTTCTGGCTGCCGATCATGCGGCGGACCTGGAAGACGAGCAGCCACGCGATCAGGCCGGGCAGGAAGGCCAGGCCGCACAGCGCCATCACGGCCGTCAGCCAGCTGTCGCGCTGCTTACGGATCCGGTTCGCCGCGAGACAGTGCTCGACGACGACCTGCGGCTCGGTGCCGAAGGACTGGATGAGCGGCTTGCGGGCACCGCCGAGCAGCCGGACCTGGACGGCCCGCGAGAACGACTCGCCCAGATTCGGCGCGGCCAGCGACCAAATGCCCTTCTTCACATCGGACTTGTGCCACTCGCTGTTGGCGGCGAGCAGATCGTCCACCTTCGCGTCCCGGTACGCCGCCGAAGCGAGGGCGTACGTGGCCGCGGTCTGGCCCGCGGAGCCGTGCAACGGCACCTGCGCCCCGGGCCTGAAGTCGAATACGTCGTCCGCCACTGCCGCCCCCACTCGCCGCGCGCCTTCGCTCCTGCGGCTTTTCCCGACTTCCTTGCCCTGCACACCTGTTGATCAGGTCATCGGCTTGATCAGGTCATCAGCGTATCCGGGAGGACCGACATCCGTCAGGGGACAGCCGAAGCCGCCCGCCCGGAAGGGGACCGGGCGGGCGGCGAGGCTGCAGGGTGGCCGGCGGTCGGCCGACCACGACCTACGGCCGACTGCGTCCCATGGCCAACTACGAGACGTCCTGCGCCTGTTCGCGCATCCTGTCGCCCAACTGCGCGGGCATCGGCTCGTGCCGCGCGTACGCCCGGCTGAACCGCCCCGTGCCGTGGGACAGCGACCGCAGGTCCACCGAGTACCGGCCGATCTCGATCTCCGGGATCTCGGCCCGTACGAGCGTGCGAGACCCCGGTGCCTGTTCCGTGCCGACCACGCGGCCGCGCCGCCCCGACAGGTCGCTCATCACCGCGCCCACGTAGTCGTCCGCGACGAGCACCTCCACTTCGGCGACCGGCTCCAGGAGATGGATCTTCGCGTCCGCCGCCGCCTCCCGCAGTGCCAGCGCGCCCGCCGTCTGGAACGCCGCGTCGGAGGAGTCCACCGAGTGCGCCTTGCCGTCGAGCAGCGTGATCCGCACATCGATGAGCGGATAGCCCGCGGCCACGCCCTTCGCGGCCTGCGCACGTACGCCCTTCTCCACGGACGGGATGAACTGCCGCGGCACCGCGCCGCCGACGACCTTGTCCACGAACTCGATTCCGGAGCCGTTCGGCAGCGGCTCCACCTCGATCTCGCAGATCGCGAACTGCCCGTGCCCGCCGGACTGCTTCACATGGCGCCCGCGCCCTGCCGACCTGTCGGCGAACGTCTCCCTGAGCGAGACCTTGTGCGGCACGACGTCGACCTGGACGCCGTACCGGTTGCGCAGCCGCTCCAGGGCGACATCGGCATGCGCCTCACCGAGGCACCACAGGACGACCTGGTGGGTGGCCTGGTTCTGTTCGAGCCGCATCGTCGGGTCCTCGGCGACCAGCCGGGACAGGCCCTGCGAGAGCTTGTCCTCGTCCGGTTTGCTGTGCGCCTCGATCGCCAGCGGGAGCAGCGGGTCCGGCATGTCCCACGGCTCCATGAGGAGCGGGTCGTCCTTGGCGGAGAGTGTGTCGCCGGTCTCCGCCCTGCCGAGCTTGGCGACGCACGCCAGGTCACCGGCGATGCAGTGGGAGATCACGCGCTGCTGCTTCCCGAAGGGCGAGGAGAGGGCGCCGATGCGTTCGTCGACGTCATGGTCCTCGTGGCCGCGGTCGGCGAGGCCGTGTCCCGAGACATGGACCGTGTCGTCGGGGCGCAGAGTTCCGGAGAAGACCCGTACCAGCGAGATCCGGCCCACATACGGGTCCGAGGCCGTCTTCACTACCTCGGCGACCAGGGGGCCGTCCGGATCGCAGACGTTCACCGTGCGTGCGTCGCCCGCCGGGGTCGTGACCACGGGGGCCGCGCGTTCCAGGGGAGTGGGGAAACCGCCCGTGATGAGGTCGAGCAGCTCGACCGTGCCGATGCCCTGGCGGGCACCCTGCGCCGCGGGGGCCGCGGCGAGCACGGGGTGGAAGACACCGCGCGCGACGGCCCGCTCCAGGTCTCCGACCAGCGTCTTGTAGTCGATCTCCTCGCCGCTCACGTAGCGGTCCATGAGGGTCTCGTCCTCGCTCTCGGCGATGATCCCCTCGATCAGACGGTTGCGCGCCTCCTCGATGAGCGGCAGTTGGGCGGGGTCCGGCTCGGACTCCTTGCGCTCGCCCGACGCGTAGTCGAACACGCGCTGTGAGAGGAGGCCGACGAGTCCGGTGACCGGCGCGTGCCCGTCGGGCCCCGGCTCACCGTGCAGCGGCAGGTAGAGCGGGATGACGGCGTCCGGGTCGTCGCCGCCGAAGAACGTCTCGCAGGTCCGCGTCATCTGTTCGAAGTCGGAGCGCGCCGCCTCCAGATGCGTGACCACGATGGCGCGCGGCATGCCGACCGCCGCGCACTCCTCCCACACCATGCGCGTCGCGCCCGCCATGGTCTCGGGCCCGTCGGACGCCGAGACGACGAAGAGGGCCGCGTCCGCAGCCCGCAGACCGGCCCTCAGCTCCCCGACGAAATCCGCGTATCCGGGGGTGTCCAGAAGATTGATCTTGTACCCGTCCCATTCGAGGGGTACCAGGGAGAGCTGCACCGAACGCTGCTGCCGGTGCTCGATGTCGTCGTAGTCGGAAACGGCGGTGCCGTCCTCCACCCGGCCCGCCCTGTTCACCGCCCCCGCGGTCAGCGCGAGAGCCTCCACCAACGTCGTCTTGCCCGATCCGCTGTGGCCGACCAGCACCACATTCCTCACGGACGCGGGGTGGTCGGCCGTCGTAGCCCTGCCGGCGGCTCCGGGGTGTGTATTCGCCTTGTCGCCCATGCCTTGCCTCCCGGTTACTTGCACGGTGAGGTGGCACCCCTGCTGAAGAGGGGGTCCCATTGGGCGCGGACACGTGGGACCCGCGACGGCGGCTCCGACGACGCCCGCGGTGTCTTCGAGCTTTCCACTCCGGTCATGGTGCGTCCATACGTCGTACGCGGTTCCCCGGGGCGCGCGGGTGCCCGGCGGTCGCCCACGCGCGCGCGTGACTACGATGGGCCAGCCGGTGGCCAGAAGGGCCGCGCGGCCATCCGACCCTCGGGAAGGCCATGCTGAACAAGTACGCGCGTGCATTCTTCACGCGTGTCCTCACACCGTTCGCCGCGTTTCTCATCCGTCGCGGGGTCAGCCCCGACGCGGTCACGCTCCTCGGCACGGCCGGGGTTGTGGCGGGCGCACTGGTCTTCTTCCCCCGCGGGGAGTTCTTCTGGGGCACGATCGTCATCACGCTGTTCGTGTTCTCGGACCTCGTGGACGGCAACATGGCGCGCCAGCTCGGCCGCACCAGCCGCTGGGGCGCGTTCCTCGACTCCACGCTGGACCGCGTCGCCGACGGCGCGATCTTCGGCGGCCTCGCCCTCTGGTACGCGGGATCCGGTGGCGACAACATGCTGTGCGCCGTCTCCATCTTCTGCCTCGCCAGCGGCCAGGTCGTGTCGTACACCAAGGCCCGCGGTGAGGCCATCGGCCTGCCCGTCGCGGTCAACGGCCTGGTGGAGCGCGCCGAGCGGCTCGTGATCACCCTCGTCGCCGCCGGTCTCGCCGGACTGCACACGTTCGGCGTCCCCGGCATCCAGATCCTGCTGCCGATCGCCCTGTGGGCCGTCGCCGCGGGCAGCCTCGTGACGCTGATCCAGCGGATGGTGACCGTCCGCAGGGAGTCGGCCGAGGCTGACGCGGAGGCCGCCGCCGCGTCCTCCCAGGAGAGCGGGGCCGGATCGTGAGCACTACGCGCGAGCGACTCGTCGACGCCCTCTACGGCGCGGGCTGGAGCACGGTCAAGAAGCTCCCCGAGCCCGTCGCGGTCCGCCTGGGCCGCACCATCGCCGATGTCGCGTGGAGGCGGCGCGGCAAGAGCGTCCTGCGCCTGGAGTCCAACCTCGCGCGCGTGGTGCCCGACGCCTCCCCGGAGCGCCTCAAGCAGCTCTCCCGGGCGGGCATGCGCTCGTACCTGCGGTACTGGATGGAGTCGTTCCGGCTGCCGTCCTGGAGTGCGGACCGGGTCCGTAACGGCTTCGACGTCGACGACGTCCACCACCTCACCGACGCTCTCGCCTCCGACAAGGGCGTCGTCATCGCCCTGCCCCACCTGGGCAACTGGGATCTCGCCGGCGCCTGGGTCACCGCGAAGCTGGAGACGCCGTTCACGACGGTTGCCGAGCGGCTCAAGCCCGAGACGCTCTACGACCGCTTCGTGGCGTACCGCGAGAGCCTCGGCATGGAGGTCCTGCCGCACGAAGGGGGATCCGCCTTCGGCACGCTCGCCCGCCGGCTGCGCGCCGGCGGCCTGGTCTGCCTCGTCGCCGACCGCGATCTGTCCGAGTCCGGCGTCGAGGTGAAGTTCTTCGGCGACACCGCGCGCATGCCCGCGGGCCCCGCGATACTCGCCCAGCAGACCGGCGCCCTGCTCCTTCCGGTCACCCTCTGGTACGACGAGTCGCCCGTCATGCGCGGACGCATCCACGGCCCCATCGAGGTCCCCGAGACAGGTACCCGCGCCGAAAAGACGTCTGTCATGACGCAGGCGCTGGCCGACGCCTTCGCCACAGGGATCGCCGACCACCCGGAGGACTGGCACATGCTGCAGCGCTTGTGGCTCGCTGACCTCGAGGAGCGCCGACCGTGAAGATCGGCATCGTCTGCCCGTACTCCTGGGACGTGCCGGGCGGCGTCCAGTTCCACATCCGCGACCTCGCGGAGCACCTCATCGCCCTGGGGCACGAGGTGTCCGTCCTCGCCCCGGCCGACGACGAGACCCCGCTGCCGCCGTACGTCGTCTCGGCGGGCCGCGCGGTCCCCGTGCCGTACAACGGCTCGGTCGCCCGGCTCAACTTCGGCTTCCTGAGCGCCGCGCGGGTGCGCCGCTGGCTGCACGACGGCACGTTCGACGTGATCCACATCCATGAGCCGGCCTCGCCTTCGTTGGGCCTGCTCTCCTGCTGGGCCGCGCAGGGGCCGATCGTCGCCACGTTCCACACGTCGAACCCGCGGTCCCGCGCCATGATTGCCGCGTATCCGATCCTCCAGCCCGCCCTGGAGAAGATCAGCGCGCGCATCGCGGTGAGCGAGTACGCGCGGCGCACGCTCGTGGAGCACCTCGGCGGGGACGCCGTCGTCATCCCGAACGGCGTCGACGTGGACTTCTTCGCCCGCGCCGAGCCCAAGGCCGAATGGCAGGGGGGCACCATCGGATTCATCGGGCGCATCGACGAGCCCCGCAAGGGTCTTCCCGTACTGATGAAGGCCCTGCCGCGGATCCTGGCCGAGCGGCCCGGGACGCGGCTGCTCGTGGCCGGTCGCGGCGACGAGGAGGAGGCCGTCGAGAGCCTGCCCGCCGAGATGCGCGAACAGGTCGTGTTCCTCGGCATGGTCAGCGACGAGGACAAGGCCAGACTGCTGCGCAGCGTCGACGTGTACGTGGCCCCCAACACGGGCGGCGAGAGCTTCGGCATCATCCTCGTCGAGGCCATGTCGGCGGGCGCGCCCGTCCTGGCCTCGGACCTCGACGCGTTCGCCCAGGTCCTCGACCAGGGCGGCGCGGGCGAGCTGTTCGCCAACGAGGACGCGGACGCGCTGGCGGACTCGGCCATCCGGCTCCTGGGCGACGCCGACCGGCGCGAGGAGCTGCGGGAGCGCGGCAGCAAGCACGTGCGGCGCTTCGACTGGTCGACGGTGGGGGCGGACATCCTGTCCGTGTACGAGACGGTGACCACCGGAGCGGCTGCCGTCGCCACCGACGAACGCAGCGGGCTGCGGGCCCGGTTCGGGCTCGCCCGCGACTGACGGGACGTACCGGCGCGCCACGCGCACCAAGGCGCCAGGTGCACAAACCGGTACGTCCCTCCCGTCCCGTACGCGGCTGATCGCCGCTGCGGGGCGCGGCTGTAGCCTTTGCGCCCGTGACCTCCACTTTGATCTGGATCGCGGTCTTCCTCATCGCAGTCGGCCTCTACCTGAGCTGGACAGCCGGCCGCCTCGACCGGCTGCATGCCCGGATCGACGCGGCCCGCGCCGCCCTCGACGCCCAACTGCTGCGCCGCGCCTCGGTGGCACAGGAGCTGGCCACCTCCGGAGTGCTCGACCCGGCCGCCTCGATCGTCCTGTACGAGGCCGCGCACGCGGCGCGGCAGGCCGAGGAGGACCACCGTGAGGTCGCCGAGAGCGAACTGAGCCAGGCGCTGCGGGCGGTGCTCGGTGAGGCCGGGCAGATGGAGGCGGTGCGTGCCGCCCCGGGCGGCCCCGACGCGGCCGAGGAGCTCGCTCAGGCGGTCCGCAGGGTGCCCATGGCCCGGCGCTTCCACAACGACGCCGTACGGGCCGCACGCGCCCTTCGAAGGCACCGCAAGGTGCGCTGGTTCCGCCTCGCGGGCCACGCGCCGTTCCCCCTGGCCTTCGAGATGGACGACGAGCCGCCCGTCGCACTCGCCGACCGGCCGACCTCGTGACACAGTGCCGACCGGGCCCACCTCGTAACACGGTGGTGACCAGGAGCGTTCGCGAAGAATGAGCCACCGGTCAGATATTGGCCCTTGATGTGGACTGGTCGCGGGGCGTTTCCTCTGTGGAGTACCAAACCCACCTTTTCCACCGAGCGAGGTCACCCGTGTCCAGCACCCCCCAGTTCGTCGAAACCACCGGCACCGCGCGCGTGAAGCGCGGCATGGCCGAGCAGCTCAAGGGCGGCGTGATCATGGACGTCGTCAACGCCGAGCAGGCGAAGATCGCCGAGGACGCCGGTGCGGTGGCCGTCATGGCGCTCGAGCGGGTGCCGGCCGACATCCGCAAGGACGGCGGAGTGGCCCGGATGTCCGACCCGAACATGATCGAGGAGATCATCGAGGCCGTCTCCATCCCGGTCATGGCCAAGTCCCGGATCGGCCACTTCGTGGAGGCCCAGGTCCTGCAGTCCCTCGGCGTCGACTACATCGACGAGTCCGAGGTGCTCACCCCGGCCGACGAGGTCAACCACAGCGACAAGTTCGCGTTCACGACCCCCTTCGTGTGCGGTGCCACCAACCTGGGCGAGGCCCTGCGCCGCATCGCCGAGGGCGCGGCCATGATCCGCTCGAAGGGCGAGGCCGGTACGGGCAACGTCGTCGAGGCCGTCCGCCACCTGCGCCAGATCAAGAACGAGATCGCCAGGCTGCGCGGCTTCGACAACAACGAGCTGTACGCCGCCGCCAAGGAGCTGCGCGCCCCCTACGAGCTCGTCAAGGAGGTCTCCGAGCTCGGCAAGCTGCCGGTGGTGCTGTTCTCCGCCGGTGGTGTCGCCACGCCCGCCGACGCCGCCCTGATGCGCCAGCTCGGCGCCGAGGGTGTCTTCGTCGGCTCCGGCATCTTCAAGTCCGGTGACCCGGCCAAGCGCGCCGCCGCCATCGTGAAGGCCACCACCTTCTACGACGACCCCAAGATCATCGCGGACGCCTCGCGCAACCTGGGCGAGGCCATGGTCGGCATCAACTGCGACACCCTCCCCGAGACCGAGCGCTACGCGAACCGGGGCTGGTAATGACCTCTCCCGTAGTGGGCGTCCTCGCGCTCCAGGGTGACGTACGGGAGCACCTCGTCGCCCTGGCCACGGCCGATGCCGTGGCCAGGCCCGTGCGGCGCCCCGAGGAACTCGCCGAGGTGGACGGGATCGTCCTGCCCGGCGGGGAGTCGACCACCATCTCGAAACTGGCCGTCCTGTTCGGGCTCATGGAGCCCCTTCGCGCGCGCGTGCGTGAAGGCATGCCGGTGTACGGCACCTGCGCGGGCATGATCCTGCTCGCCGACAAGATCCTCGACCCGCGTTCGGGCCAGGAGACGGTCGGCGGGATCGACATGATCGTGCGCCGCAACGCCTTCGGACGTCAGAACGAGTCCTTCGAGGCGGCGGTCGACGTGCGCGGCGTGGAGGGTGCCCCTGTCGAGGGCGTCTTCATCCGCGCGCCCTGGGTCGAGTCGGTGGGCGCCCGCGCGGAAGTACTCGCGGAGTACGGCGGGCACATAGTCGCTGTACGGCAGGAAAACGCCCTCGCCACGTCCTTCCACCCCGAACTGACCGGCGACCACAGGATGCACGCACTGTTCGTCGACATGGTGCGGGCGAAGCAGGTCGCCGGGTCCTTGTAGGATCTCGGGGGGTTCCCCGGCCCCTGAGGCCAGGGGGAGTTCGTACTGGGTTGGTTACGCGAAGGAGACAGGCAGATGTCCGGCCACTCTAAATGGGCTACGACGAAGCACAAGAAGGCCGTGATCGACGCCAAGCGCGGCAAGCTCTTCGCGAAGATGATCAAGAACATCGAGGTCGCCGCCCGCACGGGCGGCTCCGACGTGTCCGGCAACCCGACGCTCTTCGACGCCATCCAGAAGGCCAAGAAGAGCTCGGTCCCTAACAAGAACATCGACTCCGCGGTCAAGCGCGGCGCCGGCCTCGAGGCCGGTGGCGCCGACTACGAGACGATCATGTACGAGGGCTACGGTCCCAACGGTGTCGCGGTGCTCATCGAGTGCCTCACCGACAACCGCAACCGTGCCGCGTCCGACGTGCGTGTCGCCATGACCCGCAACGGCGGCAACATGGCCGACCCCGGCTCCGTCTCGTACCTGTTCAACCGCAAGGGTGTCGTGATCGTCCCCAAGGGTGAGCTGTCCGAGGACGACGTCCTCGGTGCCGTGCTCGACGCGGGCGCCGAAGAGGTCAACGACCTCGGTGAGTCCTTCGAGGTGCTCAGCGAGGCCACCGACCTGGTCGCGGTGCGCACCGCGCTCCAGGAGGCCGGCATCGACTACGACTCGGCCGACGCCAACTTCGTCCCGACCATGCAGGTCGAGCTGGACGAGGAGGGCGCCCGCAAGATTTTCAAGCTCATCGACGCGCTCGAGGACAGCGACGACGTGCAGAACGTCTTCGCCAACTTCGACGTGAGCGACGAGGTCATGGAGAAGGTCGACGCCTGACACGCAGGCAGCACACGGGCCGACGGGACACACGCACCCGTCGGCCCGTCGCATTGTCAGCGGTACCCGATAGCCTGCACAAACTGGCTATCGAAGGAGGGGCGGGGTGCGCGTACTCGGCGTGGACCCGGGGCTGACCCGGTGCGGTGTCGGCGTGGTCGAGGGGGTCGCGGGGCGGCCCCTGACGATGCGTGGTGTCGGCGTCGTACGGACCCCGGCCGACGCGGAGTTGGGCCACCGCCTCGTCGCCATCGAGCAGGGCATCGAGAAGTGGCTGGACGAGTACCGGCCCGAATTCGTCGCCGTGGAGCGGGTGTTCAGCCAGCACAACGTGCGGACGGTCATGGGGACGGCCCAGGCGAGCGCGGTCGCCATGCTCTGCGCCAGCCGCCGCGGCATCCCCGTCGCCCTCCACACGCCCAGCGAGGTCAAGGCCGCCGTGACGGGCAGCGGGCGGGCCGACAAGGCGCAGGTGGGCGCCATGGTGACGCGCCTGCTCAGACTGGACGCGCCCCCCAGACCCGCCGACGCGGCCGACGCCCTGGCCCTCGCGATCTGCCACATCTGGCGCGCCCCCGCGCAGAACAGACTCCAGCAGGCCGTCGCCCTGCACGCCTCGAAACCAGCTACAGCACCGAAAGGCCGTATCGCATGATCGCCTTCGTCAGCGGCCCGGTGGCCGCCCTCGCCCCTGACACCGCGGTGGTCGAGGTCGGCGGCATCGGCATGGCCGTCCAGTGCACTCCGAACACGCTCTCCGGACTCCGCCTCGGCCAGCAGACCAAGCTCGCCACCTCCCTCGTCGTACGCGAGGACTCGCTCACGCTCTACGGCTTCACCGACGACGACGAGCGCCAGACCTTCGAGCTCCTCCAGACCGCCAGCGGCGTCGGACCCCGCCTCGCGCAGGCGATGCTCGCCGTGCACAGCCCCGACGCGCTGCGCCGCGCCGTCGCCTCCGGTGACGAGAAGTCGCTCACCGCTGTGCCCGGCATCGGCAAGAAGGGCGCCCAGAAGCTGCTCCTCGAACTCAAGGACCGGCTCGGCGCGCCTCTCGGCACCGGTACGGGCGTGGGCGCCCCCGTGACCTCAGGCTGGCGCGACCAGCTGCACGCCGCGCTCATCGGGCTCGGCTACGCCACCCGCGAGGCCGACGAGGCCATCGAGGCGGTCGCCCCGCAGGCCGAGGAGGAAGGCGGCACCCCCCAGGTCGGCAAGCTCCTCAAGGCCGCGCTCCAGACGCTGAACCGCACCCGCTGACCGGGCCGCGGCCGCCCTCCTGATCCCGCCCGATCCACCACCACCGCGAGGCACACCTCATGAACTGGGACGACACGACCGACGCGACGCCCGACGCCGAGCGGCTCGTGGGCTCTGTCGCCGACCGCGAGGACCAGGCCGTCGAGGCCGCCCTGCGCCCCAAGGACCTGGGCGAGTTCATCGGCCAGGAGAAGGTGCGCGAACAGCTCGACCTGGTCCTCAGGGCGGCACGCGCGCGCGGCGCCACCGCCGACCACGTCCTGCTCTCCGGGGCACCCGGCCTCGGCAAGACCACGCTCTCCATGATCATCGCGGCGGAGATGGGCGCCCCCATCAGGATCACCAGCGGCCCGGCCATCCAGCACGCCGGCGACCTGGCCGCGATCCTCTCCTCCCTCCAGGAGGGCGAGGTCCTCTTCCTCGACGAGATCCACCGCATGTCCCGACCCGCCGAAGAAATGCTCTACATGGCGATGGAGGACTACCGGGTCGACGTCATCGTCGGCAAGGGCCCCGGCGCCACAGCCATCCCGCTGGAGCTGCCCCCGTTCACCCTCGTCGGCGCCACCACGCGCGCGGGCCTGCTGCCGCCGCCGCTGCGCGACCGCTTCGGCTTCACCGCGCACATGGAGTTCTACGAGCCTGCCGAGCTGGAGCGCGTCATCCACCGCTCAGCGAACCTCCTCGACGTGGAGATCGACCCCCAGGGCGCCGCCGAGATCGCCGGACGCTCCCGCGGCACCCCCCGGATCGCCAACCGGCTGCTGCGCCGGGTCCGTGACTACGCGCAGGTCAAAGCGGACGGGCACATCAACCGCGACATCGCAGGGGCGGCCCTGCGCGTCTACGAGGTGGACGGCCGCGGCCTCGACCGGCTCGACCGCGCCGTCCTCGAAGCACTGCTCAAGCTCTTCGGCGGCGGCCCCGTCGGCCTCTCCACCCTCGCGGTCGCCGTGGGGGAGGAACGCGAGACGGTCGAGGAGGTCGCCGAACCCTTCCTCGTCCGCGAAGGCCTGCTCGCCCGCACGCCGCGCGGCCGGGTCGCCACGCCCGCGGCCTGGACCCACCTCGGCCTCACGGCGCCCCAGCAGACAAGGGGCACAAGCGGACAACAGGACCTCTTCGGGGCGTGACCGCGCAGGGTAGTCGCATGTCAGGAACCCCGGTGCCATGCTGAGCGTTGTTCCATCAGTGCGGACTCGCTTAGACTCCGCCGATGCCGCCCTTGTGGACGGCGTGCCCACCCCCATCCAACAGGCCGCTTACGTGCGCGGTCGTGCGAAGGAAATTTCCGTCCCGTGAATATCGTGACCCTCCTCCCGTTCATCGTGCTCATCGGGGCCATGTTCCTGATGACCCGCTCCGCCAAGAAGAAGCAGCAGGCGGCCGGCCAGATGCGGGACCAGATGCAGCCCGGTTCCGGCGTCCGCACGATCGGGGGCATGTACGCCACCGTCAAGGAGGTCCACGACGAGATGGTCCTTCTCGAGGTGGCCCCCGGCGTTCACGCGTGCTACGCGAAGAACTCGATCGGCGCCGTCCTCGACGACGACGAGTACAACCGCATCGTCCACGGCACCGAGAGTGACGACCACGACGCCCTCGGCGCCGACGGTGCGATCGTCCCGGACGACGCTTCCTCCCTCACCGAGACCGACGAGACCACCGACGCGTCTGACGACTCGCGCATCGACCTCGGCAAGAAGGACGAGGCTGCCTCCACCGACGCAGCCTCCGAGGCCGACGGCGCCGAGCCGAAGAAGACCGACGGCGAGTCCGACGCGAAGTAGTCACGCCCCCAGGGCCGCGCGCGCCCGCTCGCGCGACGCGGTCCCGGACGTGTGATGTCCGCACGGATTCTCGACACCATTTCATGGCCGTCCGGGCACGTACCCCGCTGCTGGACGGATGGAGAGGGAGAACGAGAAGGTGGCAGCACCCAAGAAGGGCCGAAGTCACGGCGCCCAGAGCAGGCCGGGCCGCACACTGGCCTTCATCCTGATCGCGATGGTGGCGCTGACCGGCGGGATGTTCCTGTCCGGCCACACCACGCCGCGCCTGGGCATCGACCTCGCCGGTGGTACGAGCATCACGCTCAAGGCGAAGAGTGAGCCGGGTCAGAAGAACGCGGTCAACCAGACCAACATGAACACGGCCGTGAGCATCATCGAGCGCCGCGTCAACGGTCTGGGTGTCACGGAGTCCGAGGTCCAGACCCAGGGCTCCGACAACATCATCGTCAACATCCCCAAGGGGACGAACGAGGCGCAGGCGCGCGAGCAGGTCGGCACGACCGCCCAGCTCTACTTCCGCCCCGTGATCACCGTGGCCGCCGGTGCGCCCACCCCCGAGCCCTCCGCCAGCCCCTCGGGCTCGGGCACGGACAAGGACAAGGCCACCGACAAGGCGACCGACAAGGCCACGGACGGCAGCAAGGACAAGGCGTCCGGCTCGCCGACCGCCACGCCGACCCCGTCCGCGACCCCGCAGGGCCGCGCCGTCACCGACGGCCTGAAGGCCGACTCCTCGCCGTCGCCGAGCACCAGCTCCTCCGCGAGCGGCAAGCCCACCCCCTCGGCCAGCCCCACCCCGGACCCGGCCACCGCCGCTCTGCAGAAGAAGTTCACGGACCTCAACTGCACCGACAAGGCCGCCCGGAGCCAGGTCACCTCGGGCGTCAAGCCCGAGGACACGGCCGTGGCGTGCGGCAAGAACTCGTCCGGCCAGTGGGAGAAGTACATCCTCGGCCCGGCCGAGGTGAACGGCAAGGACGTCGACAAGGCGCAGGCCACGATCAACCAGCAGACCGGTGCCTGGGTCGTCAACATGGACTTCACGGGCGGCGGCTCGAAGAAGTTCGCGAAGATCACCAGCAAGCTCTCGCAGCAGCAGCCGCCGATGAACCAGTTCGCCATCGTGCTCGACGGCGACGTGGTCTCGGCCCCCAGCGTCAGCTCGACCCTGAGCGGCAGCGCGGAGATCTCCGGCAGCTTCGACCAGCAGTCCGCCCAGGACCTGGCCAACGTCCTGTCCTACGGCGCCCTCCCGCTCTCCTTCCAGGAGCAGAGCGTCACGACGGTCACCGCGGCCCTCGGCGGCGAGCAGCTGCACGCCGGTCTGATCGCCGGTGCCATCGGCCTCCTGCTCGTCGTCATCTACCTGGTGGTCTACTACCGCGGCCTGTCGCTGATCGCGCTCGCCTCGCTCCTCGTGTCCGCGGTCCTCACCTACGTGATCATGACACTCCTCGGCCCGGCCATCGGCTTCGCGCTGAACCTGCCGGCGGTCTGCGGTGCGATCGTGGCGATCGGTATCACGGCGGACTCGTTCATCGTGTTCTTCGAACGGATCAGGGACGAGATCCGTGAGGGCCGCTCGCTGCGGCCCTCCGTCGAGCGCGCCTGGCCGCGTGCCCGGCGCACGATCCTGGTCTCCGACTTCGTCTCGTTCCTCGCGGCCGCGGTGCTGTTCGTCGTCACCGTCGGCAAGGTCCAGGGCTTCGCGTTCACGCTCGGCCTGACCACCGTGCTCGACGTGGTCGTCGTCTTCCTGTTCACCAAGCCGCTGATGACGATCCTGGCCCGCAAGAAGTTCTTCGCGAACGGACACCCGTGGTCCGGGCTCGACCCGAAGCGCCTCGGCGCCAAGCCGCCACTGCGCCGCACGCGCCGTGCCCCCGGCTCTTCCGTAGGCCCTGTCGACACGAAGGAGGCGTGAGATGTCGAAGCTCGGCCATCTCGGCGCCCGGCTCATCCGCGGTGAAGTCGGCTACGACTTCATCGGCAAGCGCAAGATCTGGTACGGCATCTCGATCCTGATCACCATCACGGCCATCGTCGGCCTGGCGGTGCGTGGTCTGAACATGGGCATCGAGTTCGAGGGCGGCGCGGTCTTCACCACCCCGAAGACCACCGTCTCCGCGGGCGCGGCGGAGCGTTCCGCCGAAGCGGCCTCCGGGCACGACGCGATCGTCCAGGAGCTCGGCACCGGCGGTCTGCGCATCCAGATCTCCGGCGTGGACACCGCGAAGTCCGACCAGATCAAGACCGAACTCGCCAAGGACCTGAACGTCCCCGAGGCGAAGATCAACGCCGACCTCGTCGGACCCAGCTGGGGCGAGACGATCGCCAACAAGGCGTGGACCGGCCTGATCGTGTTCATGATCCTCGTGGTGATCTATCTGGCCATCGCCTTCGAGTGGCGCATGGCCATCGCGGCCCTGGTCGCACTGATCCACGACATCACGATCACGGTCGGGATCTACGCCCTGGTCGGCTTCGAGGTCACCACGGGCACGGTGATCGGTCTGCTGACCATCCTCGGTTACTCGCTCTACGACACGGTGGTGGTCTTCGACTCCTTGAAGGAGGGCACGAAGGACATCACCAAGCAGACCCGCTACACGTACAGCGAGATCGCCAACCGCTCGATCAACGGCACGCTCGTGCGGTCGATCAACACCACGGTCGTCGCGCTGCTGCCCGTGGCCGGCCTGCTGTTCATCGGCGGCGGCTTCCTCGGCGCGGGCATGCTCAACGACATCTCGCTGTCGCTGTTCGTCGGCCTCGCGGCCGGTGCGTACTCGTCGATCTTCATCGCCACTCCGCTCGTCGCCGACCTCAAGGAACGCGACCCGCAGATCAAGGCCCTGAAGAAGCGCGTGCTCGCCAAGCGCGCGTCGGCGGCCGCCAAGGGTGAGTCGGCCGAGACCCCGGCGCCGCAGGGCGACGACTTCGACGACGACCCGTCGGACGACGAGACGGCGACCGCGGTCGTCGGACCCCGCCACCAGCCGGCCTCGCGGGGCCGCGGCCGCGGCCGTCCCTCGGGGAAGCGCCGATGACCGAGGTCACCGGCATCAGCGAGCTGCTGCTCAGCCGCATCCGCGACGTGCCGGACTACCCGGAGCCGGGCGTGATGTTCAAGGACATCACCCCGCTCCTGGCGGACCCGTCGGCCTTCACGGCACTCACCGACGCCCTCGCGGCGCTCTGCGTCGCGAACAGCGCCACCAAGGTCGTCGGCCTGGAGGCGCGCGGGTTCATCCTGGGCGCCCCCGTCGCCGTACGCGCCGGGCTCGGCTTCATCCCCGTACGCAAGGCCGGCAAGCTCCCCGGGGCGACACTCAGCCAGTCGTACGACCTGGAGTACGGGTCGGCCGAGATCGAGGTGCACGCCGAGGACCTGGTTGACGGTGACCGCGTCATGGTGATCGATGACGTCCTCGCCACCGGTGGCACGGCCGAGGCGTCGGTGCGGCTCATCCGGCGCGCGGGCGCCGAGGTCGCCGGTATCGCCGTCCTGATGGAGCTGGGATTCCTGGGTGGCCGCGAGCGGCTGCTTCCGGCCCTCGACGGCGCCCCGCTGGACTCACTGCTCATGGTCTGAACACCTGGTCACAGGCGTAAGGGCGGGCCCGGAGGAATCCGGTGCCCGCCTTTTGCGTTTGCCCTGTCGAAAGGCGTCCCACCGGCCGAAGGCGAGCGGGCGGCCCAGTGTCGATACCATGGGCTTTCCGGGACCTGAACGGGGGACCCGTCGCGCACGAGGAGCGCCGTTGCCAGACGAGGCCAAGCCACTCTCCCCCAGCGCCGAGCGCGTGGGGGTACCCACAGCCGCCAAGCCCGACCAGAAGGCCGACCAGGCCGCGGCTCCCGCAGCTGTGCCCGCGAAGTCCGGGAAGACCGGGCAGAGCTCGACCGGCGCCCCGGGCGGCAAGGCGGCCGAGCAGCCGCCGCGCCCCAAGCCTCCCGCCGGCAAGCCCCCGGCCGACAAGCGCCCGGCCCCCGGCCCCGCTGCCGCCGCCCCGGCTCCTGTCGCGCCGCCCACGCCGCCCGTGGTGCGCCCGGCAGCGGGCCAGCCCGCCCGCTCCGGCTCCTCAAACCGCGTCCGCGCCCGCCTCGCCCGTCTCGGCGTGCAGCGCTCGAACCCGTACAACCCGGTTCTCGAGCCGCTGCTGCGGATAGTGCGCAGCAACGACCCGAAGATCGAGACGTCCACGCTGCGCCAGGTCGAGCGCGCCTACCAGGTCGCCGAGCGCTGGCACCGCGGCCAGAAGCGCAAGAGCGGCGACCCGTACATCACGCACCCGCTCGCGGTGACGACGATCCTCGCCGAACTCGGCATGGATCCCGCGACGCTCATGGCGGGCCTGCTGCACGACACCGTCGAGGACACCGAGTACGGCCTGGACACCCTGCGCCGCGACTTCGGAGACCAGGTGGCCCTGCTCGTCGACGGCGTCACCAAGCTGGACAAGGTCAAGTTCGGCGAGGCCGCGCAGGCCGAGACCGTGCGCAAGATGGTCGTCGCCATGGCCAAGGACCCGCGCGTCCTGGTCATCAAGCTCGCCGACCGCCTGCACAACATGCGCACGATGCGCTACCTCAAGCGCGAGAAGCAGGAGAAGAAGGCCCGCGAGACGCTGGAGATCTACGCTCCGCTGGCGCACCGCCTGGGCATGAACACCATCAAGTGGGAGCTGGAGGACCTCGCCTTCGCGATCCTCTACCCCAAGATGTACGACGAGATCGTGCGCCTGGTGGCCGAACGCGCGCCCAAGCGCGACGAGTACCTCGCCATAGTGACCGACGAGGTGCAGAGCGACCTGCGCGCCGCCCGCATCAAGGCGACCGTCACCGGCCGCCCGAAGCACTACTACAGCGTCTACCAGAAGATGATCGTCCGCGGCCGTGACTTCGCGGAGATCTACGACCTGGTGGGCATCCGTGTCCTGGTCGACACGGTGAGGGACTGTTACGCCGCCCTCGGCACGGTGCACGCGCGATGGAACCCGGTCCCCGGCCGGTTCAAGGACTACATCGCGATGCCCAAGTTCAACATGTACCAGTCGCTGCACACGACGGTGATCGGCCCCAACGGCAAGCCCGTCGAGCTCCAGATCCGTACGTTCGACATGCACCGCCGCGCCGAGTACGGCATCGCCGCGCACTGGAAGTACAAGCAGGAGGCCGTCGCCGGCGCCTCCAAGGTGCGCAGCGACCAGCCGAAGGCCACCGGCAAGGACGACCATCTCAACGACATGGCGTGGCTGCGCCAGTTGCTCGACTGGCAGAAGGAGACGGAGGACCCGGGCGAGTTCCTGGAGTCCCTGCGCTTCGACCTCTCGCGCAACGAGGTCTTCGTCTTCACGCCGAAGGGCGACGTCATAGCGCTCCCGGCCGGCGCGACCCCCGTCGACTTCTCGTACGCGGTCCACACCGAGGTCGGTCACCGGACCATAGGCGCACGGGTCAACGGGCGGCTCGTACCGCTCGAATCGACCCTGGACAACGGCGACCTGGTGGAGGTCTTCACCTCCAAGGCCGAGGGCGCGGGTCCGTCCCGCGACTGGCTCGGCTTCGTCAAGTCCCCGCGCGCCCGCAACAAGATCCGCGCCTGGTTCTCCAAGGAGCGCCGCGACGAGGCGATCGAGCAGGGCAAGGACGCCATCGTCCGTGCCATGCGCAAGCAGAACCTGCCGATCCAGCGCATCCTGACGGGCGACTCCCTCGTCACGCTCGCGCACGAGATGCGCTACCCCGACATCTCGTCCCTGTACGCGGCGATCGGCGAAGGCCACGTCACCGCGCAGAGCGTCGTCCAGAAGCTCGTGCAGGCCCTCGGCGGCGAGGATGCCGCCAACGAGGACATCGCCGAGAGCGCACCTCCGTCGCGAGGCCGCTCCAAGCGCCGTGCGAACGCCGACCCCGGCGTGGTCGTCAAGGGTGTCGAGGACGTCTGGGTCAAGCTGGCCCGCTGCTGTACGCCCGTCCCCGGTGACCCCATCATCGGCTTCGTCACGCGCGGCAGCGGCGTATCGGTGCACCGCAGCGACTGTGTCAACGTCGAGTCGCTGTCCCGCGAGCCCGAGCGGATCCTCGAAGTCGAGTGGGCGCCCACGCAGTCCTCGGTCTTCCTGGTCGCCATACAGGTCGAGGCCCTGGACCGCTCGCGGCTGCTCTCGGACGTCACCAGGGTCCTGTCCGACCAGCACGTCAACATCCTGTCCGCGGCCGTGCAGACGTCCCGCGACCGGGTGGCCACCTCCCGCTTCACCTTCGAGATGGGTGACCCCAAGCACCTCGGTCACGTCCTGAAGGCGGTCAGGGGAGTGGAGGGCGTCTACGACGTCTACCGCGTGACGTCGGCGCGCAGGCCGTAGTCGTCGACAGACATGAGAAGGGCCCCCGGCGCTCGGCGCCGGGGGCCCTTCTCACACGATGACCGCTCAGCTGATGACTGCTCAGCCGCCGAACTCGTGCAGGCCCTTGAGCGCCTGGTCGAGCAGCGCCTGACGGCCGTCGAGCTCACGCTGGAGCTTGTCGGCCTTCGCGTTGTTGCCCTGTGCGCGGGCCGTCTCGATCTGGCCACGCAGCTTGTCGACCGCCGCCTGGAGCTGACCGGTGAGCCCCTCGGCACGCGCGCGTGCCTCCGGGTTCGTCCGGCGCCACTCGGTCTCCTCGGACTCCTGGAGCGCCCGCTCCACGGCGTGCATCCGGCCCTCGACCTTCGGACGCGCGTCGCGCGGCACGTGGCCGATGGCCTCCCAGCGCTCGTTGATCGAGCGGAAGGCGGCGCGGGCCGTCTTCAGGTCCCCGATCGGCAGGAGCTTCTCGGCCTCGTCGGCGAGCTCCTCCTTGAGCTTGAGGTTCTCGCCCTGCTCGGCGTCCCGCTCGGCGAAGACAGCGCTGCGCGCCGCGAAGAACACGTCCTGGGCGCCGCGGAAGCGGTTCCACAGGTCGTCCTCGTGCTCGCGCTGGGCGCGGCCCGCGGCCTTCCAGTCCGTCATCAGATCGCGGTACCGCGCGGCCGTGGCCGCCCAGTCGGTCGAGCCCGAAAGCGACTCGGCCTCGGCGACCAGCTTCTCCTTGGCCTGGCGGGCGTCCTCGCGCTGCGCGTCCAGCGAGGCGAAGTGCGCCTTGCGGCGCTTCGAGAACGCCGAGCGCGCGTGCGAGAAGCGGTGCCACAGCTCGTCGTCCGACTTGCGGTCCAGACGCGGCAGCCCCTTCCAGGTGTCCACCAGCGCCCGCAGCCGCTCGCCGGCCGCGCGCCACTGCTCGCTCTGGGCCAGCTCCTCCGCCTCGGTGACCAGGGCCTCCTTGGCGTGCCGCGCCTCGTCGGACTGCTTCGCCTTCTGGACCTTGCGCTCCTCGCGGCGCGCATCGACGGTCTCGACGAGCTTGTCCAGGCGCTTACCCAGAGCCTCCAGATCGCCGACGGCGTGCGCATCCGTCACCTGCTCGCGCAGGTGCTCGATGGCGGCCGTGGCTTCCTTCGCCGACAGGTCGGTCGTCTGCACCCGGCGCTCGAGGAGCCCGATCTCGACGACCAGGCCGTCGTACTTGCGCTTGAAGTAGACGAGGGCCTCATCAGGAGAACCTGCCTGCCACGAACCGACTTCACGCTCGCTGCCGTCGGCCGAACGCACGTACACGGTCCCCGTCTCGTCGACGCGGCCCCACGGGTCGCTGCTCACAGCGCCTCCTCCACATGATGCCTGCAGGGCGCCTTGGGGCCCGGGCATCGTCCACAGTTTCGTCACGGCCAACATAGGCGACCGGCGGGGCGGCTGTCCGCATCCCGCGCGACCGAAATTTCACCGCCGGCGGTCAGGATTTCTTCACGGTCGCCTTGTCGATCACGACCGTGGCGTTCGGGGCGCCGTCGCCCTGCCCGGTGCTCTCACCAGCGGCGGCGATCTTCTTGAGCACCTTCATGCCGGAATCGGAAATGGTCCCGAACGGTGTGTAGCTCGGCGGCAACTGACTGTCCTGGTACACGAGGAAGAACTGGCTGCCGCCGGTGTGCTTCTGGCCGGTGTTCGCCATCGCGATCGTGCCCGCCGGGTACACGTTCCCCTTCAGGCTTTTGTCCTTCAGGTTCTCGTCCGGGATCGTGTAGCCCGGGCCGCCCGCGCCGGTGCCCTTCGGGTCGCCGCACTGCAGGACGTAGATGCCGTTGGTGGTGAGCCGGTGGCACTTGGTGTGGTCGAAGAAGCCCTTGCCGGCGAGGAAGGCGAAGGAGTTGACCGTGTGCGGGGCCTCCTTCGCCTTGAGGCCGATGCCGATGTCGCCGCACGTCGTCGCGAGGTTCATCGTGTAGCCGGCCGACTTGTCGATGGTGAGTGCCGGCTCCTTCTTCCAGCTGAGCGGCTTCACCTTGCCCGCGGCGGGCTTCTCGCACGGGTCGGCCGCCTTGGAGGGGCTCGCGCTCGGCTTGGAGGCCGCGGAGTCCTTCGTGTCCTTGCCGTCGAAGGCCCCGGCGGCGAACGCGCCCGCGCCCGCCACCACGACCACGGCCAACGCCGACGCGATCACCGTGTTGCGTGTGCGCGCCCTGCGCCGCGCGGACTCCCGCCGCTGCTGCTGCCGCAAGAACTTCTCCCGGGCGAGCTGCCGCCGCCGCTGATCGTTGCTGACCACCGGGTCTACTCCTCGTACGTCGCGAGACCTGATTCCGAACCGATGCGAAATGATCCGAACGGGACGAACCTGATCTGAACTGGACCTGTTACGACCGCCTGCTGTGTGCCCCGTACCGTATATGGGTTAGCTGTGGAATCGGCAGCGCCGGTAGGCTCTGATCTGCCGCATTCTTCTGCGGACACACTTCCGCCGGACGACATACGAAGGACGATCGTGCTGATTGCCGGGTTCCCCGCCGGGGCCTGGGGCACCAACTGTTACCTGGTTGCCCCCGCCGCGGGTGAGGAGTGCGTGATCATCGACCCCGGCCACCAGGCCACCCAGGGAGTCGAGGACGCGCTCAAGAAGCATCGGCTCAAGCCGGTCGCCGTCATCCTCACGCATGGCCACATCGACCACGTCGCCTCCGTCGTCCCCGTGTGCGGGGCCCATGACGTCCCGGCGTGGATCCACCCCTCCGACCGCTACATGATGAGCGATCCGGAGAAGGCGCTCGGCCGCTCCATCGGCATGCCGCTTATGGGTGAGCTGACCGTGGGGGAGCCCGACGACGTGCGGGAGCTGAGCGACGGCGCCGAACTGAAGCTGGCGGGTCTCGACCTGACCGTGGCGCACGCGCCGGGTCATACCAAGGGGTCGGTGACCTTCACGATGCCCGAGAGCGCGGACATCCCGTCCGTGTTCTTCTCCGGGGATCTGCTCTTCGCCGGCTCCATCGGACGCACCGATCTGCCCGGTGGCTCCATGGACGACATGCTCGAATCGCTGGCACGCGTGTGCCTGCCGCTCGACGACCAGACCGTGGTGCTCTCCGGGCACGGCTCCCAGACGACCATCGGCCAGGAGCGCGCCACCAACCCGTATCTGCGGCAGGTGGCCGCCGGCCAGGGAACCTCCTTCGAGGCTCCCCGACGAGGAATGTGACGAGAGACTTCCGTGAGCACCTTTCAGGCCCCCAAGGGCACGTACGACCTGCTTCCCCCCGACTCCGCGAAGTACCTCGCGGTGCGCGACGCCATCTCCACCCCGCTGAGGAACTCCGGCTACGGCTACGTCGAGACGCCCGGCTTCGAGAACGTCGAGCTGTTCGCGCGCGGTGTCGGTGAGTCCACCGACATCGTCACCAAGGAGATGTACGCCTTCGAGACCAAGGGCGGAGACAGGCTCGCCCTGCGCCCCGAGGGCACCGCGTCCGTACTGCGTGCCGCCCTGGAGGCCAACCTCCACAAGGCCGGCAACCTCCCGGTGAAGCTCTGGTACTCCGGCTCGTACTACCGCTACGAGCGCCCCCAGAAGGGCCGCTACAGGCACTTCTCGCAGGTCGGCGCCGAGGCGATCGGCACCGAGGACCCGGCGCTCGACGCCGAGCTGATCATCCTGGCCGACCAGGCGTACCGCTCCCTCGGGCTGCGCGACTTCCGCATCCTGCTGAACTCGCTCGGCGACAAGGAGTGCCGCCCGGTCTACCGCGCCGCGCTCCAGGACTTCCTGCGCGGCCTCGACCTCGACGAGGACACCCGGCGCCGCGCCGAGATCAACCCGCTGCGCGTCCTCGACGACAAGCGCCCCGACGTCCAGAAGCAGCTCGTCGGCGCGCCCTCGCTGCGCGACTACCTGTGCGACGGCTGCAAGGCGTACCACGAGGAGGTCCGTGAGCTCCTGACCGCCGAGGGCGTCGCCTACGAGGACGACGAGAAGCTGGTCCGCGGGCTCGACTACTACACGCGCACCACGTTCGAGTTCGTCCACGACGGTCTCGGCTCGCAGTCCGCGGTGGGCGGCGGCGGACGCTACGACGGCCTCTCCGAGATGATCGGCGGCCCGTCGCTGCCGTCCGTCGGCTGGGCGCTCGGCGTCGACCGTACGGTCCTGGCGCTGGAGGCGGAGGGCGTGGAGCTCGAACTGCCCTCCACCACCAGCGTGTTCGCGGTCCCGCTCGGCGACGAGGCGCGCCGCGTCCTCTTCTCCAAGGTGACAGAGCTGCGCCGGGCCGGAGTCTCCACCGACTTCTCGTACGGCGGCAAGGGCCTCAAGGGCGCGATGAAGAACGCGAACCGCAGCGGCGCGCGCTTCACCATCGTCGCCGGCGAACGCGACCTCGCCGACGGCGTCGTGCAGCTCAAGGACATGGAGTCGGGCGAGCAGGACGCGGTGGCGGTCGACGAGATCGTGGCTGTCCTGAAGAACAAGCTGGCTTAGCCCGGCACGTCGGACGATGACAGAGCGGGTCACGGGCACAGCCCCGTGGCTCGCTCTTCGCCGTTACACGCTGATGCCCGTACGTGCTTATGGCCATCGAACGGTGGACACACAGGCCCGTGCGGCAGAATGAGGCTGCCGGCAGGCCACCACCCCAAGCGACGGAACGGCGTGATGAGCGAGACGACCACGACAAGCGACAGTGCCTCTTCCGCCGGCGACGGAGCGGACGCTCCCCGCAGTGCCGGGGGGTCCCTGGGTTTGGCGCTGCTTCTGGTGATCACCGGTGCGGCGGGGCTGCTCGCGGCGTGGGTCATCACGATCGACAAGTTCAAGCTGCTGGAGGACCCGAACTTCACTCCGGGCTGCAGCCTCAACCCGGTGGTGTCCTGCGGGAACATCATGAAGAGCGAGCAGGCGTCGGCGTTCGGGTTCCCGAACCCGATGCTCGGGCTCGCGGCGTACGCCGTGGTGATCTGCGTCGGGATGAGTCTGCTGGGGCGGGCGAGGTTCCCGCGCTGGTACTGGCTGACGTTCAACGCGGGCACGCTGTTCGGGGTCGGGTTCTGCACGTGGCTGCAGTTCCAGTCGCTGTACCGGATCAACTCGCTGTGCCTGTGGTGCTGTCTGGCGTGGGTCGCCACGATCGTCATGTTCTGGTACGTGACCTCGTTCAACGTGCGTAACGGGTTCCTTCCCGCGCCGCCTTGGCTGCGGTCGTTCTTCGGCGAGTTCACCTGGGTCCTGCCCGTGCTGCACGTCGGGATCATCGGGATGCTGATCCTGACCCGCTGGTGGGACTTCTGGACCAGCTGATACCTCGGCCCGGACCCCTTGCCGCACGGGGCCGGGCGGGATTGTCAGTGGGGTGACATAGGGTTTTCGACGTGGAGCCCGACCTGTTCACCGCCGCAGCCGAAGACCGCCAGGAAAAGGACCCGTCCAGCAGTCCCCTGGCCGTCCGGATGCGCCCGCGTACCCTCGACGAAGTCGTCGGCCAGCAGCATCTGCTGAAGCCGGGGTCACCGCTGCGGCGCCTGGTGGGGGAGGCCGGTGGCGGTCCGGCGGGACCCTCGTCCGTGATCCTCTGGGGCCCGCCCGGCATCGGCAAGACGACCCTCGCGTACGTCGTCTCCAAGGCGACGAACAAGCGCTTCGTGGAGCTCTCCGCGATCACCGCGGGCGTCAAGGAAGTGCGGGCCGTCATCGACGGCGCCCGCAGGGCACTCGGCGGTCACGGCAAGGAGACGGTCCTCTTCCTCGACGAGATCCACCGCTTCAGCAAGGCCCAGCAGGACTCCCTCCTGCCGGCCGTCGAGAACCGCTGGGTCACCCTGATCGCGGCGACCACCGAGAACCCCTACTTCTCGATCATCTCCCCGCTCCTGTCCCGCTCCCTGCTCCTCACCCTCGAATCCCTCACGGACGACGACCTGCGCGCCCTGCTCCGGCGGGCTCTCGCCGAGGAGCGCGGTCTCGGCGGCGCGGTCACGCTCCCCGATGAGGCCGAGGCGCATCTCCTGCGCATCGCGGGCGGCGACGCCCGCCGTGCCCTCACCGCCCTTGAGGCGGGCGCGGGTTCGGCCCTCGCCAAGCAGGAGAAGGAGATCACCCTCCAGACCCTGGAGGAGTCCGTCGACCGCGCCGCGGTCAAGTACGACCGGGACGGCGACCAGCACTACGACGTCGCGAGCGCCCTGATCAAGTCCATCCGCGGCTCGGACGTGGACGCCGCCCTGCACTATCTGGCCCGCATGATCGAGGCCGGTGAGGACCCCCGCTTCATCGCCCGCCGCCTGATGATCTCCGCGAGCGAGGACATCGGCCTCGCCGACCCGACGGCCCTGCCCACGGCCGTCGCCGCGGCCCAGGCCGTCGCGATGATCGGCTTCCCCGAGGCGGCGCTCACCCTCAGCCACGCGACGATCGCCCTCGCCCTGGCCCCGAAGTCGAACTCGGCGACAACGGCGATCGGCGCCGCCATGGAAGACGTCCGCAAGGGCCTCGCGGGCCCCGTCCCGCCCCATCTGCGCGACGGCCACTACAAGGGCGCGGCCAAGCTCGGCCACGCCCAGGGATACGTGTATCCGCACGACGTCCCCGGAGGCATCGCCGCCCAGCAGTACGCGCCGGACGCGGTCAAGGGAAAGCGCTACTACCAGCCCACCCGGTACGGGGCGGAGGCCCGGTACGCGGACGTGGCCGAGCGCGTCCGTGAGCGCCTCACCGGCGAGCAGCCGGGCGCGGCGGACGGCTGACGGCGCGTTTCTCCGCGCGCCACCCGCCCCGCGTGACCCCGGTCCACAGCACTCCTCGCCACCCTGTAAACTTCCCGAAGCGCTGCGTCTCGCGTCCGGCCCCGGCCGGCACCACCAGAGCGGGACATGCAGCCGGAACCCCGACGCCGCAAGGCATGGGGATCCAGGAGCGTCGCGCACCGTCGATAGGTGTCGCGGGCAGCCCACCACCATCCCGGACCCCCGGGAAGCGGTCGGTGGGCCACTCGCGTGCTGCACGTATGTGCCCAGACCAGGGAGCGGCTGCCTGCCCCGTCCGCAAGGACAAGGCGGGTTTCCCCGGCTGCGGATGCGACCTCCCTTAACCCTGGTGAAGCCGTATCCACACAGAACAATGAGGTGTTTGGTTCATGACGAACCAGTCCCGCCCCAAGGTCAAGAAGTCGCGTGCCCTCGGTATCGCGCTGACCCCGAAGGCCGTCAAGTACTTCGAGGCCCGCCCCTACCCGCCGGGCGAGCACGGCCGCGGCCGCAAGCAGAACTCGGACTACAAGGTCCGTCTGCTGGAGAAGCAGCGTCTGCGCGCGCAGTACGACGTGTCCGAGCGCCAGCTCGTCCGCGCCTACGAGCGTGCCGCCAAGACGCAGCTCAAGACCGGTGAGGCCCTGGTCATCGAGCTGGAGCGTCGTCTCGACGCCCTGGTTCTGCGTTCGGGCATCGCCCGCACGATCTACCAGGCCCGCCAGATGGTCGTTCACGGCCACATCGAGGTCAACGGCGGCAAGGTCGACAAGCCGTCGTACCGCGTCCGTCCCGACGACGTCGTGATGGTCCGTGAGCGCAGCCGCGAGAAGCCGCTGTTCCAGGTCGCGCGTGAGGGTGGCTTCGCCCCCGACGGCGAGATCCCGCGTTACCTCCAGGTCAACCTGAAGGCCCTGGCCTTCCGTCTGGACCGTGACCCGAACCGCAAGGAAATCCCCGTGATCTGCGACGAGCAGCTCGTCGTCGAGTACTACGCCCGCTGATCATCCGGCGGACGCAGCACTTCCTGCGTTTCAACCCGCCGCCTCCCCGCCCTGCACGGTCGGGGAGGCGGCGGGTTCGCGCGTTTCCGGGACCGGATGCGCGCCCCGGGGCCCCGGCACTGCGGCCGGCCGCGACGCGGTGTCCCGCCCGAGCGCCCGCTCCACGGCCTCCCCGGGCTCAAGGCGCGCCCCGGCCGCCACGAACGACTCGAACCGAGCGTCGCCGAGGATCGCCCGGGCGTCCGACGCACACCGCTCGTGCGGCGCGTTGTAGTGCTCCGAGCCGAACAGCGGCAGCCCCACCGACGGCCAGATCCGGCCCGCCGCGCCCTGGAGCAGCGCCGCCTCGCCCGCGTCTCCCTCCGAGACGGTGACGAGCGCCAGCAGCTCGATGGTCAAAACCGTGCCCAGCAGATCGTGGAACGTGTCCCCGATGACGAGGCACTCGCGCAGCAGCTGACGCGCCCGCACCAGATCGCCCTTGGTCCACTCCGCGTACGCGAGGACATAGAGCGCGTACGCCAGCGTCCACCGCTCGCCGTGGTCCTCGCAGATCAGCCGTACGTCCTCGCACAGCTCGACCGCCGCGGCCAGATCCCCCTGGAACGCCACGGCCATCGCCAGCTCGACCTGGCCCATCAGCACACTGCTGTTCAGCTCACCGATCTCCCGGTACCCGGCGAGCGCCGTCCGCAGCAGCCCCTCGGCGCGCGGCAGATCGTCCGTGACCAGCGCCAGGCAGCCCCTGCGGTGCTCCGCGTACGCGACCGCCGTGGCGTCGCCGATACGTTCCGCCCCGTCACGGCACTCCTGGAGCGCGGCCAGCGCGGGCACGGTGTCGCCCTGAAGGATCGCCACGTAACCGAGCACCCACAGGGCCTTCAGGCGGGACCGGGCGTAGTCGCCGTTCTCGCTCTCCGCGTCGAGCTCCACACTGCGCTCCAGCCAGTGCCGCCCCTCCGACAGCTGGCCGCAGCCCGCCCAGTAGAACCACAGCGTGCTCGCGAGGTACTGCCCCAGATGCGTCTCGCCCGGCTCCGTCAGACAGAACTCCAGTGCCACGCGCAGATTCGGAAGTTCCGCCCCGATCTGCGCCGCCACGTCCGCCTGCCGCGGCGAGAACCAGTCCAGCTCGCACCAGGTGGCCAGGCCCATGTACCAGTCGCGGTGCCTGCGCCGCATCCGCGTGGTGTCGCCCGACACCTCCAGCCAGTCCGCGCCGTACGCCCTGACCGTGTCGAGCATCCGGTAGCGCACCACGGAGTCCGCCTCTTCACGGATCACCACGGACTGCGCGATCAGCTCCGAGAGCACATCGAGGACCGCGTCGGAGTGCAGCCCGTCACCGCTGCAGATGTACTCCGCCGCGTCCAGGTCGAACTGCCCGGAGAACACGGAGAGCCGCGCCCACAGCAACCGCTCCTGCGCCGTGCACAGCTCGTGGCTCCAGCCGATCGCCGTCCGCAGCGTCTGATGCCGCGGCAGCGCCCCGCGCGTGCCGCCCGTCAGCAGCCTGAACCGGTCGTCGAGCCGGCCCAGGACATCGGCGGGCGACAGCGCCCGCAGCCGCCCGGCCGCCAGTTCCACCGCGAGCGGCAGGCAGTCGAGCCGCCGGCAGACCTCGACGACATCCCTCCGGTTCCCGTCGTCCAGCGTGAAGCCGGGCAGCAGCGCGGCGGCCCGGTCGGCGAAGAGTTCAGCCGCGTCCGCCGTGCCGAGCGGCGCCAGCGGGAAGATGCGTTCCCCTTCGACGGACAGGGGCCTGCGCCCCACCGCCAGGATCCGCAGATCCGCCGCCGCGCCCAGGAGTTCCTGTACGAGCGAGGCGCACGCGTCGACGAGATGCTCGAACCCGTCGATGACGAGCAGGAGTTGGCGCTGCCCGAGGTGGTCGAGGAGAACGTCGCGCTGCGGACGGCTCGTGTGGTCGGTCAGTTCGAGGGCCGCTGAGAGCGCGTACTCGACCAGGTTCGGCTCGCGCACCGTGGCGAGGTCCACCCGCCGGACGGCCTCGCAGCCCAGGTGCTCCGCGGCCAGGGCCGCCGCTCTCGCGGAGAAGCGGGACTTGCCGACGCCGCCGGCACCGGTCACGGTGACCAGGCGAACTGTCTCAAGAGCCCGCGTGAGCTCTGCGAGTTCGGCGGCCCGACCGACGAAGCGGTTGAGCTCGCGGGGGAGGTTGCCGGGCGGGGTGGAACCCTCGGGCCTGTCGGCAGGGCGCAGTTCGCGTCGCATGAAGTACGGAGCGTACTCATCCGTAAGCACTCCGTACAATCGGTATGCGTGACTTCGCCCGCGGCGAGCGGGAATCCGGTACGGAGCGCGGACCCCGGCGCGATAGGCTCGGGGGACTATTTCTTTCGGTGTTTTCGATGTTCAGGGAGCGGTGCCCAGTGTCCGGTGGAGAGGTGGCCGGGATCCTGGTGGCCGTCTTCTGGGCGATCCTGGTTTCCTTCCTCGCGGTGGCTCTGGCGAGGCTGGCCCAGACGCTCAGGGCGACCACCAAGCTCGTGGCGGATGTGACCGAGCAGGCGGTCCCGCTGCTTGCCGATGCCTCTGCCGCCGTGCGTTCCGCGCAGACGCAGATCGACCGGGTCGACGCCATCGCGTCGGACGTCCAGGAAGTCACGTCGAACGCGTCGGCACTCTCCTCCACCGTCGCCTCCACCTTCGGTGGCCCGCTCGTCAAGGTGGCCGCCTTCGGCTACGGCGTGCGCCGGGCGATCGGCCGCAAGTCCACGGGTGCCTCCGCAGCCGACGCGCCCGCCAAGCAGTCCCGCCGTACCGTGATCGTGGGCCGCACCGTCCCGTCGGCGCGGCGCAGCAAGCGAGCCACGCGGGACAACCCGAATAAGAGGGACTGACGCAGCGATGTTCCGCCGTACGTTCTGGTTCACCGCGGGCGCAGCCGCCGGCGTATGGGCCACCACCAAGGTCAACCGCAAGCTGAAGAAGCTGACGCCGGAGAGCCTCGCCGCGCAGGCCGCGAACAAGGCGGTCGAGGCGGGCCACCGCCTCAAGGACTTCGCCCTCGACGTCCGCGACGGCATGGCCGAGCGCGAGGCCGAACTCGACGACGCCCTGGGCCTCAACGCCCCGGTCGACGCCGAACTCCCCGCGCAGCGCCGCTTCGCCGTCATCGAGAACCACCTGACGAACAGTCACGTGAAGAACAACCCCAAGTACCTCGACAACACGACGTACTCGTACAACCGGAATGAGGACCACTGATGGAGTCGGCTGAAATCCGCCGCCGCTGGCTGAGCTTCTTCGAGGAGCGTGGCCACAAGGTCGTGCCCTCGGCGTCGCTCATCGCGGACGACCCGACTCTGCTGCTCGTGCCCGCGGGCATGGTCCCGTTCAAGCCGTACTTCCTCGGCGAGGTCAAGCCGCCCGCCCCGCGTGCCACGTCGGTGCAGAAGTGCGTCCGCACGCCGGACATCGAAGAGGTCGGCAAGACCACGCGCCACGGCACGTTCTTCCAGATGTGCGGCAACTTCTCCTTCGGGGACTACTTCAAGGAAGGCGCCATCAAGTACGCCTGGGAGCTGCTCACCAGCTCCGTGGCGGACGGTGGTTACGGCCTCGACCCCGAGAAGCTCTGGATCACGGTCTACCTCGACGACGACGAGGCCGAGCGCATCTGGCACGACGTCGTGGGCGTCCCCAAGGAGCGCATCCAGCGCCTTGGCAAGAAGGACAACTTCTGGTCCATGGGCGTTCCCGGCCCCTGCGGCCCGTGTTCCGAGATCAACTACGACCGCGGCCCCGAGTTCGGCGTCGAGGGCGGTCCGGCCGTCAACGACGAGCGGTACGTGGAGATCTGGAACCTGGTCTTCATGCAGTACGAGCGCGGCGCCGGCATCGGCAAGGAGGACTTCGAGATCCTCGGCGACCTGCCGTCGCAGAACATCGACACGGGTCTCGGCCTCGAGCGTCTCGCCATGATCCTGCAGGGCGTACAGAACATGTACGAGACGGACACCCTGCGCGTCGTGATGGACAAGGCCACCGAACTCACCGGTGTCCGGTACGGCGAGAAGCACGACACCGACGTGTCGATGCGTGTGGTCGCCGACCACATGCGCACCTCCGTGATGCTCATCGGCGACGGCGTCACGCCCGGCAACGAGGGCCGTGGCTACGTCCTGCGCCGCATCATGCGCCGCGCCATCCGCAACATGCGCCTCATGGGTGCCACGGGACCGGTCGTCAAGGACCTCGTCGATGTCGTGATCGACACGATGGGCCAGCAGTACCCGGAGCTCATCACCGACCGCAAGCGCATCGAGACCGTCGCCCTCGCCGAAGAGGCCGCCTTCCTGAAGGCCATCAAGGGCGGCACGAACATCCTCGACACCGCCGTCACCGACACCAAGGCCGCCGGCGGCACGGTCCTCGCCGGCGACAAGGCGTTCCTGCTCCACGACACCTGGGGCTTCCCGATCGACCTCACCCTGGAGATGGCCGCCGAACAGGGCCTGTCCGTGGACGAGGACGGCTTCCGGCGCCTGATGAAGGAGCAGCGGGAGCGCGCCAAGGCCGACGCCCAGGCCAAGAAGACCGGCCACGCCAACGTCGGCGCCTACCGCGAGATCGCCGACGCCGCCGGAGCCACGGACTTCATCGGCTACACGTCGACCGAGGGCGAGTCCACGATCGTCGGCCTGCTGGTCAACGGCGTCTCCTCCCCGGCCGCCTCCGAGGGCGACGAGGTCGAGGTCGTCCTCGACCGCACCCCGTTCTACGCCGAGGGCGGCGGCCAGATCGGCGACACCGGCCGCATCAAGCTGGACAACGGCGCGGTCATCGAGATCCGCGACTGCCAGAAGCCGGTCCCGGGCGTCTACGTCCACAAGGGCGTCGTCCAGGTCGGCGAGGTCACCGTCGGAGCCCCGGCCCAGGCCGTCATCGACGTGACGCGCCGCCGCTCCATCGCCCGCGCCCACTCCGCCACGCACCTCACGCACCAGGCACTGCGCGACGCCCTCGGCCCGACGGCCGCCCAGGCCGGTTCGGAGAACCAGCCCGGCCGCTTCCGCTTCGACTTCGGCTCCCCGTCGGCCGTACCCACGACCGTGATGACGGACGTCGAGCAGAAGATCAACGAGGTGCTCGCCCGCGAGCTGGACGTCATGGCCGAGGTCATGAGCATCGACGACGCCAAGAAGCAGGGCGCCATCGCCGAGTTCGGCGAGAAGTACGGCGAGCGCGTCCGCGTCGTCACCATCGGGGACTTCTCCAAGGAGCTGTGCGGCGGCACGCACGTGCACAACACCGCCCAGCTCGGCCTGGTGAAGCTGCTCGGCGAGTCGTCCATCGGCTCGGGTGTGCGTCGCATCGAGGCCCTGGTCGGCGTCGACGCGTACAACTTCCTCGCTCGCGAGCACACGGTCGTCGCCCAGCTCCAGGAGCTGGTCAAGGGCCGCCCCGAGGAGCTCCCGGAGAAGATCTCCGCCATGCTCGGCAAGCTGAAGGACGCCGAGAAGGAGATCGAGAAGTTCCGCGCGGAGAAGGTCCTCCAGGCCGCCGCCGGTCTCGCCGCGGGCGCCACCGACGTACGCGGGGTCGCCCTCGTCACCGGCCAGGTCCCGGACGGCACCGGCGCCGACGACCTGCGCAAGCTGGTCCTCGACGTGCGCGGCCGCATCCAGGGCGGACGCCCCGTCGTGGTGGCCCTGTTCACGACGGTCAACGGCAAGCCGCTGACGGTCATCGCGACGAACGAGGCCGCCCGTGAGCGCGGTCTGAAGGCCGGCGACCTGGTCCGCACGGCCGCCAAGACCCTCGGCGGTGGCGGTGGCGGCAAGCCGGACGTCGCCCAGGGCGGCGGCCAGAACCCGGCCGCCATCGGTGACGCCGTGGCCTCCGTCGAGCGCCTCGTCGCGGAAACCGCCTGATGCGACGCGGCCGACGACTCGCGATCGACGTCGGGGACGCCCGGATCGGGGTCGCCTCGTGCGACCCCGACGGGATCCTCGCCACCCCGGTGGAGACCGTGCCGGGACGCGATGTCCCGGCCGCCCACCGGCGGTTGAGGCAACTCGTCGAGGAGTACGAGCCGATCGAGGTCGTCGTCGGGCTCCCTCGCTCCCTCAAGGGGGGCGAGGGGCCGGCCGCGGTCAAGGTCCGTGCCTTCGCCCAGGAGCTGGCCGGCGGGATCGCCCCCGTGGGCGTGCGGCTCGTGGACGAGAGGATGACCACAGTGACGGCCAGTCAGGGGCTGCGCGCCTCGGGCGTGAAGTCCAAAAAGGGCCGGTCTGTCATCGACCAGGCGGCCGCCGTCGTCATCCTCCAGCAGGCGCTCGAGTCCGAACGGGCGTCGGGTAAAGCTCCGGGCGAGGGCGTCGAAGTGGTCATCTGATCGCGATACGGTAACGTTCCGCGCGACCGGCGGCGTTCGAACAGCTGCCGCACAGCATCAAGAGGCGGAACGGTTGCCCTGCCACCCAGACGCGGCCGCCGCCTCGCGGCTTGTAGGGGATCGATGACTGAGTATGGCCGGGGCCCGGGCTCCGAACCGTGGCACCCCGAGGACCCGTTTTACGGGGACCAGGGGTGGGGGCAGCAGGCCGCCGACGGCCAGTCTGCCTACGGCGGCCAGGGGCAGTACCACCCTCAGCAGCCGCAGCCGCAGCAGCAGCATCCCCAGGGCCAGCAGCCGCAGCAGCATCCTCAGGCCCAGCAGCAGCCGCAGCAGTACGGCGGTGACTGGGGCACCGGTCAGCACGACCAGTACGGCCAGCAGCAGTACGGCGGCGGCCAGCAGTACGGCGGTCAGCCGCAGGGTGGCGGCTGGGACACCGGTCAGCACGGCCATGTCCCGTACAACCCCGACCCGGTGGACGCGTACGGCGCCCAGCAGCAGCCTGCCGCGTACGGCGGTGAGCAGCCGGACCTCTACGGCACCCCCGACGCCTACCCGCCGCCGGAGCCGCCCGGCCGGCGCGGCGCCGCCCCGGAACCGGAGACGAACTGGGACCCGGGCCCCGATCAGGGTGAGCACGCGTTCTTCGCCGGTGGCGGCGATGACGACGGCGACGACTACGACGACCCGCGTGACCGGGGCGCCCGGCGTGGCCGCGGCGGCAAGAAGCCGAAGAAGCGGCGCAGCGGATGCGCCTGCCTGGTTCTCACCGTGATGTTCGTGGGCGGTGTCGGCGGGGTCGGCTATTTCGGCTATCAGTTCTACCAGAACCGCTTTGGATCGGCGCCGGATTACGCGGGGTCCGGAAATGGTGAATCCGTTTCCGTGGACATTCCCCCGGGCGCGGGCGGCTATGTCATCGGCCAGCGTCTGAAGGACGCGGGCGTCATCAAGAGCGTGGACGCCTTCGTCACGGCGCAGGAGCAGAATCCGCGGGGCAAGACCATTCAGGACGGCGGATATCAGCTCGAGAAGGAAATGTCGGCCGCAAGCGCCGTCGAGCTGATGCTCAGCCCGAAGAGCCGGAACAACCTGATCATTGCTGAGGGCCGCCGCAACGCGTGGGTCTACGAGCAGATCGACACCCGGCTCGGTATCGCCAAGGGCACGACGCAGAAGGTGGCGAAGCAGGACTACAAGAAGCTCGGTCTGCCCTCCTGGGCCATGAACGAGCCGAATGTGAAGGATCCCCTGGAAGGGTTCCTCTACCCGTCCAGCTACGGCGTCGCCAAGGGCGGAAAGCCCGAGACGATCCTGAAGCAGATGGTGTCGCGGGCGACCCAGACGTACGACGCGATGGGCGTCGAGAAGAAGGCCAAGAGTCTTGGCCTCGACAGCCCGTGGCAGCTCATCACGGTGGCGAGCCTCGCGCAGGCCGAGGGCACCAGCCATGACGACTACCGCAAAATGGCCGAGGTCGTCTACAACCGCCTCAAGCCCGGCAACGAGCAGACCAACGGAATGCTGGAGTTCGACTCCACGTACAACTACGTCAAGAACCAGAGCAAGATCGACCTGAGCCTTGCCGAGCTGCGCAAGTACGACAACCGCTACAACACGTACTACTACAAGGGCCTGCCGCCGGGGCCGATCGGAAACCCGGGTGAGCAGGCTCTGAAGGGCGCCATCGACCCGACCAGCGACGGCTGGTACTACTTCATTTCGATGGACGGCAAGACCAGCGAGTTCACCAAGACGAACGAAGAACACCAGAAGCTGGTCGACGAGTGGAACGCGTCGAGGAAGAACTGATGTCAGCAATCAGAAGGGCGGCCGTACTCGGGTCGCCCATCGCCCACTCCCTCTCCCCGGTGCTGCACCGCGCCGCCTACGAGGAACTGGGTCTGAAGGACTGGTCCTACGACCGTTTCGAGGTCGACGAGGTGGCCCTGCCCGACTTCCTCGCCGGGCTCGGGCCCGAGTGGGCGGGCCTCTCGCTGACCATGCCGCTGAAGCGCGCCGTGATCCCGATGCTCGACACGATCAGCGACACGGCCGCCTCCGTCGAGGCCGTCAACACCGTCGTCCTCACCGAGGACGGGCACAAGGTCGGCGACAACACCGACATCCCCGGCATGGTCGCCGCCCTCGCCGAGCGCGGCATCGACAAGGTCGAGTCCGCCGCGATCCTGGGAGCGGGCGCCACCGCCTCCTCCGCGCTCGCCGCCCTCTCCCGGATCTGCGCCGGCGAGATCGTCGCGTACGTACGCAGTGACGCCCGCGCCGCCGAGATGCGGGAGTGGGGCGAGCGGCTCGACGTGGACGTGAAGATCGCGCAGTGGTCGGACGCGGCACGCGCCTTCGCCGCGCCGCTGGTCGTCGCCACGACGCCCGCCGGGACCACGGACGCCCTCGCCGCCGAGGTCCCCGAACGGCCCGGCACCCTCTTCGACGTCCTCTACGACCCCTGGCCCACCCAGCTCGCGGCCCGCTGGTCCGCGTACGGCGGAGCGGTCGTCAGTGGCCTTGATCTGCTGGTGCACCAGGCCGTCCTCCAGGTCGAGCAGATGACGGGGCAGGCCCCGGCGCCGCTCGGTGCGATGCGCCGGGCGGGGGAGCGGGCGCTCGCCGGCTGACCGAGTCGTGCCCGTCCCGGCGTCCGTTCCCGCGTCCGTCTGATGGACCGGCGCCGGGTCGCGTGCGCGGACGTGGGAGGATCGGGGGTGGCGGGCCAGGGCCGCGCACCCGGCCGCGCCATCGCAGTTTCGAGGCGCGAGCAAGAGGAGCACCGTTGAGCAGGTTGCGCTGGTTGACCGCTGGGGAGTCCCACGGACCCGCACTTGTCGCGACGCTGGAGGGACTTCCCGCCGGCGTGCCGATCACCACCGAGATGGTGGCGGACCACTTGGCCCGGCGGCGGCTCGGTTATGGACGAGGCGCGCGGATGAAGTTCGAGCGCGACGAGGTGACCTTCCTCGGCGGCGTTCGGCACGGCCTCACCATGGGCTCGCCGATCGCGGTCATGGTGGGCAACACCGAGTGGCCCAAGTGGGAGCAGGTCATGTCGGCCGACCCGGTCGACCCCGAGATCCTCGCCGATCTGGCGCGCAACGCGCCGCTGACCCGCCCCCGCCCCGGCCACGCCGACCTCGCCGGCATGCAGAAGTACGGCTTCGACGAGGCCCGGCCGATCCTGGAGCGGGCCTCCGCCCGCGAGACGGCGGCCCGCGTCGCGCTCGGCGCCATCGCCCGCTCCTACCTCAAGGAGACGGCCGGCATCGAGATCGTCAGCCACGTCACCGAGCTGGCGAGTGCCAAGGCGCCCTACGGCGTCTACCCGACCCCGGCCGACGTCGACAGGCTCGACGCCGACCCGGTGCGCTGCCTCGACGCGGACGCGTCGAAGGCGATGGTCGCGGAGATCGACCAGGCCCACAAGGACGGCGACACCCTCGGCGGCGTCGTCGAGGTCCTCGCCTACGGCGTGCCGGTGGGCCTCGGCTCGCACGTGCACTGGGACCGGCGACTGGACGCCCGGCTCGCGGGGGCCCTCATGGGCATCCAGGCCATCAAGGGCGTAGAGGTCGGCGACGGCTTCGAGCTCGCGCGCGTGCCCGGCTCGAAGGCGCACGACGAGATCGTGACCACGGACGAGGGCATCAAGCGCACGTCGGGCCGCTCCGGCGGCACCGAGGGTGGCCTCACCACCGGTGAACTGCTGCGCGTGCGTGCCGCGATGAAGCCGATCGCGACCGTCCCGCGCGCGCTGGCCACCATCGACGTCGCGACCGGCGAGGCCGCGAAGGCCCACCACCAGCGCTCCGACGTGTGCGCGGTCCCGGCCGCCGGCATCGTCGCCGAGGCCATGGTCGCGCTCGTGCTCGCCGACGCCGTCGCGGAGAAGTTCGGCGGCGACAGCGTCCCCGAGACCCGGCGCAACGTGCAGTCGTACCTCGACCACCTCCAGATCCGGTGACCGGCCCACTGGTCGTACTCGTCGGCCCGATGGGCGTCGGCAAGTCCACGGTGGGGGAGCTGCTCGCCGAGTGGCTGGCCTGCCCCTACCGGGACACCGACGCGGACATCGTCGCCGCCGAGGGCCGCCCCATCGCGGACATCTTCGTGGACGAGGGCGAGCCCCACTTCCGCGCACTCGAGCGGCAGGCCGTGAGCGCGGCCGTCGCCGAGCACCCGGGTGTGCTCGCGCTCGGCGGCGGAGCGATCCTCGACGAGTCGACGCGGGCTCTGCTCGCGCCGCTCCCCGTCGTCTATCTGTCGATGGACGTCGAGGAGGCGGTCAAGCGGACCGGTCTCAACACCGCCCGTCCACTGCTCGCCGTCAACCCGCGCCGCCAGTGGCGCGAGCTGATGGAGGCCCGCCGCCACCTGTACACCGAAGTCGCCCGCGTCGTCGTACCCACCGACGACCGCACCCCCGAAGAGGTCGCCAGTGCGGTCCTCGACGCCCTGGAGTTGAAGAAGGCATGACCGAGCAGCAGGTGACCCGGATCCAGGTCGGCGGCACGGCCGGCACCGATCCGTACGAGGTCCTCGTCGGGCGTCAGCTCCTCGGTGAACTCGGCGGTCTGATCGGCGAGTCCGTTCAGCGCGTCGCGATCATCCACCCCGAGGCGCTCGCCGAGACGGCTGACGCGCTGCGCGGCGACCTCGCCGAGCAGGGCTTCGAGGTCGTCGCCATCCAGGTGCCCAACGCCGAGGAGGCCAAGACCGCCGAGGTCGCCGCCTACTGCTGGAAGGCGCTCGGCCAGTCCGGCTTCACCCGCACCGACGTCGTCGTCGGCGTGGGCGGCGGCGCCACCACGGACCTCGCCGGGTTCGTGGCCGCGACCTGGCTGCGCGGGGTGCGCTGGATCGCCGTACCGACCACCGTGCTCGGCATGGTGGACGCGGCGGTCGGCGGCAAGACCGGGATCAACACCGCCGAGGGCAAGAACCTCGTGGGGGCCTTCCACCCGCCGGCCGGCGTGCTCTGCGACCTCGCGGCACTGGACTCGCTGCCGGTCAACGACTTCGTGTCCGGGCTCGCGGAGATCATCAAGGCCGGCTTCATCGCCGACCCGGCGATCCTCGACCTGATCGAGTCCGACCCCGAGGCGGCGCGCTCCCCGCAGGGCCCGCACACCGCGGAGCTCATCGAGCGCTCCATCAAGGTCAAGGCCGAGGTCGTCTCCGGCGACCTCAAGGAGTCGGGTCTGCGCGAGATCCTCAACTACGGGCACACCCTCGCGCACGCCATCGAGAAGAACGAGCGGTACAAGTGGCGGCACGGCGCCGCCGTCTCCGTCGGCATGCACTTCGCCGCCGAACTCGGCCGTCTCGCCGGGCGCCTGGACGACGCGACCGCCGACCGGCACCGCACCGTCCTGGAGTCCGTCGGGCTGCCCCTGAGCTACCGCTACGACCAGTGGCCCAAGCTCCTGGAGAACATGAAGGTCGACAAGAAGTCCCGCGGCAACCTGCTGCGCTTCATCGTCCTCGACGGCCTCGCCAAGCCGACGGTCCTCGAAGGACCCGACCCGGCCGTCCTCCTCGCGGCCTACGGCGAAGTGGCCGAATAGCTCCCGTCTTCGGGCACTTCGTGACCTCCCCGGCCGTTCACACAACGGCGGCCGGGGAAGGTACCGTTCGGTAGCGCCTTGTTCGCCGGCGCCAGTTGCCTGTACGAGACGGAGTCGCACCGGATGCAGCACGGAGTGGGTTCGCCGCTGCCGCCGCCCCCTCAGCAGGGGCACGGACCGGCCGCCGGCTGGTCCCAGGCCGGGCATCACCCGGGCCCCGGACCGGCGGGTCCGCCACCGCCTGCACCCGGCTTCGCCGGCCCGCCCGGCCCCTCGGGCCCGGCACCGCACGCCCCGGCGCCCGCCCCGCACCAACCCGCGCCGCACCCCCAGGCCCCGCACGCCCAGCCGCCGCAGGGCCAGCCCCCGCACCCGGGAGTCGTCCCTCAGCACGCCCCCCAGCAGTCCCCGCAGCCCCCCTCGCGGGACACCACGGGCCATGTGCAGCTCCCGCCCGGCGGCCCCGTCGCCATGCCGAGCCCGCCGCCCGCCGCAGGCACGGCCGACGCCACCGGCACGACGCTCGCCGTTCTCCTCATCGGCCCCGCCGGCGCGGGCAAGACGAGCGTCGCCAAGTACTGGGCGGACCAGCGCCGCGTCCCCACGGCCCACATCAGCCTCGACGACGTACGCGAGTGGGTGCGCTCCGGCTTCGCCGACCCGCAGTCCGGGTGGAACGACCACTCGGAGGCCCAGTACCGCCTCGCCCGCCGCACCTGCGGCTTCGCCGCGCGCAACTTCCTGGCCAACGGGATCTCGTGCATCCTCGACGACGCCGTCTTCCCGGACCGCCCGGTCGTGGGCCTCGGAGGCTGGAAGCGGCACGTGGGTCCCGGCCTGCTACCCGTGGTGCTGCTCCCGGGCCTGGAGATCGTCCTCGAGCGGAACGCGGAGCGCAGCGGGAACCGCCGCCTCACGGACGAGGAGGTCGCCCGCATCCACGGCCGCATGGCCGGCTGGTACGGCTCGGGCCTGCCCATCATCGACAACTCCCAGATGGACGTGCCCACCACGGCCCGCATCCTGGACGACGTCCTCGCCCGCTCGATCGCGAGCCCGCCCCAGTGGTAGCGGGCCGCGCAGAGCGCCCTGGAGAGGCCACCTCGCCGCCCGTCCGGACGCGCTGACCAGGCCGCGTTCCTCTGTCACTCGTACGCTCGGTTCATGTCAGAGGTGTACGCGGCCCGTAGGGACCGGCTGAGGGAGCGCGCTGCGGCGGGCGGCAGTGCGGCCGCCCTCGTCTCGCGCCCCGCCAACGTTCGCTATCTCGCGGGTGCGGCGCCCCACGGCGCCGTACTCCTGCTGGGCAAGGGCCCGGGTGCCGAAGGTGACGTCCTGATGTGCCGGCTGCCGCCCGGCGAACAGCCCGCAGAGGGACGGCCCGACGAGTCGCTGCGCGTCCAGGTGCTCGACGCGCCCGCCGGTGACCCCGCCGTCGCCGCCGCCGATGTCGCGCTGTCCGGCGGGGCCGATTCGCTCGCCGTCGAGGAACACCATCTGACCGTCGCCAGGCACCGTGCACTGGGCTCCGTGGCGCCACGGCTGCGCCTCGCCGACCTGGGCAGCGCCGTGGAACAACTGCGCCTCGTCAAGGACGAGGAGGAGATCTCCTGTCTGCGCATCGCCGCCGAGATCGCCGACCAGGCCCTGGGCGAACTGCTCGAATCGATCCTCGTCGGCCGCACGGAACGCCACCTCGCCCTGGAACTCGAGCGCCGCCTCGTCGACCACGGCGCGGACGGCCCCGCCTTCCCGACCTCGGTCGGCACCGGGCCGAACTCGGGCCGCGGTGCCCACCGCCCGACCGATCGCCGCGTAGAAGAGGGCGACTTCCTCTCGGTCTGCCTCGGCGCCGCCTACCGCGGATACCGGTGCGAGATCGGCCGTACGTTCGTCATCGGCACCTCGCCCGCGGACTGGCAGATCGACCTGTACGACCTGGTCTTCGCAGCCCAGAGGGCCGCCCGGGAGAGCCTCGCACCCGGCGCCGAGTGCCGTGAGGTGGACCGCGCGGCACGTCACGTACTGGACTCCGCGGGGTACGCCGACGGCCTCTCACAGCTCACCGGACACGGTGTGGGACTCGAAATCGACGAGGAGCCGCAGTTGGCCCCCGCGGCCATGGGTAAACTGGACCTTTGTGTGCCGGTCACCGTCGAACCGGGGGTCCACCTCCCGGGCCGGGGCGGTGTCCGGATCGATGACACTCTCGTCGTGCGCCCCGAGGCGGACGGCGGACCCGAGCTACTCACCATTACGACCAAGGAGCTGCTCGCGCTGTAACGGCGCGCGCCCCCGGGGTCGTCCATCGTCAGTCCAGGAGATTCCGCAACCGTGGCTTCCACGAACGACCTCAAGAACGGCCTGGTGCTCAAGCTCGACGGGGGCCAGCTCTGGTCCGTCGTCGAGTTCCAGCACGTCAAGCCCGGCAAGGGCCCTGCCTTTGTGCGCACCAAGCTCAAGAACGTGCTCTCCGGGAAGGTCGTCGACAAGACCTTCAACGCCGGCGTCAAGGTCGACACGGCCACGATCGACAAGCGCGACATGCAGTTCTCGTACATGGACGGCGAGTACTTCGTCTTCATGGACATGCAGACGTACGACCAGCTCATGGTCGACCGCAAGTCCGTCGGTGACGCCGCCAACTTCCTGATCGAGGGCTTCAACGCCTCCGTCGCGCAGCACGAGGGCGAGGTGCTCTTCGTCGAGCTGCCGGCCGCCGTCGAGCTCGTCGTCCAGGAGACCGAGCCGGGCGTCCAGGGCGACCGCTCCACCGGTGGCACCAAGCCCGCCACGCTGGAGACCGGCCACCAGATCCAGGTGCCGCTCTTCATCACGACCGGCGAGAAGATCAAGGTCGACACCCGCACGAGCGACTACCTCGGCCGGGTGAACAGCTAACCGTGGCTGCTCGCAACACGGCCCGCAAGCGCGCCTTCCAGATCCTTTTCGAGGCAGACCAGCGCGGAGTCGACGTCCAGACGGTCCTCGCGGACTGGATCCGGCACTCCCGGTCCGACACCCGGCAGCCACCGGTCAGCGAGTACACGATGGAGCTGGTCGAGGGATACGCGCGCAAGACCGCGCGTATCGACGAGCTCATCTCGCAGTACGCCGTCGGGTGGACCCTGGACAGGATGCCGGTCGTCGACCGCAACATCCTGCGCCTGGGCGCCTACGAGCTCGTCTGGGTCGACGACACTCCGGACGCCGTGGTGCTCGACGAGGCCGTGCAGCTTGCCAAGGAGTTCTCCACGGACGACTCCCCGGCCTTCGTCAACGGGCTTCTGGGCCGCTTCAAGGACCTGAAGCCGACGCTGCGCCGCGACGAGGCGTAGCAGGCAGGCAGCGACAGCCGTCAGGCCCGGAGCGGAACACTGAATCAGTGTTCCGCTCCGGGCCTGACGCGTTCCTGGGACGACGGCAGGGCACGGGAACGCCGAAGGGGCGGGCCGCGAAAATGCGGGCCCGCCCCTTGGGCGTGACGTTTCTGCCGACTTCTGTCAGAGGTCGTCGTGTGCGACAGCGCGACGCGCGTCGGCGTCCAGGACGCCCCAGCTGATGAGCTGCTCGGTCAGGACCGAGGGCGACTGGTCGTAGATGACGGCGAGGGTGCGCAGGTCGTCCTGGCGGATCGACAGCACCTTGCCGTTGTAGTCACCGCGCTGCGACTGGATCGTCGCCGCGTAGCGCTGCAGGGGGCCCGCCTTCTCCGGCGGGACGTGGGCCAGGCGCTCCAGGTCGAGAACGAGCTTCGGCGGCGGCTCGGCCGCACCGCCCGGCGTGGTGCCCGGCAGCAGCTCCTGCACCGGCACCCCGTAGAAGTCCGCCAGCTCGGCGAGGCGCTGCACGGTCACGGCACGGTCGCCGCGCTCGTACGAACCGACCACGACCGCCTTCCAGCGCCCCTGGGACTTCTCCTCGACACCGTGGAGGGAAAGGCCCTGCTGGGTGCGGATGGCGCGGAGCTTGGCCCCGAGCTGTTTGGCGTATTCGCTGGACATATAGCTCCCGGACGCTGTATCAACGTGCGGCTCCGCCGCGTGGCTGGTAACTCACTGTGAGGTTACGCAGCGTTACTTGGCTGCGTCAAGCCGAGTGGTCCGTTACCGACCTTCCCTCGGAACGGCGTCTCTCGCACCTCCAGGGGGGTGATCGGCGGTGTTCGGGGCCTGGTACCGTGGATGGCGCAAATCCGACGTCCTTTAAGGTCCGTCCCGTGAGGCGGAGAAGGGGGTCCGTTTTTTATGGACATCAGCAGCTCCGATGAGGCACGCCCCGTACTCGAGGGCCCCGACATCGCGCGGGTACTGACCCGTATCGCTCACGAGATCGTCGAGCGCGCCAAGGGCGCCGAAGACGTCGTGCTCCTGGGCATTCCCACCCGCGGTGTCTTCCTGGCCCGCCGGCTCGCGGACAAGCTCGAAGAGATCACCGGACGGAAGATTCCGGTCGGCTCCCTCGACATCACCATGTACCGCGACGACCTGCGCATGCACCCGCCGCGTGCGCTGGCCCGCACGGAGATCCCCGCCGACGGCATCGACGGGCGCCTCGTCGTCCTCGTCGACGACGTGCTCTTCTCCGGCCGCACCATCCGCGCCGCACTCGACGCCCTGAACGACATCGGGCGGCCCCGCGCCGTGCAGCTCGCGGTCCTCGTCGACCGCGGCCACCGCGAACTCCCCATTCGCGCCGACTACGTCGGCAAGAACCTCCCCACGTCGCTGCGGGAGACGGTCAAGGTCCAGCTCGCCGAGGAGGACGGACGCGACTCCGTGCTGCTCGGCGCCAAGCGGACCGCTCCGGCCGGCGAGCAGTAGCCACCCTCAGCCCGACCCTGAGGGTGCCGCCGCGCGCCCGTATGCCCGAATACTCCTGAACTTTCCTACGGAGCCTCCCCGATGATGCGACACCTCATCTCGGCCGCCGACCTCACCCGCGACGACGCCGTCCTCATCCTCGACACCGCCGAGGAGATGGCCCGGGTCGCCGACCGGCCGATCAAGAAACTGCCCGCCCTGCGCGGCCGCACGATCTGCAACCTCTTCTTCGAGGACTCGACCCGCACCCGGATCTCCTTCGAGGCCGCCGAGAAGCGCCTCTCCGCGGACGTCATCAACTTCGCCGCCAAGGGATCCAGCGTCTCCAAGGGCGAGTCCCTCAAGGACACCGCGCAGACCCTGGAGGCGATGGGCGTCGACGCCGTCGTCATCCGGCACGGCGCCTCCGGCGCGCCCTACCGCCTGGCCACCTCGGGCTGGATCGACGCCCCGGTCATCAACGCGGGCGACGGCACCCACCAGCACCCCACGCAGGCGCTCCTCGACGCGTTCACGATGCGCCGCCGCCTGGTCGGCCGCGACGCCGGGCTCGGCAAGGACCTCGAGGGCAAGCGCATCACGCTCGTCGGGGACGTCCTGCACAGCCGCGTCGCCCGCTCGAACGTCGACCTGCTGCACACCCTCGGCGCCGAGGTCACCCTCGTCGCACCGCCCACCCTCGTCCCGGTCGGCGTCGAGACCTGGCCCTGCGAGGTCTCGTACGACCTCGACAGCACCCTGCCTAAGTCCGACGCGATCATGATGCTGCGCGTCCAGCGCGAGCGGATGAACGCCGCCTTCTTCCCGACCGAGCGCGAATACTCGCGTCGCTACGGCCTGGACGGCGAGCGCATGGCGAAGATGCCCGAGCACGCCATCGTGATGCACCCGGGCCCGATGGTCCGTGGCATGGAGATCACCGCCGAGGTCGCCGACTCCGACCGCTGCACGGTCGTCGAGCAGGTCGCCAACGGCGTCTCCATCCGCATGGCCGTCCTGTACCTGCTTCTGGGCGGCAACGAGCCCGCCGTCACCCACACCCGTACCGAGGAGAAGTAAGAACCCATGAGCAAGATCCTTATCCGAGGTGCGAAGGTGCTCGGCGGCGAGCAGCAGGACGTCCTGATCGACGGCTCCGTCATCGAGGCGGTCGGCACCGGTCTGTCCGCCGAGGGCGCCCAGGTCGTCGAGGCCGCCGGCAAGGTCCTCCTGCCGGGTCTCGTCGACCTGCACACCCACCTGCGTGAGCCCGGCCGTGAGGACTCCGAGACCGTCCTCACCGGCACCCAGGCCGCCGCCTCCGGTGGCTACACCGCCGTGTTCGCCATGGCCAACACCTTCCCCGTCGCCGACACCGCCGGCGTCGTCGAGCAGGTCTACCGGCTCGGCCAGGAGCACGGCTACTGCGACGTGCAGCCCATCGGCGCCGTCACCGTCGGCCTGGAGGGCAAGAAGCTCGCCGAGCTCGGCGCCATGCACGAGTCCGCCGCCGGAGTCACCGTCTTCTCCGACGACGGCAAGTGCGTCGACGACGCGGTGATCATGCGCCGCGCCCTGGAGTACGTGAAGGCCTTCGGTGGCGTCGTCGCCCAGCACGCGCAGGAGCCCCGCCTCACCGAGGGCGCCCAGATGAACGAGGGCATCGTCTCCGCGGAGCTCGGACTCGGCGGCTGGCCCGCCGTCGCCGAGGAGTCGATCATCGCCCGCGACGTGCTGCTCGCCGAGCACGTCGGCTCCCGCGTGCACATCTGCCACCTGTCCACGGCCGGCAGCGTCGAGATCGTACGCTGGGCCAAGTCCCGCGGCATCGACGTGACCGCCGAGGTCACCCCGCACCACCTGCTCCTCACCGACGAGCTGGTCCGCTCGTACAACCCCGTCTACAAGGTCAACCCGCCGCTGCGCACCGAGCGCGACGTGCTGGCCCTGCGCGAGGCGCTCGCCGACGGCACGATCGACATCGTCGCCACCGACCACGCCCCGCACCCGCACGAGGACAAGGACTGCGAGTGGGCCGCGGCCGCCATGGGCATGGTCGGGCTCGAGACCGCCCTGTCCGTCGTGCAGCAGACGATGGTCGAGACCGGACTGCTCGACTGGGCCGGCGTCGCCGACCGCATGTCCGTCAAGCCCGCGCAGATCGGCGGCGCCAAGGGCCACGGACGGCCCGTCTCGGCAGGTGAGCCCGCGAACCTCGTCCTGGTCGACGCCGATTACCGTGGAGCCGTGGACCCCGCAGGCTTCGCCTCGCGCAGCCGCAACACGCCCTACGAGGGGCGTGAGCTGCCCGGACGCGTCACGCACACGTGGCTGCGGGGCAAGGCCACGCTCGTCGACGGGAAGCTCGCGTGACACGACTGACGCAACCACTGGCAGCGCTCGCCGCCGAACAGAAGTCGGCGGACGTGACGGACTGGCCCGACCGGATCGGCTGGATCGTCGGGCTGCTCCTGTTCATCACGCTCGTCTACTGGCTGATGCGCCAGGGCTGGAAGTGGCGCGGCACCCTCCAGGGCGACCTGCCGCCGCTCCCCACCGTGCCGTCCGCGCCCGGTCCGGCCAGACTTGAGCTCAGCGGCCGCTACCACGGCTCCACGACCGCGGGTCAGTGGCTCGACCGCATCGTGGCGCACGGCCTCGGTACCCGCAGCCGCGTCGAGCTCACGCTCACGGACGCGGGTCTGGACGTCGTTCGCCCCGGAGCCACGGACTTCTTCATCCCCGTCGCACAGCTGCGCGAGGCCCGGCTCGACAAGGGCATCGCCGGCAAGGTCCTCACGGAGGGCGGTCTCCTGATCGTCACCTGGGGGCACGGGGACAAGCTGATCGACTCCGGCTTCCGCTCCGACCACGCCGCGGAGCAGGCCGAGTGGGTCGAGACCCTCAACAACATGATCGACACGAACAGCACCGGCAGCACCAGCAGTACGAGCAGCTCAAGCAGCTCAAGCAGCTCAAGCAGCTCAAGCGGCACGAACAGCACGACCATCACGACGGAAGGCACCGCACGATGACGACCTCCACCCGGGGAGCTGCCAACGCTCCCGCCGTACTCGTCCTGGAGGACGGCCGCATCTTCCGCGGCCGCGCCTACGGGGCCGTGGGGGAGACCTTCGGTGAGGCGGTGTTCAACACCGGCATGACCGGCTACCAGGAGACCCTGACCGACCCGTCGTACCACCGGCAGGTCGTCGTGATGACCGCCCCGCACGTCGGCAACACCGGCGTGAACGACGAGGACCCCGAGTCGCAGCAGATCTGGGTCGCGGGTTACGTCGTGCGGGACCCCGCGCGCGTGCCCTCCAACTGGCGCTCGCGGCGCTCGCTCGACGAGGAGCTGCGCAAGCAGGGCGTCGTCGGCATCAGCGGCATCGACACCCGGGCCCTCACCCGCCACCTGCGCGAGCGCGGCGCCATGCGCGTCGGCATCTTCTCCGGCAACGCGCTGCCCGACGACGGCACGATGATCGCCGAGGTGCGCCAGGCGCCCGAGATGAAGGGCGCGAACCTCGCCGCCGAGGTCGCCACCAAGGAGGCGTACGTCGTCCCCGCGATCGGTGAGAAGAAGTTCACCGTCGCCGCCGTCGACCTCGGCATCAAGGGCATGACCCCGCACCGGATGGCCGAGCGCGGCATCGAGGTGCACGTCCTGCCCGCGACGGCCACGGCCGAGGACATCTACGCCGTCCAGCCCGACGGCGTGTTCTTCTCCAACGGCCCGGGTGACCCGGCCACCGCCGACGGCCCCGTCGCGGTCATGCGGGAGGTCCTCTCCCGCAAGACCCCGCTGTTCGGCATCTGTTTCGGCAACCAGATCCTCGGCCGCGCCCTCGGCTTCGGCACGTACAAGCTGAAGTACGGCCACCGCGGCATCAACCAGCCGGTGCAGGACCGCACGACCGGCAAGGTCGAGGTCACCGCGCACAACCACGGATTCGCCGTCGACGCCCCGCTCGACAAGGTCTCCGACACCCCCTACGGCCGCGCCGAGGTCTCCCACGTCTGCCTGAACGACCAGGTCGTCGAGGGGCTCCACCTCCTCGACCAGCCGGCGTTCAGCGTCCAGTACCACCCCGAGGCAGCGGCGGGCCCGCACGACGCGGCCTACCTGTTCGACCGTTTCATCTCGCTCCTGGAGGGCCAGCGTGCCTAAGCGCACCGATATCCAGTCCGTCCTGGTCATCGGTTCCGGACCGATCGTCATCGGCCAGGCCGCCGAGTTCGACTACTCGGGCACCCAGGCCTGCCGCATCCTGCGCGCCGAGGGCCTGCGGGTCATCCTCGTGAACTCCAACCCGGCGACGATCATGACCGACCCGGAGATCGCCGACGCCACGTACGTCGAGCCGATCACCCCCGAGTTCGTCGAGAAGATCATCGCCAAGGAGCGCCCCGACGCGCTCCTGCCCACCCTCGGCGGCCAGACCGCGCTCAACACCGCGATCTCCATGCACGAGCAGGGCGTCCTCGAGAAGTACGGCGTCGAGCTCATCGGCGCCAACGTCGAAGCCATCAACAAGGGCGAGGACCGCGACCTCTTCAAGGGCGTCGTCGAGGCCGTCAAGGAGAAGATCGGCTACGGCGAGTCCGCCCGCTCGGTCATCTGCCACTCCATGGACGACGTCCTCAAGGGCGTCGACACGCTCGGCGGCTACCCCGTCGTCGTCCGCCCCTCCTTCACGATGGGCGGCGCGGGCTCCGGCTTCGCGCACGACGAGGAGGAGCTGCGCCGCATCGCCGGCCAGGGCCTGACCCTGTCTCCCACCACCGAGGTCCTCCTGGAGGAGTCCATCCTCGGCTGGAAGGAGTACGAGCTCGAGCTGATGCGCGACAAGAACGACAATGTCGTGGTCGTCTGCTCCATCGAGAACTTCGACCCGATGGGCGTCCACACGGGTGACTCGATCACCGTCGCCCCGGCGATGACGCTCACCGACCGCGAGTACCAGCGGCTGCGCGACATCGGCATCGCGATCATCCGCGAGGTCGGCGTCGACACCGGCGGCTGCAACATCCAGTTCGCGATCGACCCGGCCGACGGCCGGATCATCGTCATCGAGATGAACCCGCGCGTCTCCCGCTCCTCGGCGCTCGCCTCCAAGGCCACCGGCTTCCCGATCGCCAAGATCGCCGCCAAGCTGGCCGTCGGCTACACGCTCGACGAGATCCCGAACGACATCACCGAGAAGACGCCGGCCTCCTTCGAGCCGACGCTCGACTACGTCGTCGTGAAGGCCCCGCGCTTCGCCTTCGAGAAGTTCCCGTCCGCCGACTCCACCCTCACCACCACCATGAAGTCGGTGGGCGAGGCCATGGCGATCGGCCGCAACTTCACCGAGGCCCTCCAGAAGGCGCTGCGCTCCCTGGAGAAGAAGGGCAGCCAGTTCACCTTCGTCGGCGAGCCCGGCGACAAGGCCGAGCTCCTCGCCGAGGCCGTCCGCCCGACCGACGGCCGCATCAACACCGTCATGCAGGCCATCCGCGCCGGCGCCACCCAGGAAGAGGTCTTCGAGTACACGAAGATCGACCCCTGGTTCGTCGACCAGCTCTTCCTCATCAAGGAGATCGCGGACGAACTGGCCACCGCCGAGCGCCTCGACGTCGACCTGATCGCCGAGGCCAAGCGGCACGGCTTCTCCGACGCCCAGATCGCCGAGATCCGCGGCCTGCGCGAGGACGTCGTCCGCGAGGTCAGGCACGCCCTCGGCGTCCGCCCGGTCTACAAGACGGTCGACACCTGCGCCGCCGAGTTCGCCGCGAAGACCCCGTACTTCTACTCCTCGTACGACGAGGAGACCGAGGTCGCGCCGCGCACCAAGCCCGCCGTGATCATCCTGGGCTCGGGCCCGAACCGCATCGGCCAGGGCATCGAGTTCGACTACTCCTGCGTCCACGCCTCCTTCGCCCTGAGCGACGCGGGCTACGAGACCGTGATGGTCAACTGCAACCCGGAGACCGTGTCCACGGACTACGACACCTCCGACCGCCTGTACTTCGAGCCGCTGACGCTCGAGGACGTCCTGGAGATCGTCCACGCGGAGTCCCTCGCGGGCCCGATCGCGGGTGTCGTCGTCCAGCTCGGCGGCCAGACCCCGCTGGGTCTGTCGCAGGCGCTCAAGGACAACGGCGTACCGGTCGTGGGCACCCCGCCCGAGGCCATCCACGCCGCAGAGGACCGCGGCGCCTTCGGCCGCGTCCTCGCCGAGGCCGGTCTGCCCGCGCCCAAGCACGGCACGGCGACCACGTTCTCCGAGGCCAAGGCCATCGCCGACGAGATCGGCTACCCGGTCCTCGTCCGCCCGTCGTACGTCCTCGGCGGCCGCGGCATGGAGATCGTGTACGACGAGACCCGCCTCGCCTCGTACATCGAGGAGTCCACGGAGATCTCCCCGTCGCGCCCCGTCCTCGTCGACCGCTTCCTCGACGACGCGATCGAGATCGACGTGGACGCGCTGTACGACGGCACCGAGCTGTACCTCGGCGGCGTCATGGAGCACATCGAGGAGGCCGGTATCCACTCCGGCGACTCGGCGTGCGCCCTGCCCCCGATCACGCTGGGCGGCTTCGACATCAAGCGCCTGCGCGCCTCGACCGAGGCCATCGCCAAGGGCGTCGGCGTCCGCGGCCTGATCAACATCCAGTTCGCGATGGCGGGCGACATCCTCTACGTCCTGGAGGCCAACCCGCGCGCCTCGCGCACCGTCCCCTTCACCTCGAAGGCGACCGCGGTGCCGCTCGCCAAGGCCGCCGCGCGCATCTCGCTCGGCGCGACCGTGGCCGAGCTGCGCGAGGAGGGCCTGCTCCCGAAGACCGGCGACGGCGGCACGCTGCCGCTGGACGCGCCGATCTCCGTCAAGGAGGCCGTGATGCCGTGGAGCCGCTTCCGCGACGTCCACGGACGCGGCGTGGACACCGTCCTCGGCCCGGAGATGCGCTCCACCGGCGAGGTCATGGGCATCGACTCGGTCTTCGGCACGGCGTACGCCAAGTCGCAGGCCGGCGCCTACGGCCCGCTGCCGACGAAGGGCCGCGCGTTCATCTCGGTCGCCAACCGGGACAAGCGCACGATGATCTTCCCGGCGCGCGAACTCGTCGCGCACGGCTTCGAGCTGCTCGCCACCTCTGGCACCGCCGAGGTGCTGCGCCGCAACGGCATCAACGCCACGGTCGTGCGCAAGCTCAGCGAGGGCGAGGGCCCGAACGGCGAGAAGACGATCGTCCAGCTCATCCACGACGGTCAGGTCGACCTCATCGTCAATACCCCGTACGGCACCGGCGGCCGCCTCGACGGCTACGAGATCCGTACGGCGGCGGTGGCGCGCAGCGTCCCGTGCCTGACCACGGTGCAGGCCCTGGCGGCCGCCGTACAGGGCATCGACGCCCTCAACCACGGTGACGTGGGCGTCCGTTCACTCCAGGAACACGCGGAACACCTGACCGCGGCCCGCGACTAGCAGCCCACTGAGGGGGACATCGGAAACGGTGTCCCCCTCCGTGTGAGGACACCCACGATGTACAAACTGTTCTTCAACCTCGTCTTCAAGCGCATGGACCCGGAGCAGGCCCACTACCTGGCCTTCCGCTGGATCCGCCTCGCGGCCCGCGTCCCCGTGCTCCGCACGTTCGTCGCGGCCGTCCTCGCGCCCCGGTACAAGGAGCTGCGCACGGAGGCCCTCGGCCTGCGCATGCACGGCCCCTTCGGGCTCGCCGCCGGCTTCGACAAGAACGCCGTCGCGATCGACGGCATGACGATGCTCGGCTTCGACCACATCGAGATCGGCACCGTCACGGGCGAGCCGCAGCCCGGCAACCCCAAGAAGCGCCTGTTCCGCCTCGTGCCGGACCGCGCGCTGATCAACCGCATGGGGTTCAACAACGAGGGCTCCGCCGCCGTGGCGGAGCGCCTGGCGGCCCGCAGGCCCGCCTTCAGGGCCACGGTCGGCGTGAACATCGGCAAGACCAAGGTCGTGCCCGAGGAGGAGGCGGCCGGCGACTACGTGAAGTCGACCGAGCGCCTCGCCGCCCACGCCGACTACCTCGTCGTGAACGTCTCCTCGCCGAACACCCCCGGCCTGCGCAACCTCCAGGCCACCGAGGCGCTGCGCCCGCTCCTGACCGCCGTGCGCGAGGCCGCCGACCGCACCGTCACCTCGCGCCGCGTCCCGCTCCTGGTGAAGATCGCCCCCGACCTGGCCGACGAGGATGTCGACGCCGTCGCCGACCTGGCGGTGGAGCTCGGCCTCGACGGGATCATCGCCACGAACACCACCATCGCGCGCGACGGCCTCGGCCTGACCTCCGACGCGTCCCTCGTGAAGGAGACCGGCGGCCTGTCCGGCGCGCCCCTCAAGGCACGCTCCCTGGAGGTCCTCAGGCGCCTCTACGCCCGCGTGGGGGACGAGATCACCCTGGTGGGCGTCGGCGGCATCGAGAACGCCGAGGACGCCTGGCAGCGGATCCTCGCCGGCGCCACCCTCGTCCAGGGCTACAGCGCCTTCATCTACGAGGGACCCTTCTACGCCCGCGCGATCCACAAGGGCCTCGCCGCCCGCCTGAACACCTCGCCGTACGCCACCCTCGCCGACGCCGTCGGCGCCGACGTGAAGAAGGCCCACGCATGACGGTTCTCGAACCCTTCGGCGCCCGCCTGCGCCACGCCATGGACGAGCGCGGCCCCCTGTGCGTGGGCATCGACCCGCACGCGGCGCTGCTGTCGGCCTGGGGCCTGAACGACGACATCGACGGCCTGGAGCGCTTCACGCGGATCTCCGTCGAGGCGCTCGCCGACACCGTCGCCGTCGTCAAGCCGCAGTCGGCGTTCTTCGAACGCTTCGGCTCGCGCGGCGTCGCCGTCCTGGAGCGCGCCGTCGCGGACCTGCGCGCCGCGGGCACGCTCGTCGTCATGGACGCCAAGCGCGGCGACATCGGCTCCACGATGGCCGCGTACGCGGAGACGTTCCTGCACAAGGACTCCCCGCTCTTCTCGGACGCCCTCACCGTCTCGCCGTACCTCGGCTACGGGTCCCTGAAGCCGGCCGTCGACCTGGCCCGCGAGTCCGGCGCGGGGCTCTTCGTCCTCGCCCTCACCTCCAACCCGGAGGGCGGCGAGGTCCAGCACGCCGTCCGCGCCGACGGGCGCAACGTGGGAGCGACGATGCTCGCCCACCTCGCCGAGGAGAACGCGGGCGAGACCCCCATGGGCTCCTTCGGCGCGGTCGTCGGCGCCACCCTCGGGGACCTCTCCTCGTACGACCTGGACATCAACGGTCCGCTCCTCGCCCCGGGCATCGGCGCCCAGGGCGCGACCCCGGCGGATCTGCCGGGCGTCTTCGGTGCGGCCGCGCGCAATGTCGTCCCGAACGTCAGCCGGGCCGTCCTGAAGGCGGGCCCTTCGGTCGCCGCCCTGCGCGACGCGTCGGTGCGCTTCGCGGACGAGGTCCGCGCGGCGGTCGCCGCCGCCTGACCGGATTTCGATCTGCCCCGAAGGCCCCTGCACGCGCGTGTGGGGGCCTTCGGCATGCCCGTGAGCATCCGGAATGCGGGCACCAGGTCACGGATTCGCTGCTGTTCGAGGTGCTGGGAGGCGCCGCCGAGGTGCGAAAAGGGTCCTCGCGAGGGCCCCCGAGAGCCTCCTTGACCATTCCGTGATGTTTCAGCGGGGCCTCGGGGAGGGGCTCGCATCAGAATCCAGGCAGAAATCCGGGGCTATATGTCTGTAATGTCTGGCTCGGTGGAGGCTGACCAGGACTTTTCGTCTGTTCTCGCTGACTCAGGCGGTCCTGGCCGCTAGTCTCCGTCGAGTGGGGGCACCTCCCACACTCTCAACGCAGTGGGGGAGGAACGGGCGAGCGTATCGCTCGTTGCTCCCCAGGTGAGGGGCGACTAGGTTCCTCACGGTCCGTATCCGACAGTTCGACATCCGAGGTGACGTAGGCGTGGCTCTTCCGCCCCTTACCCCTGAACAGCGCGCAGCCGCGCTCGAAAAGGCCGCCGCGGCTCGCCGGGAGCGGGCCGAGGTCAAGAATCGACTCAAGCACTCCGGCGCCTCCTTGCACGAGGTCATCAAGCAGGGTCAGGAGAACGATGTCATCGGCAAGATGAAGGTCTCCGCCCTCCTCGAGTCCCTCCCGGGCGTGGGCAAGGTCCGTGCCAAGCAGATCATGGAGCGGCTCGGAATTTCCGAGAGCCGCCGCGTGCGTGGACTCGGTTCCAACCAGATCGCGTCCCTGGAGCGCGAGTTCGGCAGCACTGGCGCCTAGTACCGGGTGTCCGGGCCGACTGGTCCGGGCACTACGGGACAGCTGGAATAATCGCTGCATGGCTGCAACATCCCGGGGGACGACCCCCGTACCCCCGGACGTACGTCCGCGGCTGACCGTGCTCTCCGGCCCCTCAGGGGTCGGCAAGAGCACGGTCGTCGCTCATATGCGCAAGGAACACCCCGAGGTCTGGCTGTCGGTTTCGGCCACCACCCGCAAGCCGCGCCCCGGCGAGAAGCACGGTGTCCACTATTTCTTCGTCACCGACGAGGAAATGGACAAGCTGATCGCCAACGGCGAGCTGCTGGAGTGGGCCGAGTTCGCGGGCAATCGTTACGGGACCCCGCGCCGGGCCGTCCTGGACCGTCTCGAGTCGGGCGAACCCGTCCTCCTCGAGATCGACCTCCAGGGCGCCAGGCTCGTCCGTGCGTCGATGCCCGAGGCGCAGCTGGTCTTCCTGGCCCCGCCGAGCTGGGAGGAGCTGGTCCGCCGGCTCACCGGCCGGGGGACCGAGGCCCCCGAGGTGATCGAGCGCAGACTCGCAGCCGCCAAGGTCGAACTCGCCGCCGAGGCGGAGTTCGATACGACCCTTGTCAACACCTCCGTCGAAGACGTGGCCCGTGAGCTGCTAGCCTTGATGAGAGTTGTTTGATCTTCGATCTATTTGTGCTCTCGAATTCCGCCGGAGCGATCCCGCGTTTTCTTGATCACATGTGATCTTCAATCCCATCGGAAGGCAGAGAGTGTCCTCTTCCATTACCGCGCCCGAGGGCATCATCAACCCGCCGATTGATGAGCTGCTCGAGGCGACCGACTCGAAGTACAGCCTCGTGATCTACGCCGCCAAGCGCGCGCGCCAGATCAACGCGTACTACTCGCAGCTCGGTGAGGGCCTGCTCGAGTACGTCGGCCCGCTGGTGGACACCCACGTCCACGAGAAGCCGCTCTCGATCGCGCTCCGCGAGATCAACGCGGGCCTGCTGACCTCCGAGGCCATCGAGGGCCCCGCTCAGTAGGCAATCAGTTTTTCTTGGCCACAGGCCCGGCAGCGCGACTGTCGGGCCTGTGGTGTGTCATGGAGTCGTGCGTCTCCGAGGGGAGTCGTACGTTCCCGAGTGCGGGAATCCGAGTGCGGGGAGGCACGGACCGTGGACAAGCCCAAGGTCGTTCTGGGGGTCAGTGGCGGAATCGCCGCCTACAAGGCGTGCGAGCTCCTGCGCCGGCTGACCGAGTCGGGACACGACGTACGCGTCGTGCCGACGGAATCCGCCCTGCACTTCGTCGGGGAGGCGACCTGGTCGGCGCTGTCCGGCAACCCGGTCTCGACCGAGGTCTGGGAGTCCGTCCACGAGGTCCCGCACGTGCGCATCGGGCAGCACGCCGACCTCGTGATCGTCGCGCCCGCCACCGCCGACATGCTCGCCAAGGCCGCGCACGGCCTCGCCGACGACCTCCTCACGAACACGCTCCTGACCGCCCGCTGTCCGGTCGTCTTCGCCCCCGCCATGCACACGGAGATGTGGGAGCACCCGGCGACGCGGGAGAACGTGGCCACGCTCCGCCGCCGCGGCGCCCACGTCATCGAGCCCGCCGTCGGCCGCCTCACCGGCGTCGACACGGGCAAGGGCCGCTTCCCCGACCCGGTGGAGATCTTCGAATTCGTACGACGGGTGCTCGCCCGTGGCGATCTGGCGGCCACCCAGGATCTCGCCGGACGGCACGTCGTCATCAGTGCAGGCGGCACCCGCGAGCCCCTCGACCCGGTCCGCTTCCTCGGCAACCGCTCCTCGGGCAAGCAGGGTTACGCCCTCGCGCGCACGGCGGTCGCCCGCGGCGCCCGCGTCACCCTGCTCGCGGCGAACGCGACCCTGCCCGACCCGGCCGGTGTCGACGTCGTCCACGTAGGGACGGCCGTACAGCTGCGCGAGGCCGTGCTCAAGGCTGCGCCGGAGGCGGACGTGGTGGTCATGGCGGCCGCGGTGGCCGACTTCCGCCCCGAGACGTACGCCACAGGGAAGATCAAGAAGAAGGACGGACGCGAGCCGGAGCCCATCGCCCTGGTCCGTAATCCGGACATCCTCGCCGAGCTCTCGGCGGACCGGCCGCGCCCGGGGCAGATCGTCGTCGGCTTCGCCGCCGAGACGGACGACGTCCTCGCCAACGGCCGCAAGAAACTGGCCCGCAAGGGCTGTGACCTGCTCGTCGTCAACGAGGTGGGGGAGCGCAAGACCTTCGGCTCCGAGGAGAACGAGGCCGTTCTGCTCGGCGCGGACGGCAGTGAGACCCCGGTCCCGTACGGTCCGAAGGAAGTGCTCTCGGACACGATCTGGGACTCGGTCACCCGACTGCTGCCCGTCGGCGACGCGCGGGCACAGGAGCGGATCTACGACGGCGAGTGAATGCCACTTTCGCTCCAGCGGAGGCCACGAACCGCACGAAACCCTTACAATTCGGGCACCATCCCTCTTCCTAAGAGGGATGGTCGTACCGCAAAATGCAGTGCCGCTGGTCACAGCGCTCCCAAGTGGCGAGACGCGTGGTCCGACGGCCGAGAGTGACCGATAAACTGGTCACGGACGACGCCGGGCGCAGCCCCCGGCCGTCCGCAAATGATCAGCCAGCAGCCGCTGCAACCACAGGGAGCGTTGTGTCCCGTCGCCTGTTCACCTCGGAGTCCGTGACCGAGGGTCACCCCGACAAGATCGCTGACCAGATCAGCGACACCATTCTTGACGCGCTTCTGCGGGAGGACCCGACCTCCCGGGTCGCCGTGGAGACGCTCATCACCACGGGCCTCGTGCACGTCGCCGGTGAGGTCACGACCAAGGCGTACGCGCCGATCGCACAGCTCGTGCGCGAGAAGATCCTCGAGATCGGCTACGACTCCTCGAAGAAGGGCTTCGACGGCGCCTCCTGCGGCGTGTCGGTGTCCATCGGCTCGCAGTCCCCCGACATCGCCCAGGGCGTCGACACGGCGTACGAGTCGCGTGTCGAGGGTGACGAGGACGAGCTCGACAAGCAGGGCGCGGGCGACCAGGGCCTGATGTTCGGCTACGCGTGCGACGAGACGCCCGAGCTGATGCCGCTCCCGATCCACCTGGCGCACCGCCTCTCGCGGCGCCTGTCCGAGGTCCGCAAGAACGGGACGATCCCGTACCTGCGCCCCGACGGCAAGACCCAGGTCACCATCGAGTACGACGGCGACAAGGCCGTCCGCCTCGACACGGTCGTGGTCTCGTCCCAGCACGCTTCGGACATCGACCTCGAGTCGCTGCTCGCCCCCGACATCCGCGAGTTCGTCGTGGAGCACGTCCTGGGTCAGCTCATCGAGGACGGCATCAAGTTGGACACCGAGGGCTACCGCCTTCTGGTGAACCCGACCGGCCGCTTCGAGATCGGCGGCCCGATGGGCGACGCCGGCCTCACCGGCCGCAAGATCATCATCGACACGTACGGCGGCATGGCCCGCCACGGTGGCGGCGCCTTCTCCGGCAAGGACCCGTCCAAGGTCGACCGCTCGGCCGCCTACGCGATGCGCTGGGTCGCCAAGAACGTCGTCGCGGCCGGCCTCGCCAGCCGCTGCGAGGTCCAGGTCGCGTACGCGATCGGCAAGGCCGAGCCGGTGGGCCTCTTCGTCGAGACGTTCGGCACGGCCGCGGTGGACCCGGAGAAGATCGAGCAGGCGATCACCGAGGTCTTCGACCTCCGCCCCGCCGCGATCATCCGCGACCTCGACCTGCTCCGCCCGATCTACGCGCAGACCGCCGCGTACGGCCACTTCGGCCGCGAGCTTCCCGACTTCACCTGGGAGCGCACGGACCGCGTGGACGCGCTGCGCAAGGCCGCGGGCCTGTAAGCGGATCCGCACGGGCGGACGACGCCTGCACCTGAACGGCCCCGGACCGGTTCGGTCCGGGGCCGTCGTGCGTCGCCGCCCCCATCGCGGCGGCCGGTGTCAGTGGCGTCTGGTAGGAATTTGGCTGTGAGCAGCGAGAACGGGCAGGGCGAGGGCGGCGGCGACGGGGCGCCGCCCGAGCAGCTTGCGCTGATTCGCGAGAGCGTGCGGCAGGCCAAGGTTCCGCGGGCCAAGCCGCGGACGTGGCGGGGGGCCGCGCTCGCCAAGGAGCTGCCCGTGGCCCGGGTGCTCGTCGACAAGGGCGTGCTGCATCTCGACCGGTACTTCGACTACGCGGTGCCGGACGAACTCGACGCCGACGCGCAGCCGGGGGTGCGGGTGCGGGTGCGGTTCGGCGCCGGGAAGCACTCCGTGCGGGACGGGCGCCGCGAGGGCGGCGGGCTGATCGACGGGTTCGTCGTCGCGCGGGTCTCCGAGTCCGAGTACCAGGGGCCGCTGGCCGCCCTCGCGCAGGTCGTGTCGCCCGAGCCCGTGCTCGGCCAGGAGCTGCTCGGCCTCGCCCGCGCCGTCGCCGACCGGTATGCGGGAAGCCTCGCCGACGTTCTCCAGCTGGCCGTCCCGCCGCGGAACGCGCGCGCGGAGAAGAAGCCGTCACCCGAGCCGCTCCCGCCACCGCCGGCGCCGGACGCGGGGAGCTGGCGGCGGTACGAGCGCGGGCCGGGCTTCCTGGACGCTCTCGCGTCGGGCGGCGCGCCCCGGGCCGTATGGAACGCGTTGCCCGGACCGGAGTGGGCCGACGAAGTGGCGCGCGCCGTCGCCGCGACCCTCTCCTCGGGGCGCGGGGCCCTGGTCGTCGTGCCCGACGGGCGGGTGGTCGCGCGGGTCGACGCCGCGCTGAGCGCCGTACTCGGTGAGGGGCGGCATGCCGTGCTGACCGCCGACGCGGGGCCCGAGAAGCGGTACCGGGAATGGCTCGGGGTGCGGCGCGGGTCGGTGCGGGCGGTCGTGGGCACGCGGGCCGCGATGTTCGCCCCCGTGCGGGACCTCGGGCTCGTGGTCATCTGGGACGACGGCGACTCCAGCCACGCGGAGCCGCATGCTCCGCAGCCGCATGCACGCGACGTGCTGCTGTTGCGGGCCGCGCACGACAAGTGCGCCTTCTTGCTGGGTGGTTGGAGCTGCACGGTCGAGGCCGCGCAGCTCGTCGAGAGCGGTTGGGCCGCGCCCCTCATCGCCGGGCGTGAGCAAGTGCGGGGCGCCGCACCTCTCGTACGGACCGTGGGGGACGGGGATCTCGCGCGCGACGAGGCGGCGCGGGCCGCGCGGTTGCCGACACTCGCGTGGCAGGTGGTGCGGGAAGGGTTGAGGAGCGGGCCGGTACTGGTGCAGGTGCCACGGCGCGGATACGTACCGCGGCTCGCGTGCGAGCGGTGCCGTGAGCCCGCGCGCTGCCGCCACTGCGCCGGGCCGCTGGAGGCGAGTGAGGGGACCTCCGCCCTGAAATGCGGTTGGTGCGGCCAGGAGGAGAGCGCCTGGCACTGCCAGGAGTGCGGGGGATTCCGGCTGCGGGCGCAGGTCGTGGGGGCGCGCAGGACGGCGGAGGAGCTGGGGCGGGCGTTTCCGGCGGTGCCGGTACGCACGTCCGGACGGGAGCAGGTTCTCGACACGGTGGCGGGGGCGCCGGCCCTCGTGGTGAGTACGCCGGGCGCGGAGCCGGTGGCCGAAGGGGGGTACGCGGCCGCGCTGTTGCTCGACGGCTGGGCGATGCTGGGCCGCCCCGACCTGCGGGCGGGGGAGGACGCGCTGCGGCGCTGGATCGCGGCGGCCTCGCTGGTCAGACCGCAGGGGGCGGGCGGCACGGTGGTGATCGTGGCCGAGCCGACGCTGCGTCCTGTGCAGGCGCTGGTGCGGTGGGACCCGGTGGGGCACGCCGTGCGGGAGCTCTCCGAGCGGGCCGAGCTCGGGTTTCCGCCGGTGTCGCGGATGGCGGCGGTCTCGGGCGCGCCCGAGGCGCTCTCCGAGTTCCTGGCGGCGGTGGAACTGCCGGGTGACGCCGAGGTGTTGGGCCCTGTCCCGGTGCCGGACGCGGCGCCGGGACCGTCACGCCGTCCCGGTGCGCCGCCGCCGGGGGAGCACTGGGAGCGCGTCCTGGTCAGGGTCCCGCCCGGCAGCGGCGCGGCACTCGCGTCGGCGCTGAAGCACGCCCAGGCGGCCCGAATGGCCCGGGGCGGCACGGAGCCGGTACGGGTGCGGGTGGATCCGCCGGATATTGGTTGAGATCCGGCGGATATCGGGCGAGACGGCGTACGTCGTTCGGGGTGGCGCCCTTGGACGGGCCGGCGGCGATGGGCATGGCCGGGTGCCGCAGGGAGGCGGCGTGTGCGGTGGACAACAGGCTGTGTCCCGGGAAGGGGCGCGTCGCGAGGCGGTGTGTGTTCCGAATGGACGTGCCGCCTGCCGGTGAGCGGTGCTGCGCGGACGGAGTTGGCGGTTCGGAGGCGTGTGCCGTCCTTGGGCGGTGCGTTGGCAATCGGCCTGGCGCAGGTGCCGCCCTGAAGCGACGTGTGCCGCCGGATCAACGCACCGCCCCGGCAGAGCTGCCGTCCGGGGAAAGTGCGTCGCCGGGACAGGGCGTCGCCGGGACAACCCGCCGCCCGCAACAACGCGTCGCCCGTGAGCCCCGCCGCCTCCGAACACAGCTCTGCCTCCCCGCACTTGATGTGCGGGGAGGCAGACAGCAGGTGAGGTCAGCCGTTGCGTGGACCGGGGAAGGCCGTGGGGCGGGGGTCTTCGCGTAGGACCGGGCTGCCCGCGGTCGGTTGCGTGGGCATGGAGCGGGCGGCGGGGACGGACGGAATCGTCGCCGTGCCGATGGGGACGGGGGGCCGGGTCCCCACCGTCTCCGTCGCGCGCTCGGCTTCGGCCGCAGCCTGCGCAGCGGCCCTGCGGGCCCCGTACCTGCGGTGCACCGCCTGCTTCGTCACCCCGAGCGCCGAGCCCACCGCATCCCACGAGAAGCCGAGCGAGCGGTCGAAGTCGACGGCTGCGGTCACCAAGGTCTCGACGCTGTCGCGCAGTTCCTGGGCCAGGCGGACGGTCGGGGCGGGGGCGCGCCCGTAGACGACGAAGCCCGCGGAGGGGCCGGAGCGGCGCGGGCGGTAGACGTTGCCGAGCTGGGCGGTGAGGGTGCGCAGTGCGTCCACCTGCCGGCGGACCCGCTCGATGTCCCGTACCAGGAGGTGCAGGCTGGCCCGTGCCTGGGCGTCGTGGGTTGCGTGGTCGGCCATGAACAAGCCTCTCGAACCGGCGTTGAAACGGATCGGGCCGCATCTGTGGCCCTTGGTTGGTCAACTCTTCCTTGACCAACGCGCCAGTTGGTGAGGGGTCACGCTGGAGGGGCGTATGCGCATATGCGCAGGGCGCACGTCGATGCGTACGCCCCCACGCGCAGGCGGCCCCGAATACCGGAGGGAACGCGCCCGTGGAACGGCCATAGACTGGTGTGCTGCCCGTCAAGTCCCTGCCCCGAGAGGCCGAAAGACACCGATGAAGCTCGTCTTCGCAGGCACCCCCGAGGTCGCCGTTCCCGCTCTGGACGCCCTGATCGCCTCCGACCGGCACGAGGTCGCCGCGGTCGTCACCCGGCCGGACGCCCCCGCGGGCCGCGGCCGCAGGCTCGTCGCCAGTCCGGTCGCCGAGCGCGCGGAGGAGGCGGGGATCGAGGTCCTCAAGCCGGCGAAGCCGCGCGACGAGGCGTTCCTGGCCCGGTTGCGCGAGATCGCGCCCGACTGCTGCCCGGTCGTCGCCTACGGCGCGCTGCTGCCGAAGGTCGCCCTCGACGTCCCCGCCCGCGGCTGGGTCAACCTGCACTTCTCGCTGCTGCCCGCCTGGCGCGGCGCCGCCCCCGTGCAGCACGCGATCATGGCCGGCGACGAGATCACCGGAGCGTCGACGTTCCTGATCGAGGAGGGGCTCGACTCGGGGCCCGTCTACGGGACGGTGACGGAGATGGTGCGGCCCACCGACACGAGCGGCGACCTGCTCACCCGGCTGGCCTTCGCCGGCGCCGGGCTGCTCTCCGCGACCATGGACGGCATCGAGGACGGCTCCCTGAAGGCTGTGGCGCAGCCCGTCGACGGCATCACGGTCGCCCCGAAGATCACCGTCGAGAACGCGCACGTCGACTGGACCGCGCCCGCGCTGCGCGTCGACCGCGTCGTCCGCGGCTGTACGCCCGCGCCCGGCGCCTGGACCGTTTTCCGCGATGAGCGCCTCAAGCTCATCCAGGCCGTCCCCGTCCCGGACCGCACCGATCTCGCGCCCGGCGAGCTCGCGGTCGGCAAGAAGAACCTGTACGTCGGCACCGGCTCGTACGCCGTGGAGCTGCTGTGGGTGCAGGCCCAGGGCAAGAAGCCGATGGCCGCGGCCGACTGGGCGCGCGGGGTGCGGATCGCCCCGGGCGAGCGCCTTGGCGGGACCGACGTAGGCTGAACGGGTTCGAGCCGATACCAGCAGCGGAGCACCTTTGAACGACCAGCCCGGCCGGCGTCCCCAGAAGTCAGGTAAGCCCGGCACCTCCGGGAAGCAGGGCAAGCCCGGCAAGCCGTACCGCCGCCCGCAGAAGGACCCGGTCCGCTATCTCGCCTTCGAGGCGCTGCGGGCCGTGGACGAGCGCGATGCGTATGCGAACCTCGTGCTTCCGCCGCTGCTGCGCAAGGCCCGCGAGAAAGGCGACTTCGACGCCCGTGACGCGGCGCTCGCCACGGAGCTGGTGTACGGGACGCTGCGCCGGCAGGGCACGTACGACGCGATCGTCGCCGCGTGTATCGACCGGCCGCTGCGGGAGGTCGACCCGCCCGTTCTCGACGTGCTGAACATGGGCGTCCACCAGCTGCTCGGCACCCGGATCCCCACGCACGCCGCCGTGTCGGCCTCCGTGGAACTGGCGCGGGTCGTGCTCGGCGACGGGCGCGCCAAGTTCGTGAACGCGGTGCTCCGCAAGGTCGCGCAGGACGACCTCGACGGCTGGGTGGAGAAGGTCGCGCCCCCGTACGACGAGGACGCCGAGGACCATCTCGCCGTGGTGCATTCGCATCCGCGATGGATCGTGTCGGCGCTGTGGGACTCGCTCGGCGGTGGCCGGGCGGGCATCGAGGATCTGCTGGAGGCCGACAACGAGCGGCCCGAGGTCACGCTCGTGGCGCGGCCGGGCCGGACCACCGCGGACGTCGTCCTGGACGAGGTCGGCGAGGAGGCGGCGCTGCCGGGGCGCTGGTCGCCGTACGCCGTGCGGCTCACCGAGGGCGGTGAGCCCGGCGCGCTCGACCCCGTGCGGACCGGCCGGGCCGGTGTCCAGGACGAGGGCAGCCAGCTCGTGGCGATCGCCCTCGCGAACGCGCCCCTGGAGGGCCGCGACGAGAAGTGGCTCGACGGCTGCGCGGGCCCCGGCGGCAAGGCGGCCATGCTCGCCGGGCTCGCCTCCGAGCGCGGCGCCGCCCTGCTCGCCGCCGAGAAGCAGCCCCACCGCGCCCGCCTCGTGGCGAACGCGCTCGCGGGCAACCCGGGCCCGTACCAGGTCATCGCGGCCGACGGCACGCGCCCGCCGTGGGGGCCCGCCACCTTCGACCGCGTCCTCATGGACGTGCCGTGCACGGGTCTTGGCGCGCTGCGCCGCCGGCCCGAGGCGCGCTGGCGGCGCCGCCCCGAGGACCTGGAGGGCTTCGCGCCGCTCCAGCGCTCGCTCCTGACCACCGCCCTCGACTCCGTACGCGTGGGAGGCGTCGTCGGTTACGCGACCTGCTCGCCGCACCTCGCCGAGACCCGCGCGGTCGTGGACGACGTCATGAAGCACCACCCCGGCGCCGAACTCATCGACGCCCGCCCGCTGCTGCCCGGCGTACCGGCGCTCGGCGACGGCCCCGACATCCAGCTCTGGCCGCATCTGCACGGCACGGACGCGATGTATCTGGCGCTGATCCGGCGCACCGCCTGACCACAGCCAGACGCGGGCGCCACTGTCCGAACGGTCCCCATCGCCTGACGTGGGCACGCGGCCGACCGTCGGTCCGCGCCCCGTCAGGCGCCGGGGCCGGCGGTCATTTCGGTCGTGGGCGCCGGGGGAGGCGGAGCGCGAGGTACGCCGGGCGGACCGCGAAATCGGTCTCCGCGAACGCCACCCCGGCCGGAGCGTGTGAGGGCGGCGGACGGGCCGGCCAGGACGAGTCGCGCCGAGGTGATGACCGAGCCGGCCGGGGCGCACAGCATGCCATGGGGGCCCGGAGGCGGCATCCGGGGAGCGAGACAGGTCTGGACCGGGGGGAGCAACCGGCGCCGGGCATGGCAGTCTTGGGTCATGGCCGTGCAGATCAACCCCAGCATCCTGTCCGCCGACTTCGCCCGCCTTGCCGAGGAGGCAAAGGCCGTCGAGGGCGCCGACTGGCTCCACGTCGACGTCATGGACAACCACTTCGTCCCGAACCTGACCCTCGGGATGCCGGTCGTGGAGTCCCTGGCGCGGGCCACGGACATCCCGCTGGACTGCCATCTGATGATCGAGGACGCCGATCGCTGGGCCCCGCAGTACGTCGAGGCGGGCGCCGGATCCGTCACCTTCCACGCCGAGGCCGCGGCCGCCCCCATCCGGCTGGCCCGCGAGATCCGCGCCAAGGGCGCCCGCGCCTCCATGGCGCTCAAGCCGGCGACGCCCATCGAGCCGTACGAGGACCTGCTCCCCGAGCTCGACATGCTGCTGATCATGACGGTCGAGCCGGGCTTCGGCGGGCAGTCCTTCCTCGACATCATGCTGCCGAAGATCCGTCGCGCCCGAGAGCTGATCAGCAAGCACGGCCTCGAGCTCTGGCTCCAGGTCGACGGCGGTGTCTCGGCCTCCACCATCGAGCGCTGCGCGGAGGCGGGCGCCGACGTCTTCGTCGCCGGTTCCGCCGTCTACGGCGCCGCCGACCCCGCCCAGGCGGTGCGTGCATTGCGCACGCAGGCGGAGACCGTGTCGAGTGCCGCGGCCTGGGCATGCGGCCACTGAGCCACGGGAACGTGAACGCCGCCCATCAGGGCAGATCAAGTCCGCCACATCTGCAAGGATGAACGGCGAACCCAGGTTGTGAACAGCAGTGAGGAGATCGCCGTGTCGGCACTGTCGCCGGGTCGCTCAGCGATGCGGATGGGACCCGCGGAGCTGGTGCAGGCGGCGGCCATGGCCCGCCGCTTCTATCTCGAGGGCAAATCCAAGATCCAGATCGCCGAGGAGTTCGGCGTGAGCCGCTTCAAGGTGGCCAGGGTCCTGGAGACCGCGCTCGAACGGGATCTCGTACGCATCGAGATCCGCGTACCGGCCGAGCTCGACGCGGAGCGCTCCGACGCGCTGCGCGCCCGCTACGGCCTGCGGCACGCCGTGGTGGTCGAGTCCCCGGCCGAGGCCGAGGAGTCGCCCGACCCCGAGAACCTCGGCGAGGTCGCGGCCGACCTCCTGGGCGAGCTGGTCTCCGAGGGCGATGTGCTCGGCCTGGCGTGGGGCCGCTCGACCATCCACATGGCCGCTGCCCTCGACCGGCTGCCGCCCTGCACGGTCGTGCAGCTCACGGGCGTGTACGACGCCGGGACCGCCGAGCGCGGCTCCGTCGAGGCCGTGCGGCGCGCCGCCCAGGTCTCCGGCGGCGAGGCCCACCCGATCTACGCTCCGATGCTGCTGCCCGACCCGGCCACCGCGGCCGCGCTGCGCAACCAGACGGGCATCGCCCGCGCCTTCGAGTACTTCGACAAGGTCACCGTCGCCTGCGTCTCCATCGGCTCCTGGGAGCCGGGCATCTCCACCGTCCACGACATGCTCAGCGACGAGGAGCGGGCCCACTACGCCTCGCTCGGCGTCGCGGCAGAGATGTCCGCGCACCTCTTCGACGCCGAGGGCCGACGCGTCGGCCGTGACCTGGGCGAGCGGTGCATCACGGTCGAGGCGGACCGTCTGCGGCGGATACCGGAAGTCGTCGCCATCGCGGGCGGTCAGCGCAAGGCGGCCGCCATCGACGCGGTGCTCAGGTCGGGGCTCGTCACCAGCCTGGTCACGGACACGGCCGCGGCGGACTTCCTCCTCACCGCGGGCCCCACGCCGAAGCCGGCGCTGAACCGGGCGGACCCCGACGGGGTCTGAGCCTCTTCGGGCGGCACTCACGTCGCGTGCCGCGCTCACCGGAGGCGGCTGTGGCAGCATCGGCGGCATGCTGCCGCGGCTCCTCACCCGCCTCCCCACTCTCCCCAGCACTTTCCTGCTGGGGAGTTTGCTCGTCGCCCTCACCCTGCAGGTCACCGGGTGCTCCGCACAGGACACACAGCAGGACACACCGGCCGCCCCGGCCCGCTCCACGCCCGCCTGGGCGCGGGGCATGTCCACGGTCCCCGAGTCGCGGCTCCCCGCCGAGGCCCGCACGACCCTGACCCTCATCGACAAGGGCGGGCCGTTCCCGTACGCCAAGGACGGTGCCGTCTTCGGGAACTTCGAGCGGGAGCTGCCCCGGCAGAGCCGCGGCTACTACCACGAGTACACCGTCCCCACCCCCGGCGAGCGGGACCGTGGCGCCCGGCGCATCGTCATGGGGCAGAGTCATGAGACGTACTACACCGATGACCATTACGAGTCGTTCAAGGCGGTGCTGAGATGACCGGAGGTCCCGAGAGGATCCGCGTCCTCGACCTCGAAGGCGTCAAGGACAAGGCCGGGTTCATGGACCGGTGCGTGCGCGACCTGGAGCTGCCGGACTGGTTCGGGCGTAACTGGGACGCGCTCTTCGACGTCCTGACCGATGTCTCCTTCTGGCCCGACGGCAGTGACCAGGCGCTGCTCCTGTCCGTCGTGGGCTGGCGGGCCTACGCCGGCGCCAGGCCCGGGGACTGGGAGACCGCGCTCGACGTCTTCACCGATGCGGTCGACCGCAGGCGTGGCCGAAACCCGAGGCTCGTGATCGCACTGACCCTTGGAGGATCCGACCACAGCCCTTCGCAACCGCCTGTGTAATCGTCCGTGGGCATGTGGTAGCGGTGGCATGGGACAATGAAGTACGTGCTTTCCCCCCACGGGCTGACCTGCTCGGGGGCCACCTCTGATCGACTGGGATGAGCAGCACGTGCGTTTCCTCAACGACATCAAGCCTGCGTACGACCTGACCTACGACGACGTCTTCATGGTGCCGAGCCGCAGCGCCGTGGGTTCCCGTCAGGCGGTCGACCTGGCGTCCCCCGACGGGACCGGCACCACGATTCCGCTGGTCGTCGCCAACATGACCGCGATCGCCGGGCGCCGCATGGCCGAGACCATGGCCCGCCGCGGGGGCCTCGTCGTCATCCCGCAGGACATCCCCATCGAGGTGGTCACCGAGGTCATCTCCTGGGTGAAGACCCGGCACCTGGTCCTCGACACCCCCATCGTCCTCGCCCCGCACCAGACCGTCGCCGACGCGCTCGCGCTGCTGCCCAAGCGCGCGCACAACGCCGGTGTCGTCGTGGACGAGGAGCAGCGGCCCATCGGCGTCGTCACGGACGCCGACCTGACCGGGGTCGACCGGTTCACGCAGCTGTCCGAGGTCATGTCCAAGGACCTGCTCCTGCTCGACGCGGACATCGACCCGCGCGACGCCTTCAACAAGCTGGACCACGCCAACCGCCGCTACGCCCCCGCCGTGGGCGCGGACGGCCGACTCGCGGGCATCCTGACCCGCACGGGCGCCCTGCGCGCGACCCTCTACACCCCGGCCACCGACGCGAACGGCAAGCTCCGTATCGCTGCCGCCGTGGGCATCAACGGCGATGTCGCGGGCAAGGCCAAGCAGCTCCTCGACGCCGGCGCGGACACCATCGTGGTCGACACCGCGCACGGCCACCAGGAGTCGATGATCTCCGCGATCAAGGCCGTCCGCGGTCTCGACCCGCAGGTCCCCATCGTCGCGGGCAACATCGTCGCCGCCGAGGGCGTCAAGGACCTCATCGAGGCCGGCGCCGACATCATCAAGGTCGGCGTGGGCCCCGGCGCCATGTGCACCACGCGCATGATGACCGGTGTCGGCCGGCCGCAGTTCTCCGCCGTCCTTGAGTGCGCCGCCGAGGCGAAGAAGTACGGCAAGCACGTGTGGGCCGACGGCGGTGTCCGTCACCCGCGCGACGTGGCGATGGCGCTCGCCGCCGGTGCGTCGAACGTCATGATCGGCTCCTGGTTCGCGGGCACCTACGAGTCCCCGGGCGACCTCCAGCACGACGCCCAGGGGCGCGCGTACAAGGAGTCCTTCGGCATGGCCTCGGCCCGCGCCGTCAAGAACCGGACCTCCGACGAGTCCGCCTACGACCGCGCCCGCAAGGCTCTGTTCGAGGAGGGCATCTCCACCTCGCGCATGTTCCTCGACCCGGAGCGTCCGGGCGTCGAGGACCTCGTCGACTCGGTCATCGCGGGCGTCCGCTCCTCCTGCACCTACGCGGGTGCCAGCTCCCTCGCGGAGTTCGAGGAGAAGGCCGTCGTCGGTATCCAGTCCGCCGCCGGCTACGCCGAGGGCAAGCCGCTCCACGCCAGCTGGAGCTAGTCGCTCCTCCCGGCAGCACCCTGCCCCGCGCCCCGTTTTCGGGGCGCGGGGTTTCGCTTTTTCCGGCGGTTTTCCAGAGATGTCCCCGGAGTCGGAATGCAACGGACGAAACGGACCGCGCAACGTTCGTCCACACCCGCGCGCACCACGCAACGTTCATGCGCGCATACGCAAGGTTGCTGCATTACAGCTGGGAACAGAAACCCTTTAGAGTCAAGCGCTGTACGTGGCGTGGCGGGGATGGCCTGCTCGGCGGTCCCCGGTCTGGTGTGGGCTGTCGTCGCTGGCCGTTTCCGGCGCGCGCCCACCTGACCGGCAGCGATGAAGGAGCCAGCCCGTGCTCGACCACGGCGCACCACCGCGCACCCGAACAACCGAGACCCCCGCCCCGGGCCTCGGCGCCAGGCTGATGCGGCGCAAGCCGGTAGAAGCGCTGGTCGCAGAGGGTGGCCAGGGTGAGGGCGGCAGTCTGCGCCGCTCGCTCGGCATGTGGCAGCTGACCATGATCAGCATCGGCGCGACGCTCGGCACCGGCATTTTCGTGGTGCTCGGCGAGGCCGTCCCGAAGGCGGGCCCCGCGGTCACCGTCGCGTTCGTCATCGCCGGACTCACGGCGCTGTTCTCCGCGCTCTCGTACGCCGAACTGGCCGGCTCCATACCGGTCGCCGGCTCCTCCTACTCGTACGCTTACGCAACGATGGGTGAACTCGTCGCCTGGGTCTGCGGCTGGTGCCTGGTCCTGGAGTACGGCGTTTCCGTCGCCGCCGTGGCCGTCGGCTGGGGCCAGTACCTCAACGAGCTGCTCGACGGCACCATCGGTGTGACCCTCCCCGACGTGATCTCGTCGGCCCCGGGTGAGGGCGGCGTCATCAACCTGCCCGGTCTGGTCGTCGTCCTGCTGGCGATGGCGTTCCTGCTGGGCGGCGCCCGCGAGTCCGCCGTGATCAACACGATCATGGTCGCAGTGAAGATCGTCGCGCTCGTGCTGTTCTGCGCGATCGGCTTCATGGGCTTCAAGTCCGGCAACTACCGCGACTTCATGCCGCTCGGCACGGCGGGCGTCAGCGCCGCCGGCGCCAGCCTCTTCTTCTCGTACATCGGTTTCGACGCCGCCTCCACGGCCGGCGAGGAGGCCAAGAACCCGAAGCGTGACCTGCCCCGCGCGATCATGCTGTCGCTGCTCATCGTCACCGTCCTCTACGTCCTGGTCGCCGCCGTCGCGGTCGGGGCGTGGAACTGGAAGCAGTTCGAGGGCTCCGAGGCCACGCTCGCGGCGATCATGAACGACGTCACCGGCCAGACCTTCTGGGGCACCATGCTCGCCGCCGGCGCGGTGATCTCCATCGCCAGCGTCGTCCTCACCGTCCTCTACGGCCAGACCCGCGTCCTCTTCGCGATGTCCCGCGACGGACTGGTCCCGAAGGTCTTCGGCAAGGTCAGCGGTAAGACCGGCACCCCGCGCGTGAACACGGTCATCGTGTCGCTCTTCTGCGGCGTGCTCGCCTCGCTCATCCCGCTCGGCAAGCTCGTCGACGCCACCAGCATCGGCACTCTCTTCGCCTTCGGCCTGGTCAACATCGCGGTCATCGTGCTCCGCTACACCCGCCCCGACATGCCGCGCACCTTCAAGGTGGCGCTCGGGCCGGTCTTCCCGGTCCTCGGCTTCGTCTTCTGCGCGTACAACATGTTCAGCCTCGACGCCGTCACCTGGGTGGTCTTCGGTTGCTGGATGGCCGCGGGCCTCGTGTTCTACTTCCTTTACGGGGCCCGTCGCTCCCGACTCGCCTCCGCGCCTGCCCAAGAGAAGTGAACCACCTGCCTTGCTGAACGATCTCGACGAACGCATCGTGCACGCCCTCGCCGAGGACGCCCGCCGCTCCTACGCCGACATCGGCCAGCTCGTCGGCCTGTCCGCGCCCGCCGTCAAGCGGCGCGTGGACCGGCTGCGGGCCACCGGGGCCATCACGGGCTTCACGGTCAGGGTCGACCCGGCCGCACTCGGCTGGGAGACCGAGGGGTTCATCGAGATGTACTGCCGTCGCAACACCTCGCCCGAGGCCATCAAGCGCGGCCTCGAGCGCTACCCCGAGATCGCGTCCGCCTCCACCGTCACCGGTGACGCGGACGCGATCATCCAGGTCTTCGCCGCGGACATGCGGCACTTCGAGCGGGTCCTGGAACGCATCGCGGGGGAGCCGTTCGTGGAGCGGACCAAGTCGGTGCTCGTCCTGTCGCCGCTGATGCGCCGCTACACGTCGGGCTCGCCCGCGTAACGCCTCACTTGGTGGGGTACACCGGGTGCCACGGCAGCACCTCGAAGTCGCCGGTGCCCTTCTTGACCGTCTCGAAGGGCGCCGAGCCGAGGCACAGCGGCACCTTGTTCTTCTCCGTGTCGGGGCTCACCCAGCTGTAGCCGACGCGGTCGTGCCGGCCGTCGTCCTGGACGGTGATGCCGACCCGCTTCCCCTTGAACGGGGTGTCGGACCCGGTGACGACGCCCGTCATCACGGCCACCTTGCCACCCGTCAGCAGGCAGTCGACCCGGCCCTTCGCCCAGCCCCCCTTGCCGTTCAGGTAGTGGCTGAAGGTGAAGGTGCCGTACGCCTTCTCCGGCTGCATGTTGTCCTTCGCCGCCAGATGCGCGTCGAAGGTGAAGGTGATGTCGTCGCCGAGCGGCCGGTACAGCTTCGCCGAGCCGGTCAGCGCGGCGGCCTCCCGTTCCTTGTGCGGCCGGTGCCCGGCGCCGCCGGCCGCGGTCGCCGCGGCCGTGCCCGCCGCTGCCGCCACCAGAAGAGCCGCCGTCGCCGCCAGGATGCGGACGCGTGCCATGGGATCCCCCTGAGTTCACCGTGCTCACCCGGTCCGTCCGGGCGAGATCACGATCCCGCGAAGCGGGCACCCGGCACGTCGGGCCACGGTCGGCTTCCCGCCTCCGCCGCGCGGCGGAGGCCACCCCGTACGGACTGCGACCGAGGGCTCACCCTGGTGCGCAACGAATCGCCGCCGACGGCCCTGGAGGCGCAACGGATCGTACGAGAAGACGCAACAGTCCCGTCTTGTCCCGCCGGTCCGCGGAAACGTACCGTCTTATCCGATCCCCTCCCCCCTTTCGCACGCTCCCTAGGACGCCCATGCCGCCGCTGCGCACCGCCCTGCTCCAGAGCTCCGGCCGCCCCGGGTCCGTCGCCGAGAACCTCAAGGTGCTCGACGACGCCGCGGGCCGCGCCGCCGCGACCGGAGCCCGGCTCCTGGCGGCCCCCGAGATGTTCCTGACCGGGTACGCGATCGGCGACGACGTGGCCCGCCTCGCCGAGCCGGCCGACGGCCCCTCCGCGCAGGCCATCGCCGAGATAGCCGTACGCCACGGCGTCGCCGTGGCCTACGGCTACCCGGAGCGCGACGGGGAGCTGGTGTTCAACTCGGCCCAGCTGATCGCCCCCGACGGCACCCGCCTCGCGAACTACCGCAAGACCCATCTCTTCGGCTGCTTCGAGCGCGACGCGTTCACACCCGGCGACCAGGCCGTCGTCCAGGCCGACCTCGGCGGTGTCCGCATCGGCCTCATGATCTGTTACGACGTCGAGTTCCCGGAGAACGTGCGCGCGCACGCCCTCGCCGGCACCGACCTGCTGCTCGTACCCACGGCCCAGATGCACCCGTACCAGTTCGTCGCCGAGTCCGTCGTGCCGGTGCGCGCCTTCGAGAACCAGATGTACGTCGCGTACGTCAACCGGGTCGGTCAGGAAGGGGAGTTCGAGTTCGTCGGGCTCTCCACGCTCGCCGGGCCCGACGGTGTCGCCAGGGCGCGCGCCGGCCGCGGCGACGAGCTGATCTCCGCTGACGTGGACCCCGCCTTCCTGGCCGCGTCCCGCGACGCCAACCCGTACCTCAGCGACCGCCGCCCGGGCCTGTACACGCCGCTGATCTGAGCCCCGAGCCGCCGCCCCGAACCTTCAGTACCTCAGTTCCCGCAAGGAGTCCGTACCCCATGACGTCCACGGTGCCCAACGCCGTCCAGCACACCGACGCGCAGCCCCCCATCACGATGTTCGGGCCGGACTTCCCGTACGCGTACGACGACTTCCTCGCGCACCCCGCGGGCCTCGGCCAGATACCGGCGACCGAGCACGGCACCGAGGTCGCGGTCATCGGCGGCGGCCTCTCCGGCATCGTCGCCGCGTACGAACTGATGAAGATGGGCCTCAAGCCCGTCGTGTACGAGGCGGACGAGATCGGCGGCCGGCTGCGCACGGTCGGCTTCGAGGGCACCCCCGCCGAGGCCGCCGGGCTGACCGCGGAGATGGGCGCCATGCGCTTCCCGCCTTCGTCGACCGCGCTCCAGCACTACATCGACCTGGTCGGCCTCGAGACGCGGCCCTTCCCCAACCCGCTCGCCCCCGAGACCCCCTCGACCGTCGTCGACCTCAAGGGCGAGTCCCACTACGCGAACACCGTCGACGACCTGCCGCAGGTCTACCGCGAGGTCATGAACGCGTGGAACGCCTGCCTCGAAGAGGGCGCCGACTTCTCCGACATGAACCAGGCGATGCGCGAGCGCGACGTGCCGCGCATCCGCGAGATCTGGTCGAAGCTCGTCGACAAGCTCGACAACCAGACGTTCTACGGGTTCCTCTGCGAGTCGGAGTCTTTCAAGTCCTTCCGCCACCGCGAGATCTTCGGGCAGGTCGGCTTCGGCACCGGCGGCTGGGACACCGACTTCCCGAACTCCATCCTGGAGATCCTGCGGGTCGTCTACACCGAGGCCGACGACCACCACCGCGGCATCGTCGGCGGCTCGCAGCAGCTTCCGCTGCGCCTGTGGGAGCGCGAGCCGGAGAAGATCGTCCACTGGGCGTACGGCACCTCGCTCGCCTCCCTGCACGACAGCGGGAAGCCGCGCCCGGCCGTGACCCGGCTGCACCGCACCGCGGGCAACCACATCACGGTCACCGACGCGTCCGGTGACATCCGCACCTACCAGGCGGCGATCTTCACCGCCCAGTCCTGGATGCTGCTGTCCAAGGTCGCGTGCGACGACTCGCTCTTCCCGATCGACCACTGGACGGCGATCGAGCGCACGCACTACATGGAGAGCTCGAAGCTCTTCGTCCCCGTCGACCGGCCGTTCTGGCTGGACAAGGCCGTCGACGACAGGGGAAATCCGACCGAGCGGGACACGATGTCCATGACGCTCACCGACCGCATGACGCGCGGTACTTACCTGCTCGACGACGGCCCGGACAAGCCGGCCACCATCTGTCTGTCGTACACCTGGTGCGACGACAGCCTGAAGTGGCTGCCGCTGTCGGCGAACGAGCGCATGGAGGTCATGCTCAAGTCGCTCGGGGAGATCTATCCCAAGGTCGACATCAGGAAGCACATCATCGGCAACCCGGTGACCGTGTCCTGGGAGAACGAGCCCTACTTCATGGGCGCGTTCAAGGCGAACCTGCCGGGTCACTACCGCTACCAGCGCCGCCTGTTCACGCACTTCATGCAGGACCGCCTCCCCGAGGACAAGCGCGGCATCTTCCTCGCGGGCGACGACATCTCCTGGACGGCCGGCTGGGCCGAGGGCGCCGTGCAGACCGCGCTCAACGCGGTCTGGGGCGTGATGCACCAGCTCGGCGGCGCCACCGACGGGACGAACCCCGGCCCCGGCGACGTGTACGACGAGATCGCTCCGGTGGAGCTGCCGGAGGACTGACGGGCGTGCGGGCCCCGGCGGACGCCGGGGCCCGCACCGCTCAGACCCCGGCCTCGCGCGCCGCCGTGTACACCTCCGCCGCCACGTCCTTCAGCTCCTCGGCGTCGCGGACGCCGCCCTGGAGGTCGATCAGCATCTCCTCCAGACCCACCGCGTCGTGCGCCACCAGGTCCTCGACGATCTGCGCGACGCTGCCCTGGAACGGGCGGCGGTCGTCGCCCTTGTACTCGTCGCGCGTGTACGTCGTGTTCACCCGCAGCACGCTCTGGATCGGCTCCTTGCGGCCGCGCTCCTCGGCCAGTTCCTGAAGACTCCGCCACTGCTCGGCGAGATCCTCCGCGCCCACGGACGCCGGCATCCAGCCGGCCGCGCGGTCCACGAGCCGCCGGGACGCCTTCGGGCTGTGCGCCGGCAGCAGCACCGGGATAGGCCCGGCGGGCTTCGGCCCCACCACGGACGGCGCGATCGTGGTCAGCTCGCCCTCGTAACTCACCGGGTCGGGCCCCCACACGGCCTCGAACACGTCGAGCAGCTCGTCCAGGACCTGGCCGCGCTTCTCGAACGGGGCCACGGAAGCGGCCGCGTACTCGTCGTGGGACCACCCCGTGCCGATGCCCGCGACGACGCGGCCGCCGCTCGCCGCGTCCAGCGAGGCCAGGGCGCGCGCCAGCTGGAACGGCACGTGCAGCGGGGCGACGAGGACGCTCGTGCCGAGCCTGGCCCGCTCGGTGACGGCGGCGGCCAGGGTGAGGGAGACCAGCGGGTCGGCGACCGAGCGGTACTGGTCCGGCCAGGGGAGGCCCGGGACCCCGTACAGGCCCTGGCGTGCGGGCTCCGGGAACAGGATCCGCTCGAAGACCCACAGGCTCTCGTAGCCGATCTCCTCGGCGGCGCGCGCGACCGCGGGGATGTCGCGCCCGATGTCGTACTGCTTCATCTGAGGGAGGCCGAGGCCGAGTCGGGTCGCCATTTCCGTGCTCCTTCGCGTTCGCATCCGGGATCGCTCGCGTGACTCCTCGTCAACGTACAGCGATCACGCGGGCGTTCCGTGGCTGTGGCGGGCGCGTGGCCGAATCAGTCCGGAAGGGGCGTGAGCATCATGCGGCCGACCAGGCCGACCGATGTGTCGAGGCGCCGGACGAACTCCTCGGTGACGTCCGGGAAACCTCGCAGCGCCCACAGGGTGCGGGCCGCGGCCCACGCGCCGTCCCTGGCGCGCTCCAGGGTCCAGGAGCCGAGCAGATGGGTCAGGGGATCGGCGACCTGGAGCAGATCGGGGCCCGGCATCAGATCTTCGCGGATGCGCTCCTCCAGCGAGACGAGGAGATCGCCTACGCGGTCGAACTCGTCCTCCACACCGGCCGGTTCGCAGCCGAGCGTACGACAGGTGTCCACGACGGCGAGCGCCAGATCGTGGCCGATGTGCGCATTGATGCCCGCGAGCGCGAACTGCAGCGGGCGTACGCCCGGATGGCGCCGGTACTGGAGCAGCGGACGCCAGCAGGCGGGCGGACGGTGGTCGGGGGAGCGGGTGCCGACGGCTGCCAGATAGCGCCCGGCGAAGCGGACGTCCAGCGTGGTCGCGGCTTCGGCATCGGCGAACCGGCCGCCGTCGATGTGCCGGTCGACCTCTTCCGTGACGGACAGATAGACCCGGTTGAAGACGCCCACACCGTCGCCCGCCGGCCAGGACTCGGCCAGCTCACGCATCCGGGACACCACGGAGTCGACCCCGCGCGCGGCGGGCGTGCACTTCGCGAACCGTTCCAACTGCGCCATGGGGGCAGGTTCTCAAGCCTGGGCCGACCGGCGCGGCGCCTGGCCGGGGGCTTCCCCAGAACGAGGGAACGGGCCAGGGCGGCCTGTGCGTCAGGGCGTTCTCACGACCTGGCGGACTGACCGCCGTCGTCCGAGGGCGGGTCGTCGTACGTCGAGGTCCCCGAGTCGAGGAGCGGCTCCTGCGTCTTGAGGTGCGCGGGGGCCAGGGCACGCAGCGCGTGGTAGCCGGTGATGACGACGATGGTGCCCAGCGCGATGCCGCTCAGCGAGAAGTTGTCGGTGAACTTCAGGGACACGTTGCCGACGCCGATGATGATGCCGGCGGCGGCCGGGACGAGGTTCAGCGGGTTGCGCAGGTCGACCTTGGCGCTGATCCAGATCTGCGCGCCGAGCAGGCCGATCATGCCGTAGAGGATGACGGTGATGCCGCCGAGGACGCCGCCCGGGATGGCGGCCACGATCGCGCCGAACTTCGGGCACAGGCCGAAGAGCAGGGCGAAGGCGGCGGCCGCCCAGTACGCGGCCGTCGAGTAGACGCGGGTCGCGGCCATCACGCCGATGTTCTCGGAGTACGTCGTGTTGGGCGGGCCGCCGACCGCGGTGGAGAGCATGGAGCCGACGCCGTCGGCGGAGATCGCGGTGCCGAGCTTGTCGTCGAGGTTGTCGCCGGTCATCTCGCCGACGGCCTTGACGTGTCCGGCGTTCTCGGCGATCAGCGCGATCACGACGGGCAGCGCGACGAGGATCGCCGACCACTGGAACGACGGTGCGTGGAAGGAGGGCAGGCCGATCCAGTCGGCCTTGCCGACGCCGGACAGGTCCAGGCGCCAGTGGTCGACGGCCTCGGCGCCGCCGGAGACCGAGTGGATCCGGCCGAAGATGCGGTCGAACACCCAGGAGATGCCGTAGCCGAAGAGCAGCCCGAGGAAGATCGCGATGCGGGACCAGAAACCGCGCAGGCACACCACGGCCGAACCGGTGAACAGCATCACGAGGAGTGCGGTCCACTGGTCCTGCGGCCAGTACGTCGACGCCGTCACCGGCGCGAGGTTGAAGCCGATCAGCATGACGACCGCGCCCGTGACGATCGGCGGCATGGCGGCGTGGATGATCCGCGCGCCGAACTTCTGCACCGCGAGCCCCACCAGGAACAGCGCGGCGCCGACCACGAACACCGCTCCGGTCACCGTGGCGCTGGTCCCGCCCTGCGCCCGGATCACGGCGGCGACGCCGACGAAGGAGAGCGAGCAGCCCAGATAGCTGGGCACGCGGCCGCGGGTGGCGAGCAGGAAGATCACCGTCGAGACGCCGGACATCATGATCGCGAGGTTCGGGTCGAGACCCATCAGGACGGGCGCCACGAAGGACGCGCCGAACATCGCGACGACGTGCTGGGCGCCGAGCCCGAACGTGCGCGGCCAGGAGAGCCGCTCGTCCGGGCGCACGACGGCGCCTGGAGCCGGGGTGCGCCCATCGCCGTGAAGTTTCCAGCGCACACCGAGGTCCATGTGAGTTCTGCTTTCTGTGGTGCTTTTGTGGCTCGAAATGACCGCCGCCATGTTAATGCGCCGTAAGGCCTCTTTCGCGCCACGCCCGGCGGCCCCGATCTCATCCATGAATCCGTGCCGGAGGCATTGTCACGCCCACCTCGGCGCCCTACGCTCGCACGGCTCGATCCATGAACGTTGTTCAGATATGTGATGGGAGTTGTGATGCGTGCCAGATCCCGTGTGCGTCTCGGTGCTCTGCTCACCGCGGCCGTCGCCCTCGCCGCCGTCGTCGCCGTCCCCGTGTCGGCCCAGTCCGCGACGGCGGGCGTGAGAGCCCCGCGTACGGCCGTCCTCGACGGTGAGCGCCTGCTGCGGACCAAGCAGCGCCTCGACCACGGCGACGGTCAACTCAGGCGCACCGTACGGGACTTGACTGCCCGCGCCGACACCTGGCTGGACCAGGGCCCGTGGACCGTCGTCGACAAGCCGAAGCCCGCGCCCGGCGGCGACGTCCACGACTACCTGAGCCAGGCCCCCTACTGGTGGCCCTCACAGACACCGACCGCCGACAACCCCTGGGGCTGCCCCTACGTCCAGCGCGACGGGCAGCGCAACCCCGAGGTCGACACCGGGACCGACCGCCAGGACGTGGAGAAGGTCTTCGATTCGACCTACGACCTCGCTCTGGCCTGGTACTACACGGGCCGCAAGGAGTATGCGGAGAAGGCCGCCACGATCCTGCGCACCTGGTTCCTCGACCCGGCCACGCGCATGAACCCGAACCTGGACCACGCCCAGTTCATCCCCTGCAAGTACGACGGCCGGGCCATCGGCATCATCGACTTCTCGCAGTCGTACACGAGCGTCACCGACGCCGTCGCGCTCCTCGACACAGGAGCCCCCGGCTGGTCGAAGGGCGACCGCTCGGCGATGGGGGAGTGGAACAAGGACTTCCTCGGCTGGCTCGTGAACAGCGACTTCGGCAAGGAGGAGGGTGCAGCCGAGAACAACCACGGCACGTTCTACGACCTCCAGGTGGCCGCACTCGCCTACGCGACCGGCGACACGGCACTCGCCCGCCGCACCGTCCTCGACGCCCGCACCAAGCGCATCGCCCCGCAGATCGCCGGCGACGGCAGCCAGCCGCAGGAACTCGCCAGGACCCGGAGCTGGCACTACTCGACCTTCGACCTCGTCGCCTACACCCGGCTCGCCCAGATCGGGCGGCATGTGGGCGTCGACCTGTGGTCGTACCGAGGCCCGGACGGGCAGAGCCTGTTCAAGGCGGTCGACTATCTGCTGCCCGCGGCGACCGGGGCGACGGCGTGGCCGCACCCCGAGCTGGAGTTCCACCGGTTCGCGGCGAGCGACATCGTGCACGCCGCCGCCGACGCCGGGAGCGCGGCGGCGAAGCGGGCGGTCCCGCATCTGGAGACGCCGCCCGGCGGGGATCTGTGGGCGCTGCGCCCCGCGGCCGAACAGCTGGACTCGATCGCGGGCTGAGCGGGTCGCTCGGCTCACCGTCCACCCCGACGACCTCGACGCGCTCGGCCTGCTCCACAACGCCCGCTACCGGGCGCCGGCCGAGCGCGCCAGGACCGCGCTGTGGGCGGAGCGCGGCCTCGTCTTCGAGGGCGACGGGCTGGCGGCCGGCGACTTCTGGAACGCCGTCGAGGAACGGCGCATCACGTATGACGCGCCGGTCAACCGCCCCGGTGCGTACGTCGTGCACCTCCGGCCGGACCGGCTCGGCACGACCGGCCTGACGTACGGCTTCTGCTTTTGCTCGGCGGACGGGGGGCGACTTACGCCTACGCCTCGCCCCCTGGAGCGAGATGTTCAGGACCCCTGGCCGTGAGCTCCTGCGGACGCGGGACTGACCTCGGCCTGCTCCGTCCGCTTACGGTCCCCCGTGCGCAGCACCCCCGCGAACACCGCGAGCCCGCACGCCAGGAACGTCACCAGACCGAACGACACCACCAGGCTCGTCGCGTCGGCCAGAGTCCCGATCGCGGAAGGGGCGATGAGTCCCGAGGTGTACGTGATGGTGGCGACGCCCGCGATGGCCTGGCTCGGATTCGGTCCGCTGCGACCCGCCGCCGCGAAGGCGAGCGGCACGACGACCGCGATCCCCAGGCCCATCAGACCGAAACCGGCCATCGCGACCGCCGGGTTCGGCGCCACCACCACGAGCAGTCCGCCGAGCGCGGCGCCCACCCCGCCGACCCGCACGGTGCGCACCGCGCCGAACCGGTCCACGATCCTGTCGCCGACGAGGCGTGCCACGGCCATCGTGAGCGTGAACGCGGTGGTGCACGCTGCCGCGAGTCCTGCGGAGGTGTCCAGGACGTCCCGCAGATAGACCGCCGACCAGTCCAGGCTCGCGCCCTCGGCGAACACGGCGCAGAAGCCGACCGCGCCGATCAGCAGCGCCGACCTGGGCGGCAGCGCGAAGCGTGGCGGCGGCTCCTCGTCCTCCGTGGGGCGCAGGTCGAGCACGCCCGCGCAGGCGACGAAGCCCGCGACCGTCAGGGCCGCCGCGGCGAGCAGGTGGTGCAGCCGGGCGTCGGAGCCCAGGTGCGCGGCCAGCGTGCCCGCCGCCGAACCGATGAGGGCACCCACGCTCCACATGCCGTGCAGGCCGGACATGATCGACCGGTCGAGGCGGTTCTCGACCTCGACCCCCAGCGCGTTCATCGCCACGTCCGACATGCCCGCCGACGCGCCGTACGCGAAGAGGGCCAGGCACAGCACGAGCAGATTCGGCGCGAGCGAGGGCAGGACCAGCGCGAGCGTCCACAGGGCCAGCAGCCCGCGCAGCGCAGTGCGCGCGCCGAACCGGTGGCTCACCCGGCCCGCGAGCGGCATCGCCACCGAGGCGCCGAGCGCGGGGAAGGCGAGCGCGAGACCCAGCTGGCCCGCGCTGACCCCCGCGTGGTCCTGGATCCAGGGCACCCGGGTCGCGAAGGACCCGGTGACCGCTCCATGGACGCAGAAGACGGTCGCGACCGCGATCCGGGCGCGCTTCAACTCCCTTGCCCCGTAACCGACTTCACTCATCCGACCTGCCCCTCCCGATACCGTCCCCAGGCTGCTGGCGTAAACTATCAGGAACCCTGCCTGATAAATAGCCGGTTTCCACCGGTCCCTCCGTACGGCCCCGGTCCCGGCAGCGAAGGCGATCTGGAAGGATCCGCGCCATGCCCGCATCACCGAGTACCGCCCGGGCCATCAACGACCGGCTCGCGCTGCGCCTCCTCCAGAGCGAAGGGCCCCTGACGGCCGGTCAGTTGAAGGAGCTCACCGGCCTGTCCCGGCCCTCGGTCGCCGACCTCGTCGAGCGGCTCACGGCCCGTGGCCTGATAGAGGTCGTCGGGGAGGCCGGCGCCCAGCGCCGCGGCCCCAACGCCAAACTCCACGGGATCGTCTCCGGGCTCGCCCATCTCGCCGCGCTCGACGTCCGCACCGAGGGTGTCACTCTCACCGTCGCCGACCTGGTGGGCACGGTTCTCGCCGAGGCGTCGGCGCCCATCGACGGGGAGGAGGGCACCGGCCCCGCCGTCGAACGGGCCGTCGCCCTGGTCGAGCGCACCGCGAAAGAGGCGGGCGCCGAGCCCCTGCACACCGTGGGAATCGGCGCGCCCGGCCTCGTCGACCCCGTCACCGGCGAACTCCGCGACTCCTCGGGCCTGCCCGAGTGGCACCGCCGCCTCGTCGCCGCCCTCCACGAACGCCTGCCCGCCCGCGTCCTGGTGGAGAACGAGACCAACCTCGCCGCCCTCGCCGAACAGCGCGACGGCGCCGCCCGCGACCGCGACACGTTCGCCCTGCTCTGGCTCGGCCACGGCATCGGCGCCGCGGTCGTCCTCGACGGAGTCCTGCGCCGCGGGGCCTCCGGCGGCACCGGCGAGATCGGCTTCCTGCCCGTGCCAGGCACGTCCGGACTCCCGTCCGCGACCGGGTGCGACGGGGGATTCCACTCGCTGGCCGGATCCGCCGCCATCGCCGAACTCGCCCGCGCCCACGGCCTGGTGGGCCCCTCGGCCGCATCGGGGGAGCCGGCCGCCGCGGCGCTCGTACGCGAAGCCGTGCGGGCGGAGCCCGGGGCGCCCGCCGCCCGCTTCCTCGACGCGCTCGCCGACCGGCTCGTCCTCGGGGCCGCCTCCGTCGTCGCCGTCCTCGACCCCGGCTGCCTCGTCCTGGGCGGCGAGGTCGGCCGCGCGGGAGGCGACCGCCTCGCGACCCTGGTCGCCACCCGCCTCGCCGCCATGTCCCCCCTGCCCACCGAGGTCCGGCCGAGCGCGCTCGGCGGCGCCGCGGTGCTGCGAGGAGCACTGCTCATGGCGCGTGACGGGGCGCAGAACGACGTCTTCGCGCCGACGGACCGCTGAACGAGCGGCAGGGTCTTCTGGTCGGCTCGTGGGCACTGGCGTGCGCGAGGACTCCTTCGGAGCGTGGCGGGGCGCCAGGGTGTCGTCTTCGCGCCTGGGGGCCGCTGAACGGGTGCATGGGTCAGGTGGGTTCGGGTGCGCTGGTGTGCGCGAGGAACTCCTTTGGCGGGCGCAGGGGCCAGGAGGGTTCGCGTGCACCGGCCCGCATGAGGAACCCCTTCGGCGCGTGGCGGGGCGCCAGGGTGTCGTCTTCGCGCCTGCGGGCCGCTGAACGGGTGCAGGGGTCAGGTGGGTTCGGGTGCGCTGGTGTGCGCGAGGAACTCCTTTGGCGGGCGCAGGGGCCAGGAGGGTTCGCGTGCACCGGCCCGCATGAGGA
>NZ_JBIVFF010000010.1:0-89989 GCF_044748025.1 Streptomyces sp. NPDC090032 | reverse complement strand
GAACCCCTTCGGCGCGTGGCGGGGCGCAGGCCGTCGTCTTCGCGCCGGCGGGGCCGCTGAACCCTGCCCGCCGCCCCACGTCAGCTCGCGGGGAACCGCCGCGCGAGGAACTCCTCGAACGTGCCCTTGCCCACCGCGCGTCCGGGCGTCAGATGCCCGCCGTCCCGCATGCCCTTGTACGTCTTCCCGGCCAGGCGGACTTCGAGGACCGGCCGACGCCTACCGCTCGCGCGCAGATAGGCGCGGGCCAGATCCGGCGCCGTACGCACTTCGGGACCACCCATGTCCGCCACGCGTCCCGCAGGCTCGCCCGTCGCCAACTCCGCGAGGCGGTCGGCCACTTCGGCGACGTCGACCGGCTGGTCGGCGACCCCTGCCGGAAGGAACACCACCGGCAGCTTGGCCAGCGCCTGAACGCCCTGGAACACCAGGTCGTGGAACTGCGTCGTGCGCAGCACCGTCCAGCCGAGCCCCGACTCCTCGATCAGCTTCTCGACCGCGTACTTGGCCTTGTAGTAGCCGAGCGGCACCCGGTCCACGCCCACGATCGAGATGTACACCAGATGCGGCACCCCGCCCCGCCGCGCGGCCTCGATCAGATGCCCCGCCGCCTCCTCGTCACCGCCGCGCGGCGTGCTCGCGCAGTGCACGATCGCGTCCACACCCGCGACGGCCTCGTCCAGTCCGGGCCCGCCCTTGCGCAGGTCCACCGCGTACGGCCGCGCATGCCGGCTGAGCACCCGCACCTCGTGCCCGTCCGCGCGCAGCCGTTCGGCGACGAGCCTGCCGAGGGTTCCCGTACCGCCGGTCACCAGGATCGTGGTCATCGCAGTTCAGCTCCTTCGCACACCGGACGCTCCACGGTGGGACGTCCCTCGCTGCACTGGACGGGCGGCGGCGCGAAAATGTGACAGTGCCCGCGAAACGCCTCAGGATTCCGCCGGCACGCCGCCCGCCTCGGCGGTTGCGATCGTCACGCTCATACCCTGGCAGCGGCGACCGCCCGGAACGCTGCGCGAGTCCACGCACACGGCCTGTGAGCCAGCCCACAGTCGATCACCCGTTTGGCCCATGCGGGGACGTGGCACACTGGCTCTGTACCAGAAGCAGCGCACTCCGGGGTCGGTGAAAGTCCGAACCGGCGGTTACAGTCCGCGACCCGGTCGCTTCCAGCGGCCGGTTGACCAGGTGAAATTCCTGGACCGACGGTTAAAGTCCGGATGGGAGGCAGTGCGCGGCGGGCGGGCATTCGTGCGCGCCGCCGTCTGTTTCGACTTGTCCTCAGGGACAGGTCTTATTCGGCGTCGGCCTCGGTGTCCTCGCCCGTACGTTCTGTCGCCGTATCGCGACAGTGCCCCGGAGTCCGTGCCCGAAGAGGCAGGAGGACCCGGTGGCCCCCACTTCCGCAGTGCCCGCCCGGCGAGCAGCCGTGCGCCCGCACGCGTCCTTCGCTCCTTCAGGAATCCCCGCCGGCCCTGAGGCGTTGCGCCTCACCGCCACCCTTGTCGGCCCCGCGGCCCCTGCAGCGAAGGAGCACTGAAGTGTTCACCGGAATCGTCGAAGAGCTGGGCGAGATCACTGCCGTCGAGGACCTCGGCGACGCCTCCCGCTTCAGGCTGCGCGGCCCCGTCGTCACCGAAGGGGCCCGCCACGGCGACTCCATCGCCGTCAACGGCGTCTGTCTGACGGTCGTGGAGCACGAGGGCGACGAGTTCACCGCCGACGTGATGGCGGAGACCCTCGACCGGTCCAGCCTCGGCGCCCTCGCGGTCGGCTCCCGGGTCAACCTGGAGCGCCCCACCGCTGTCGGCGCCCGCCTGGGCGGACACATCGTGCAGGGACACGTCGACGGCACGGGCAGCATCGTCGAGCGCAAGCCGTCGGAGAACTGGGAGATCGTCAAGGTCTCGCTCCCGGCGCACCTCGCGCGCTACGTCGTCGAGAAGGGCTCCATCACCGTCGACGGAGTGAGCCTCACGGTCGTCGACGCGGGCCCCGACTACTTCACCATCAGCCTCATCCCCACCACCCTCGCCCTGACCACGCTCGGCCTCAAGCAGCCCGGCGACCCGGTCAACCTCGAGGTCGACGTCATCGCCAAGTACGTCGAGCGGCTGCTCGGCGACCGTGCCCAGGAGGCCACCAAGTGAGCCTGAACTGGCTGAACTCCGAGGCGTTCACGCTCTTCGGCCAGCACATCATGTGGTCCGACATGATCGGCAACACCGTCGGTCTGGTCGCCCTCGCGCTCGGCTGGCGCCGCTCGATCTGGACCTGGCCCGCGCAGCTCGTCTCCGGCCTCATCCTCCTCACGGCCTTCGCGACCGCGCACCTCTCGGGCAGCGCGGGCAAGCAGCTCGTGGTCATCGTCGTCGCCGCGTGGGGCTGGTGGCAGTGGAACCGCGGCAAGGGCAAGGCCCAGGACGGCTCCCTCGCCGTCCGGTTCGCCACCTGGCGCGAGCGCGGCTTCCTGCTGGGCGCCGCCGCACTCGGCACCCTGGCGGTCGGCGGCCTCTTCACCGCATTCCCCACACTGTCGTGGGACCCCTGGCCGGACGCGTACATATTCGTCGGCACGATCGTCGCCATGTACGCGCAGGCACGCGGCATGGTCGAGTTCTGGTTCGCCTGGCTGCTCGTCGACCTGGTGGGCGTACCGCTGAACTTCGCCAACGGATTCGCCTTCTCCGGTTTCGTCTACGTGATCTACGGCGCGCTCGTCCTGTGGGGCATGCGCGACTGGTGGCTGCGGTCCCGCTCGGCCTCGCAGCCCGCCCTGGAAGGAGCACCGGCATGACCACGGCCCCGATCTGGTACAGCACCGCGCACGACGAGGACACCTCGGACCTGTCGCTCGACCCCGTCGAGCAGGCGATCCGCGACATCGCGAACGGCCGCCCCGTCGTAGTCGTCGACGACGAGGACCGCGAGAACGAGGGCGACCTCGTCATCGCGGCCGAGAAGGCCACCCCCGAGATCGTCGCCTTCATGATGAGCGAGTGCCGCGGACTGATCTGCGCTCCCATGGAGAACGACGAGCTGGAGCGCCTCCAGCTGCCGCAGATGGTCGAGCACAACACCGAGTCGATGCGCACGGCCTTCACGGTCTCCGTCGACGCGGGCCCCGCGCACGGCGTGACGACCGGCATCTCCGCCGCCGACCGCGCCACCACGCTCCAGCTCCTGGCCGGCGGCACCGCAGAGGCGGGCGACTTCGTGCGGCCCGGCCACATCTTCCCGCTGCGCGCCAAGGCCGGCGGCGTCCTGGTCAGGAACGGCCACACCGAGGCCGCCGTCGACCTCGCCCGGCTCGCGGGCCTGCGCCCCGCCGGGGCGATCGTCGAGATCGCGGGCGAGGACGGCACGATGCTCCGCCTGCCCGAACTCATCCCGTTCGCCCGCAAGCACGGCCTGACGATCATCTCCATCGAGGACCTGATCGCCTACCGCCGCTCCTCCGAACCGACCGTCCGCCGCGAGGCCGAGGTCAATCTGCCCACCGCCTTCGGGGACTTCACCGCGTACGGCTACCGCTCCACGGTCGACGGCGTCGAGCATGTCGCCCTCGTCCACGGCGAGATCGGCGACGGCAAGGACGTCCTCGTCCGGGTCCACTCCGAGTGCCTCACCGGCGACGTCTTCCACTCGCTGCGCTGCGACTGCGGCCCCCAGCTCGAAGAGTCGATGCGGCGCATCACCGCGGAAGGGCGCGGCGTCGTCGTCTACCTGCGCGGTCACGAGGGGCGCGGCATCGGGCTGCTCTCCAAGCTGCGCGCCTACGAGCTTCAGGAGCGCGGCCGCGACACGCTGGACGCCAATCTGGAACTGGGCCTGCCGGCCGACTCGCGGGACTACGCGGCGGGCGCCCAGATCCTCGAGGACCTCGGCGTGCGCAGCCTGCGCCTGCTGACCAACAACCCCGACAAGACCGACGCGCTCGTGCGGCACGGCCTCGAGGTCGCCGCCCGCGAGCCCATGCCGGTCCAGGCGGGCGAGCACAACCTCCGTTACCTGCGCACCAAGCGGGACCGGATGGGCCACGACCTGCCCTGGCTGGACGCCCCCGCGACCACGACCTGCGCGAACCAGTAGCCCGTACCCCTTTCGGACGACATACCGCACATCGAACACAGCACGACATCAGCACCACACAAGCACTGAACTGAGGAGCAACGTGAGTGGCAAGGGCGCACCCGAACTGTCCGTACGCAACTGCGGTGACCTGCGCGTCGCCGTCATCGCGGCACAGTGGCACGAGAAGGTGATGGACGGCCTCGTGGACGGCGCCCTGCGCGCCCTGCACGAGCTCGGCATCGACGAGCCGACCCTCCTGCGGGTCCCGGGCAGCTTCGAACTCCCCGTCGTCGCCAAGGTCCTGGCGGGCCGCGGCTACGACGCGATCGTCGCCCTCGGCGTCGTCATCCGCGGCGGCACCCCGCACTTCGAGTACGTGTGCCAGGGCGTCACCATGGGGCTGACCCAGGTCACGATCGACACCGGTGTACCCGTCGGCTTCGGCGTGCTGACCTGTGACACCGAGGAGCAGGCCCTCGACCGTGCCGGAATCGAGGGCTCGAACGAGGACAAGGGCCACGAGGCCGTCACGGCGGCCGTCGCCACGGCGGCGACACTGCGCTCGGTCAGCGAACCCTGGCGCTGAGTGGCCGGGCGTAACCCCGTAGTCTTAGGACCATCATGGCGAACAAAACCTTCGAAGAGCTCTTCGCCGAGCTTCAGCTCAAGGCCAAGAACGGCGACCCCGCGACGTCCCGCACCGCCGAACTGGTGGACAAGGGCGTCCATGCCATCGGCAAGAAGGTCGTCGAGGAGGCCGCCGAAGTCTGGATGGCCGCCGAGCATGAGGGCAAGGAGGCCGCTGCCGAGGAGATCTCGCAGCTGCTGTACCACGTCCAGGTGATGATGGTCGCCCGGGGAATCTCCCTCGACGACGTCTACGCCCACCTCTAGAGCCGACGCCCGGTTCACCGCCGTACCTGTCACACCCCTGTTCCACGACTCTCACGCACTTTCACGCAAAGGAATCCGACCTCATGCTGCGCATCGCCGTCCCCAACAAGGGTTCACTGTCCGGACCTGCGTCGGCGATGCTCCATGAGGCCGGATACCAGCAGCGCAAGGAGTCCAAGGAGCTCGTCCTCGTCGACCCGGTCAACGAGGTGGAGTTCTTCTACCTGCGGCCCAAGGACATCGCGATCTACGTGTCGGCGGGCAAGCTCGACATCGGCATCACCGGCGAGGACCTGCTGATCGACTCCGGCGTCAACGCCGAGGTGATCCTGCCGCTCGGCTTCGCCCGCTCCACCTTCCGCTTCGCCGCCAAGCCGGGCACCGTGTCCGGCCTCGATGACCTCGCGGGCAAGACGATCGCCACCTCCTACGAGGGCATCGTCGCCAAGCACCTCGCCGAGGCAGGCGTCGACGCGTCCGTCGTCCACCTCGACGGCGCCGTCGAGACGGCCATCGAGCTGGGTGTCGCCCAGGTCATCGCGGACGTCGTCGAGACCGGCACCTCCCTGCGCAACGCCGGCCTCGAGGTCTTCGGCGAGCCGATCATGAAGTCCGAGGCCGTCGTGATCCGCCGCGCCGGCGCGGCCACGGAGGACCCCAAGGTCCAGCAGTTCCTGCGCCGCCTCCAGGGCGTCCTGGTCGCCAGGACGTACGTGATGATGGACTACGACTGCCGCGCCGAGTTCCTGGAGAAGGCCGTCGCCCTGACCCCCGGTCTCGAGTCGCCCACGATCTCGCCCCTGCACAACGAGGGCTGGGTCGCCGTCCGCGCGATGGTCCCCACCAAGGACGCCCAGCGCATCATGGACGACCTGTACGACCTCGGCGCACGGGCCATCCTGACCACGGCCATCCACGCCTGCCGCCTCTGAGGACCGCAGTCATGTCCGAAGTCCCCACGCTGCCCGTCACCTTCCGGCCGGCCCGCACCCGGGCCGTCCTGCTCGGCCTCGGCGGGGCGATGTTCGTCACTCTCACGGCCATCGCCCTCATGCTGGGCAGCATCAACCCCGGCGACCGCCTCACCTTCATCTTCACCGGGGCGCTCCTCTTCGGCGGGCTCGTCCTGCTCGCCCGGCCCAAGGTCGTGGCGGACGACGAGGGCGTCACCGTGGTGAACATCGCACGCAGCCGCCGCCTGGCCTGGGCGGAGATCGTCCAGGTCACCCTGCGGCCCGGCGACCCCTGGGTGTTCCTCAACCTCAGCGACGGCACGAGCCTTGCCGCCATGGGCATCCAGCCCGCCATGGCCAAGGAGCGTGCCCTCGCCGACGCGCGTGCCCTGCGCGCCCTCACCGAGGCCCGTTCTACGGCCTCCGGGGAACTTCAGGGCTGACTCAGGGCCCTACGCCCTGACGCTTCCACCCCTGTCTTGATTAATCTGGTGGCGGGCGCGCGCACCTCGCCGCCCCGCCCCCGACGACGGGTCCGCCAGGGCCCCGGGGGTTTCCTGCTACCCGAGGAGTGACTCCCTCCGGCGATGGACGGTTCGTCCTGCAGTACATGCGCCGCCCCCTCCCGACCTAGCGCGACCGAATTGCGCTGTGTGTGCGCGGAGGCGGCGGCATGACCATCCCCTTGTTGCTCCTCGGAGCGGCATTCCTGCTGATCCTGGCCAACGGCTTCTTCGTGGCGGCCGAGTTCGGCCTCGTCACGGTGGAGCGTGCCGACGCCGAGAAGGCCGCGGCCGACGGCGACCGACGGGCCCGTACCGTCGTGAACGCCCTCAAGGAGCTGTCCTTCCAGCTCTCCGGCACCCAGCTCGGCATCACGATCACCTCGCTGGTCGTCGGCATGCTCGCCGAACCGGCGCTCGCGACGCTCCTCGCGGGGCCCTTCACCGCAGTCGGTGTCCCGGAAGGCGCCGTCGGAGGCGTCTCCGTCGTCATCGGCATGCTTCTGGCCTCCGCCGTGCAGATGGTGATCGGCGAGCTGGTGCCGAAGAACTGGGCGGTGTCCAAGCCGCTCCAGGTCGCACGGTTCGTCGCGGGCCCCCAGCACACGTTCTCGCGCCTCTTCCGGCCCGTGATCGCCCTGCTCAACGCCGTGGCCAACCGAGCCGTACGCGCCCTGGGTGTCGAGCCCGCCGACGAGCTGGCCTCGGCCCGCACCCCCGGCGAGCTCGTCTCCCTGGCCCGGCACTCCGCACAGGCGGGCACCCTGGAGCAGGACACCGCGGACCTGTTCGTCCGCACCCTGTCCCTCGGAGAGCTCACCGCCCAGCACGTCATGACGCCGCGCGTGAAGGTCAGCGCGCTCCAGGCCTCGGCGACCGCCGAGGACGTCGTGAACCTCACGCGCGCCACCGGCCTCTCCCGCTTCCCGGTCTACCGCGAGCGGATCGACGAGATCGTCGGCATGGTGCACCTCAAGGACGCCCTCGCGGTGCCCGCGCACGACCGGCTGCGCACCCCCGTGAGCCGTATCGCGCAGACTCCGCTGCTCGTCCCGGAGACGCTGCCCGTGCAGCCCCTCCTGGAGCGTCTGCGCAGCGAGCAGCCCATAGCCGTCGTCGTCGACGAGTACGGCGGCACGGCCGGGGTCGTGACCCTGGAGGACATCGTCGAGGAGCTCGTCGGCGAGGTCCGCGACGAGCACGACCGCCTCGACCTGCCCGAGCTCGCGGTCGCCCCGTCCGAGGACGGCCGCCCCGCATGGGACGCCGACGGCAGCTGCCGGGTCGACATCCTGCGCCGCATAGGCCTCGACGTACCGGAAGGCCCGTACGAGACCGTCGCCGGTCTCGTCGCCGATCTGCTCGGCCGGATCCCCGCACCCGGTGACCGGGCCGAGCTGCCCGGCTGGCGGCTCGCGGTGCGTCAGGTCGACCACTACCGCGCGGAGCGCGTCCGGATCGTACGGACCGCGGACGCCGTCCAGCTCGCGGAGGCGACCCGATGAGCGCGCTCCAGCTCTTCTTCGCCCTCCTCCTCGTGCTGGCCAACGGTTTCTTCGTGGGCGCCGAGTTCGCCCTGGTCTCCGTGCGCCGCAGCCAGATCGAGCCGATCGACAACAAGCGGGCCCGACAGGTCCTGTACGGCCTGGAGCACCTGCCGCAGATGATGGCGGCGGCCCAGTTCGGCATCACCGTCTGCTCGTTGACGCTCGGCGCGGTCGCCGAGCCGACGGTCGCCCGTCTGCTGGAGCCGCTCTTCGAGGCGATGCACCTGCCCGAGGGAACGATCCACCCCCTCGGCTACGTGATCGCGCTCGCGGCCGTCGTCTTCCTCCACCTCGTCGTCGGCGAGATGATCCCGAAGAACCTCGCGATGGCGGCGCCGGAGAAGACCGCGCTCTGGTTCAGCCCCGGCCTCGTCGCCTTCGCCCGGGTGTGCCGGCCGGTCACCGTCGCCCTCGGCGCCTGTGCCCGGCTCGTGCTCAAGCTGTTCGGGGTCGAGCCGCGGGACGAGGTCGAGGCGGTCTTCACCAGCGTCCAGCTCGGCCGTCTCGTCGAGGACTCCGGACAGGCGGGGCTGCTCGAACCCGAGGCGCAGGAACGCCTCGGGGACGCCCTGGAGCTGGGATCGCGCCCGGTCACCGACGTCCTGCTCGACCGGGCGTCCCTCGTCACGGTCGGCCCGTCGGTCACCCCCGGCCAGGTCATCGAGCTGACCGGCCGCACGGGCTACTCCCGGTTCCCCGTCTGCGCGGAGGGGGGCGCCTTCATGGGCTATCTGCATGTGAAGGACGTCCTCGACCTGATCGACTCCGCCGACCACGACCGCGCGGTGCCGCAGCAGATCTGGCGTCCCATGACGACGCTGCGCGCCGAACTCCCGCTCGACGACGCCCTGACGGTGATGCGCCGCGCCGCGACGCACCTGGCGCAGGTCGCCGACGCCTCGGGCCGGGTCCTCGGCCTGGTCGCCCTGGAGGACGTCCTGGAGATGCTCGTCGGCGAGGTCCGTGACCCCGCGCACCGGGACGCTCCGGCGCCCGGGTCACGGGTGGCGGAGCCGCGGGCCGAGGCGCCCGAGGAGGCGCTGGCAGGCTGACAGCCGTACGGCGAAGGGGCGGGTCCCGTTACGGGCCCGCCCCTTGGTCATGTCACATCGCCGACGGATCCTGGGGCCCCCGCCCCGAGAGGACCTCTCCGTATGCCTGCATCAGATCGGGCAGCCGCAGCGTCGACAGGTCGTCCCGCGTCGGCGTGGTCGCGTACCCCGTCAGCCGCAGGTCCCGGTAGGCGCACGACTTCTCGTACAGCGTCCGAAGGAACCTTCCGTTGCCGAGTTCGTCGATCCAGCCCTGGTCGACGACGTGTCCGCTGATGGAGCGCAGCTCGTCGAGGGCCTCCTCGTCCCAGACGTCACCGTTCTCCGCGGCGAGCACCTCGCCGATCGCGGTGAGTTCGAGGGGCCGGTACGAGGGGAAGTCGACCCGCGTCGTGAAGCGCGAGGACAGCCCGGGGTTCGCCGCGAGGAGGCGGTCCATGCCCTCGGGGTAGCCCGCGAGGATCACCACGAGGTGGTCCCGGTTGTCCTCGGCGCGCTTGAGGAGGACCTGAAGCGCCTCGTCGCCGTACGCGTCGCCCTTGCCGTAGCCCGAGTTCGACAGGGCGTACGCCTCGTCGACGAACAGGACTCCGCCGATCGCCGAGTCGATCAGCTCGTTCGCCTTCACGGCCGTCTGGCCCAGGTACTCGCCGACCAGGTCGGCCCGCTGGGCCTCCACGAGATGGTCGCCGCCGAGCAGGCCGAGCGCGTAGAAGACGCGGCCCAGGATGCGGGCCACGGTGGTCTTGCCGGTGCCGGAGGGGCCCGAGAAGACGAAGTGCCGTTTCGGCGGCTGCACGGGCAGGCCCTGCCCGGCCCGCAGGCGCGCCATGTTCAGCTGTGCCGAGAGCGCTTTCACCTGCCGCTTCACGGGTTCCAGGCCGACCATCCGCTCCAGCTCGGCGAGGGCCTCCTCGAGGAGCGCGGGGTCGGCTGGCCCGGCCGGCAGCTGCGGCGTGATCGGTACGACGGCCTTCTCGCGGACCACGTCCGTCTCGGCGGGCACGGCGCCGGGCGGCGGCAGATCGGGCTCGCTCACCTTCAGGTCCCGGCCGTCGCCCTCGTACAGCGGGTCCATCGACTCGGAGCCGTCCAGCACGTCCTGGCCCAGCCCGGTCAGAGTGAGGGGACTGACGTCCGTGCCGTCGCCGAAGTCGCCGTAGCCGTCGCTCTCGGCGATGGCCGCGAGGCGGGCCGAGGTGTCCATGAAGGCGGGGTCCACGCGGTGCACGGCGCGGTACAGGGGGAGCGCGGCGGCGGAGCGGCCGGTGCCCTCGTGCGCGCGGGCCAGCCAGTAGCGCAGCTCCTTACGCTGGGGCTGCTCGCTGCGGCAGCGCATCAACGCGGCGGACAGCAGCGGCTCGGCCTGCCCGTACATCTCCAGGCGCACCCGGGCCATCCCGCCGAAGAGCCCGGCCTCGATGCCGAGGAGCCCGTCGTCGATCAGCGGGTCCGTGTGCCGGACCAGCTGCTCCCAGTCCTTGACGAGGTAGGCACGGCAGGCGTGCAGGAACCGCACCTGCGGATCCGCGTCCACGCGCGGGAGCGTCGCCAACGCCCCGTCCAGGTCCGGGACATGGCGCCCGTCGAGCCAGTGCGACGCGTGCGCGAGCAGCAGATCGCGCGGCCGCTCCAGGACGGGCTGCACCCACCAGCCAAGCCAGTACCAGGAGTTGAGAGTGCGCCGGTGCCGCGTGCGCTGCTCACCGAACCGGTCGCGGTGCCGGAACATGCGCAGCAGCGCCGTCGTCGTGTCGATGCGTAAGGCGTGCAGCCCGAGCCAGCCGTCGGCCATGCCGGGATCCATCCGGACCGCGGCCCGGAACTCCTCCTCGGCCTGTGGATAGGCGCCCATGGTGTAGGCGTCCACGCCACGCACCCAGGCGAGGTCGGCCGGGCCGGGCGAGCCCTGTGTGCCGAAGTCCATCACGTCCCCCACAAACCGTGCCCCCGTGGTGCGCCGCCGGGCCGGTGCCCGCCGGCTCCTGCGCCGAACCGATGTGCTGTGGACGGGAGTTGTCACGGTGCGGACCGCGCGCCGTCCCTGGGCCGCACCGAAAGGCATCGTACCTGCGCAGGAGTCGTCGGCCGAGGGCGCCGCAGGGCCGGATCCGAGAGGGACGGCGCAGGTGGGGGCGGGGCCGGACGGTGACCGAGGGTGAACGGATCGGGGCTCATCGCACCCCTGAAAGGGTGAACAGGGCAGAACGAAGCCCCCGATCACGGGGGAACAACCGGGGGCTTCGCGTCTGCCGGCGACCCCGTAAGGCCGCACATTCAGAACGTAAGTCCTGTACGGCCCGTCGGTCAAGCCGAGTTGAGGCACTCGCGGAAACTGGCGGAAGGCGGCTCAGGAGGGGGCAGCGCGCTGCCGACGGCCCCTCACGGTGAGTGACGGAAGGCGTCGGAAGTCAGGCCCCGGGAGGCATCTGACGTGCCTCGTAGCCCTCAGAGCACTCACGTACCAATGTCTGCGCGAAGGGGCGCGAGGGGTCGTCGGCGAAGTGCGCGCGCTCCGCTCGGATCCAGCCGTCCCAGAAGTCGCGCTGCGCCGGTCCGTCCCGTCGCCGTCCCCGCTCCCAGGACACCTCCTCGGGCGTGTCCATCCACAACAGTCGCGCCAGGAAGGGCCGTACCGAACGCCGGCCCGCGCCCACGCCCTCCATCAGGACCACCGGCGCGGGCGCCAGGGCGCGCGGGGTGCCGAAGCGCCGGGCGTTCCAGTCGTACGGCTCGTACCGGGCGCTCTCGCCGCGGGAGAGCGGATCGACGACCTGCTCGCGGAGCCGCGCCGTCCAGTCGAAGAGGGCGTCGTGGCTGGCGAGATCGTCGAGGTGCAGGACGGGCGCCTGCCCGAGTGCCTCGGCGAGCCGGGCGGCGAACGTCGACTTGCCGGAGCCCGCGTGCCCGTCGACGGCGATCAGCCGGACCGGCCCGCAGGAGGGCGGCAGGGCCCGCAGGGTCGCGGCGAGCCGGGGGAGCGGCAGGGGCTGGAAGGTCATCGCCCGCAAGGGTACGGGAGGCGTCCGGCCGGTTTCCCGCGCGCCGCCGCAGGTCATGCCAGTGGTACAGGCCAATATTGGTAGTGACGACCGGACCGGAAACGCTGGTGGAAGTCAGCGGGTACCGGCCATAGTTGGCGCACTGTCGTGCACCTCACCCGCCCCTTTACGGATATCTCGTCGACTGGGGGAGCCCCGTCCATGACCCGACCCGAACCTCTGTCCCGCAGAACCCTGCTCACCGCCGCCGCTGCCACCGCGGGCGCCGCCGCGCTCGCCACGACCGCGGGTCCCGCCGTCGCCGACACCGGCGCACCGGAGCGAGCTCACGCGGCCCCGCGCCTCGTGGACAACCACGCCTGGACCTCCCACACGGACTGGCGCTCCGGAACGGCGGCCGGCACCCGCGCGGTCGCCGGGGCCCGCCCCGGGCTCACGCTCGCGACCCCCGAGGGCCGCACCGACTACACGGATCCGCACACGGGTAAGACTGCCGCCTGGGAGTACGGCCGGTGGACCTCCCTGGCGCACCGCCTGTCGGTGCCCGCCACGGAGGTCATCGCCTCCTGGAACGCGCGCACCCCGGCCGGTACGTGGATCCAGATCGAGCTCCAGGGCACGTACTCCGACGGCGCGGCGACTCCCTGGTACGTGATGGGCCGCTGGGCCGCGGGCGACCAGGACATCCGGCGGACCTCCGTCGACGACCAGTCGGACGGCAGGTCCAGCATCTGGACGGACACCTTCTCCATCGACGACGCGGCCTCGGGCCTGCGCCTCGTCTCCTACCGTCTGCGGCTGACCCTGTACCGCACCCCGGGTTCCAAGGCGTCGCCCCTTGTATGGCGGCTCGGCGCCATGGGCTCCGACGTTCCCGACCGCTTCTCGGTGCCGGCCTCGAAGCCGGGGCTCGCCAAGGAGCTGTCCGTGCCGCGCTACTCGCAGAGCATCCACGCGGGCCAGTACCCCGAGTACGACAACGGCGGCGAGGCCTGGTGCAGCCCCACGTCCTCGCAGATGATCGTCGAGTACTGGGGCCGCGAGCCCTCCTCGGGCGATCTTTCCTGGGTCAACCCGGACTACGCCGACCCGCAGGTCTGCCACGCGGCCCGCTTCACGTACGACTACCAGTACGAGGGCTGTGGGAACTGGCCCTTCAACGCTGCCTACGCGGCGACGTACAAGGATCTTCAGGGGGTCGTCACGCGGCTCGGCTCGCTCGGTGATCTGGAGACCCTGATCGCGGCGGGGATCCCGGCCATAACGTCTCAGTCGTTCCTCAAGGAGGAGCTGACGGGTGCGGGTTACGGGACGTCCGGACACCTCATGACGGTGATCGGCTTCACCGCGGACGGGGACGTGATCGCCAACGACCCGGCGTCGCCGAGTGACACGGCAGTGCGCCGCGTCTACAAGAGGGCGGAGTGGGAGAAAATCTGGCTCCGTACCAAGAGGTACAACGCCAGTGGCAGCGTCGTGTCCGGCACCGGCGGCGTCTGCTACCTGTACTTCCCGGCCCACCCGACCCCGAAGCAGAGCCGCGCGCTCCAGGCGGTCGGTGTCCGCTGAGGAACCTGCCACGGCCCCTCCCGGCGCGTTCGGGAGGGGCCGTGGCATGCCGCGTTCCGAAGTGGTGCGTGACCAAGCTCTCGCCCACAAGCGGTCGCGGCGGTGGCATGGTGGACGGGTCAGTGGGGGGATGCCACTGCCGGACGACCTCAGCGAGATGCCATGACCGCGACCACCGCCACGAACCGTGCTGCCCGGACCCGCACCGGCGGCCCCAAGGACGATGGGCCCAAGATTCTTGAGCACGTCCTCGGCTGGACCTTCGTCGTGGTCCTCGCCATGTTCGTCACGCAGGCCGGACTGATGTGACCCGGCTCTCCCCGGCGCCCGGCTCGACGCGCCAGTGCCGGTCCGGGAGCCCCACGAGCCCGTAGAGCCACCGCACGGGAGAGCGCCGGGGCAGCAGGACGGCGAGCGTACGGGTGCCCTGGTGGTCGCGCACCTTCGTCCGCCCCGCCGCGTCGTCCGGCGTGGGCGTCCAGCCGAACCCCATGGCGCTGCCGGCGATCCCGAGGGCCATGCCGACGACGAACCCGCCGAGGTTCGTCGCCGCGAACGAAAGGACGGACAGGATCAGGGCGTTGAGGCTGACGTAGTGGCGGGTGTGCGGCAGTAGCCACAGGAAGCCGCCCGCGACGACCAGCGCGATCCCGATGCCGATCGCCGCGATCCCGCCGAGCCCCAGGCTGACCAGGACCGTCAGTGGGGAAAGGGGTACGAGCAGGAGTTCGGTGCCGCCGAGGATGAGCAGCAGCCCCGCCCAGAACGGCCGCGTCCTGCGCCACTCGCGCACCACCCGGCGCAGTTCTCTCAGCGGCAGCCCATCGTCCAGCCGTCTGTCCAGCCATCCGCCCCTCAGAAGCACTTCTTGCCGCCGCTGCTCACATCGACCTTCATGCCCTTGAGCCGGAAGTTCCCGCCGGTCGCGGACCAGGCGTGCGACCTGACCTCGGCGACCTCGATGCCGCGCGCCTGGAGCCCGAACTTGTCCCGCTCGCCCTGGACTCCGTTCACCGCGTCCAGGGTGGAGGCGTCGCGCCCGATCTCCGCCGTGCCGAACCGGGCGTCGCCCACCAGGTCCTCGCCGTCGATGACGAGATCGCTCGCGGTGACCTGGCCCGCGTCACCGCCCGCCGTCAGCTTGAACACCACTGTTCCGACGGGAGTCTTGACCTGCGCCGCCTGGCAGATGTCGCTCAGTGTCGCGTTCCCGATCCCGAGGAGCGCCACGGGATGGCCCTCGCCGTCGACGTCGCGGTCCGTCTGGAGGTACGACGCGAGCCCCTGGCTCTTCAGGTTGCCGGAGGAGACCTGGAAGCCGGTGCCGGAGACGGCGAACGACGCGGCGAGCGCGCCCTGCGCCATCACGGAGGCCGACGCGGCGACCGCGAGGACCGCGGGCAGCGCGACAACCGCCGTCTTCTTCCAGTCGGATCTGCCGTGCCGGTGTGCTTCGCTCACTGTTCCTCCCGTACATCGTCCGCATGCGCAGGGAGCGCGCGGGAAAGGGGGAGTGCGTGGGAAGGTTCGAACCGCGGGTGTCCCGTCGGCAGTTGGAGACTGGGGCGGAAATTGAATAATAGTCAACAGCGCGGTACGGACGTCGGTCTCGCGCGCCCGCAGGCGCGCGGCACCGACCGGTCCGTGGCGCGGCGCGCCGAACTCATCACCATCGGGCGGAAGTTGTTCGCCGACACGTCCTACGACGCGCTGTCGATGGACGACATCGCCCGGCACGCGGGCGTCGCCAAGGGGCTGATCTACTACTACTTCAAGTCGAAGCGCGGCTACTACCTCGCGATCGTGGAGGAGTCCGTCGCCGACCTGGTCGCGCGCGGGCGGCGTAGGTGACCTCGCGCCCGTGGACCGCGTGCACCGCACCATCGACGGCTATCTCCGCTACGCCGAGCACCACCAGGCGGCGTACCGCACCATCATCAGCGGCGGTGTCGGATTCGACGCCGAGGTGCACGCCATACGGGACGGGGTGCGCGAGGCGATGATCGCCGCCATCGCCGAGGGCGCGTACGGACGCCGCGACATTCCCCGGGTCGCGCGGATGGCACTGCTCGGCTGGCTGTGCAGCGTCGAGGGGGTCACGCTCGACTGGATCGGCGAGCGCAGGCCCGCCAGGGACACGGTGCGTGAGCTCCTGGTGCGCCTGCTCGGCGAGACCCTGCGGGTCGTCGAGGAGTTCGAGCCGGACTGCCCGGCGCCCGCCCGGCCCTGACGCGACGCGCGAAGGGGCGGAAGGGCGAGGGAACGGGCGAGGGAACGGGGCGGGGGACGCCGCGCATCCCCCGCCCCAAGTGCCTTGCGTGAAAGGCTAGTTGACCGACCTGATCAGCTCGCCGTTCGTCGTGTCACCGCTGAGCTCCCAGAGGAATGTGCCGCCGAGGCCCTGCTGGTTCTTGTAGTCCATCTTCCCGGCGATGGTGGCCGGGGTGTCGTAGCTCCACCAGTTGTTGCCGCAGTAGGCGTATGCGGTGCCGCCGACCGTGCCCGTCGCCGGACACTTCGACTTGAGCTCCTTGTAGTCGTCGATGCCCTGTTCGTACTTGCCGGGCGCCGGGCCGGTCGCCGTGCCGCCGGGCGCCGCCTGCGTGACGCCGGTCCAGCCGCGCCCGTAGAAGCCGATGCCGAGGAGCAGCTTCGACGCCGGGACGCCGAGGCCCTTGAGCTTGGTGATGGTGGCGTCGGTGTTGTAGCCCGCCTTCGGGATGCCGCTGTACGAGGTCAGGGGTGAGTGCGGGGCGGTCGGCCCCTGCGCGTCCCAGGCCCCGAAGTAGTCGTACGTCATCGGGTTGTACCAGTCGACGTACTGGGCGGCGCCGGCGTAGTCGGTGGCGTCGATCTTGCCACCGTCGGAGGCGTCGGCCGGGATCGCGGACGTGACCAGCGCGCTGGAGCCGAACTTCGAACGCAGGGCGCTCAGCACGTTCTTGTAGGCGTCGCGCCCGCTCGTGTCGCAGGTCAGGCCACAGGCGTTCGGGTACTCCCAGTCGATGTCGATGCCGTCGAAGACACCGGCCCACTTGGAGTTCTCGACCAGGTCGTAGCAGGACTGGGCGAAACCGGCCGGGTCCTTGGCCGCGTCGGTGAACCCGCCCGACCAGGTCCAGCCACCGAAGGACCAGAGGATCTTGAGGTTCGGGTGCAGCTTCTTCAGCTTGAGCAGCTGATTGAAGTTGCCGCGCAGCGGCTGGTCCCAGGTGTCGGCGACGCCGTCCACGGCCTGGTCGGCGGTGTACGCCTTGTCGGTCGCGGCGTACGAGTCGCCCATGGCGCACTTGCCGCCGGTGACGTTGCCGAAGGCGTAGTTGATGTGCGTGAGCTTGTCGGCCGAGCCCGACGTCTCGATGTTCTTGACGTGGTAGTTCCGGTCGTAGACACCCCATTCGGTGAAGTAGCCGACGACCTTCGAACCGGCCGCGGCTGCCTGGGGGCCGGTCTCGTTCTGCGCTGTGGCGGTGCCGGCGGAGGCGAGCAGTCCGGCGCCGAGAACGGCGCAACACGCGGCGGAAAGGAGCGCCCGGAAGGGGGCGCGGGGACGGTGCGGTCTGAGCATCGTGTCTCCTCGTGGGGGGAGGGGAGCGTGGGGGGATTTGCTGTGGACCTCGGGGGCGTCGTCACGCGATCCGTGTCACGAGTCTTTGGCATGAACGCGTTAAGACGTTGCAGGGAACCTTAGGAGGACTAGACCAGTGGGGTCAATGGTGCGGACCAATGTGCTCAGGCCGATCGGGTGGCTCCCCGCGGCTTCCGGCGGCGGCCCCGGACCGCTCCCGGCCGCCCCGCCGCCGTCTTTTCGGTATCTTTGAAGTAAGCGGTCGTTAACTGGTGACTGGCCGCCGTCGAACGGGCATACTCAACGGGCCGCAGCCGCTGGTCAGCGCCCGTCCGAGAACCGGAAGGGAGCCCTCGGCGGCGGCTCGAACACGGCGCCGCCGCACCACCCCGCGCGCGACCGCCGCAGTGCCCGACAGGGAGGAGAGCGTCGATATGCCCGACCGCGCCCCGCAGCCGGTGGACCGTCAACTGCCCACGGACGAGGCCCGGGATCTGTTCTCGCTCGTACGTGAGCTCGTGCAGCGCGAGATCGCTCCGAGCGCGGCCGAGGAGGAGGACGCCGGACGCTTCCCCCGCGAGACGTTCTCGCTGCTCTCCGAGTCGGGCCTGCTCGGCCTCCCCTACGACTCCGGCTTCGGCGGCGGCGACCAGCCGTACGAGGTCTACCTCCAGGTACTGGAGGAGCTCGCCGCCGCCCGGCTCACGGTCGGCCTCGGCGTCAGCGTCCACTCGCTGGCCTGTCACGCACTGGCCAATTTCGGCACCAAGGAGCAGCGGGTCGAGTATCTGCCCGCCATGCTCGGCGGCGGCCTGCTGGGCGCGTACTGCCTCTCCGAGCCGTCCTCGGGCTCCGACGCCGCGTCCCTGCGGACCAAGGCGGTCCGCGAAGGCGACAACTGGGTGATCACGGGCACGAAGGCCTGGATCACGCACGGCGGCGTCGCCGATTTCTACACCGTTCTCGCGCGTACCGGCGGCGAGGGGGCGCGTGGCATCACCGCGTTCCTGGTCCCCGGTGACGCCGAGGGGCTGAGCGCCGCGGCGCCCGAGAAGAAGATGGGGATGAAGGGCTCGCCCACCGCGCAGGTCCACTTCGACGGGGTGCGCGTGAGCGACGCGCGCCGGATCGGCGACGAGGGACAGGGCTTCGCGATCGCCCTGTCCGCCCTCGATTCGGGGCGGCTCGGCATCGCGGCCTGCGCGATAGGGGTGGCGCAGGCGGCCCTCGACGAGGCGGTGGCGTACGCCACGGAGCGCGAGCAGTTCGGGCGGCCCGTCGCCGACTTCCAGGGCCTGCGCTTCATGCTCGCCGACATGGCCACGCAGATCGAGGCCGGCCGGGCGCTCTATCTGACGGCGGCCCGCCTGCGCGACGCGGGCCGGCCCTTCTCCAAGCAGGCCGCGATGGCCAAGCTGATGTGCTCGGACACGGCGATGAAGGTCACCACGGACGCCGTCCAGGTGCTCGGGGGGTACGGCTACACGACCGACTTCCCGGCCGAGCGCTACATGCGCGAGGCCAAGGTGCTCCAGATCGTGGAGGGCACCAACCAGATCCAGCGCATGGTCATCGCCCGGCACCTCGCCGGTCCTGAAAGTCGCTGAACTGCCCCGTTCTGACCGGGGGCGCCACCAGCCGGGTCCACTCCGGATCGTGGTGCCCCGGCAGGGTCTTGCCGCGGTCGGCCCAGTGGCTGACCAGTGCGCGGTAGATGGGGGGTCCTGGGGGGCGGGGCGCTCCGGGGGCGGCGGCTGCGGAACCGATTCTGCGGTGACGGGGACCAGGAGGCGACGACGACGGCCGGTGGCGGTCTGCGTGAGGGGCATGCCGGGCCAACGCGCCCGCGCCGGACAGGTCACCGTTGTGGGTATGGGGGCGTGAGTTCTAGGGCCTTTTCGTTTGGATTCAGGGTCGGCCCCGCGCCCGGCCTGATCCCGCCGTCGCCGCATTCAGGTCCGCGCACACATCTGGCTCCGGCCGCCGAGCTGACGTACCGTCAACTCCGCCGCCGGGGGCCGCACCCCTCCGGGCGACGTCAACCGCCGTACGCCCAGGGAGGAAACGCGTGGCAGACGACCGCCCCGTCGCACTCGACGAATACCCGGTCCACCAGGTACCGCTGTCCATGAAGCACGTCGCGACCGGCGACCGCAACGCCTACGACCGGTGCATCTTCCATCTCGTCGACCCCACCGGAGAGTTCCTGCTCATCCTCGGTCTCGGCGTCTACCCGAACCTCGGCGTCATCGACGCGTACGCGAGCCTGCGCGTCGGCGACACCCTCCACGCGGTCCGCGCCTCCGACGCCCTGCGCGACGACGCCCGCATGGAACTCGCCGTCGGCCCGCTCCGGATCCACGTCGAACGGCCCTTGAAGGACTTCGTCCTGACCTGCGCGGCCGACCCGGACGACCCCGACGGACTCTCGTACGAGATCAACTGGTCGGCGGCGTTCCCGGCCCTCTGGGAGCCCCACCACACCCAGCGCCGAGGCGGCCGCCTCACCCTTGAGGGCAGGCGCTTCGTGCAGGCCGGGCGCTGTGACGGCCGGCTCCGCATCGGCGGGCGGGAGGTGTCGCTGGACGGCTGGACCGGCACCCGCGACCGCAGTTGGGGCGTGCGCCCGGTCCCCGGCGAGGAGGGCGGCCGGCTCGCCGAGGAGAACAGGACCGAGGGCTTCCACTGGATCTGGTCACCGGTCCGCTTCGACGACCGCTTCCTGATGGTGATCGTCCAGGAGGACGCGGACGGCTACCGCACCCTCAACGACGCCACCCTCGTCCGCGACGGCCGCCCGGACCTCCAACTCGGCTGGCCCCAGGCCGACATCACCTACCGGACAGGCACCCGCCACCCCGAGAGCGCCGTCATCCACCTCACGGACCCGCTCTCCCGCAAGCCCCTGGAACTCGGCGTCGAGATCCTCGCCTCGTCCCCGCTCGCCGTCGGCGCCGGATACCCGCCCGCGGACGACTGGCAGCACGGCACCTGGCGCGGCCGTGACTGGACCGACCGCCGCAGTTACGACCTGTCCGACCCCACCGCTCACCCGATGGCCGGCTACGGCGTCATCGACCACGCGGCGCGCTTCACCCTGGACGGCCAGGTCGGCCACGGCATCTTCGAGCACGGCAGTTTCGGCCGGCACGACCCGAGCGGCTTCACCGGCTACGACTCCGTGGCGCACTGAAGCCGGTGACGCCCCTCGTTTCGGCCGGCACGACCCGAGCGGCTTCACCGGCTACGACTCCGTGGCGCACTGAAGCCGGTGACGCCCCTGAGGCCGGTGACGCCCCTGGCATCGGTCACGCCGCACGCCCTGAGTTCCGTGGCGCTTTGAAAGGAGCCTGCGATGGCGACAGCACCCCGTCCGCGCACCAGCACCCGCGAGCCCGAGGAAGTGGCCCGCCGGCTCACCACGTGGCTCGCCGCCCGGCTGCCGGGTGCCAAGGCGGTCGACGTGAGAGTCCCCGAGTCCAACGGCATGTCCAGCGAGACGCTGCTCTTCGACATCGAACACCCCGAACCGCCCGTCCGTGCCTGCGCGTTGAGACTCGCCGCCGACCCGTCGGCGTACACGATCTTCCCCGACTACGACATGCTGCGTCAGTACCGCACGATGCGGCTCGCAGGCGAGCGGACCGGGCTGCCGGTGCCGCGGGTCCTGTGGCTGGAGGAGGATCCCGGGCCGCTGGGCGCTCCGTTCTTCGTGATGGAGCGCGTCGAGGGCCGCGTACCGCCGGACGTCATGCCTTACACGTACGAGGGCAACTGGCTGCACGCCGCGACGGACGCCGAGCGCGCACGGCTCCAGGACGCGACCGTGCGGCTCATCGCCCGGCTGCACGACGGAGTCCCGGCGTCCGAGGCCGAGTTCCTCGCCGCACCCGGAAAGGGCAGCGCCCTGCGCCGCCACGTCGATGCCCAACGCGCCTACTACGCCTGGGTGGTGGACGGTCTGCCGCCGTCACCGCTCATCGAGAGCGCCTTCGAGCGGCTCGCCGAACTCTGGCCCGCCGACGAGGGCGAACCCGTCCTGAACTGGGGCGACGCCCGCATCGGGAACATCATCTACGACGGCTTCGAACCGGCCGCCGTGCTCGACTGGGAGATGGCGGCCCTGGCCCCGCGCGAGGTCGACCTCGGCTGGACCGTGTACCTGCACCGCTTCTTCCAGGACCTGACCGAGAGCTTCGGCCAGGCCGGATTGCCCGGCTTCCTGCGCCGCGAGGACATCGAGCGCCGCTACGCCCAACTCACCGGTCACACACCGCGCGACATGGATTTCCACACCCTGTACGCCGCCCTGCGCCACGCCGTCGTGATGCTGCGCGTCGCCTATCGGCAGGTGTACTTCGGTGAGGTGGCCGTGCCGGACGATCCGGACACACTGATCCTGCACCACGCCAGTCTGCGGGCCATGGTGCAGGGCAGTTACTGGAGTTGAGGCGCCGTCAGGCGGCCGCGCGCCGCGTCTGCGTCTGCTCGGGGACGCGCAGAGGGCGCGAACCCGGGCCGCCCACGTGCGAGAAGGGCTGCATCCGCCAGTCGAGGCCCTGAGGGAGCGTCAACAGGAGGGCGGTGTCCTGTTCCTGAGCCTCCGCCGAGTCGTCGGCGGGCCGGGCGTCGGCCGCGGCGCGGCCCGTACCGGCGCAGACCGTGAGGCCGAACGGGTTCCACGGCGAGGCGCACAGCGCGTGCTCCGGCAGCACGTCCTCGTCGGCGAGCAGCGCGATCGGCTGCGCGCAGTCCGGGCAGAACACCCGGTACATCTCGAAGGTGTCGTACTCGTCGAACGCGTCGATTCCGGTGTCCGCCGGTTCGACGCCCTCCGGCTCGGGCTCGTTCACCGGCTGCTGCCGACTGCGGGCAGGGCGACCGGGACGCTTCACATTCTGCATGGGACTCTCCCCCTCGGGTGGGCCGACAAGGCGCTGCGGCCTCGACCACAGCAAGCACTTCCCGTCCCGTCGTGGGGGTAATCGTGGCACGCGCGTGGACACGGTTCGACAGGTGTGGTCTTCGTCACATGCCGATTGCGGAGGTCGGGCGGCAGGTAGGCGTACGCACCCCGATGTCCCGAACGGACCAGGCAGGCGTATCCGCCCGGTGGGCCGCTCGGGTATCCCGGGGGATCAAGGGACCTGTAGGTTCTGCGCCATGGAGGAGCTCGACCGACAGATCGTGCAGCTGCTCGTCAAGGACGGGCGGATGAGTTACACCGACCTGGGCAAGGCCACCGGCCTGTCCACGTCCGCGGTGCACCAGCGCGTGCGCCGCCTCGAACAGCGCGGAGTCATCCGCGGCTATGCCGCGGTCGTCGACCCCGAGGCGGTCGGCCTGTCGCTCACCGCCTTCATCTCGGTGAAACCCTTCGACCCGAGCGCCCCCGACGACATCGCGGAACGCCTCGCGGGCGTCCCCGAGATCGAGGCCTGCCACAGCGTCGCCGGCGACGAGAACTACATCCTCAAGGTCCGCGTGGAGACCCCGCACGACCTGGAGAACCTGCTGGCCCGGGTGCGCTCCCTGGCCGGCGTCTCCACCCGCACGACCGTCGTCCTCTCCACGCCGTACGAGGCACGGCCGCCCCGCGTCTGACCGGCTCGGGTCCGGGCCGTTCGGGCCCCGGGTGCGGACCGTGGGCACAAACGCGGGAAACTGTCCCCATGAGTACGACCCCCACGCCGCCCGCACCGGCGCAGTCCCGCACCGTCCTTCTGCGCGGAGGCGACGTCCACAGCCCCGCCGACCCCTTCGCCACGGCCATGGTCGTCGAGCGGGGGCACGTCGCCTGGGTCGGCTCCGAAGGCGCGGCGGACGCGTTCGCCGAGGGGGTCGACGAGGTCGTCGACCTCGAAGGCGCCCTCGTCACTCCCGCGTTCACCGACGCCCACGTCCACACCACGTCGACCGGGCTCGCCCTGACCGGCCTCGACCTCTCCGCGGCCCGCACCCGGGGCGAGGCGCTCGCCCTCGTCCGCGCCCACGCGGCCGCCCGCCCCACCGACCGGATCCTCCTCGGCCACGGCTGGGACGCGGCCCGCTGGCCCGACGGCGCGCCCCTCACCCGCGCCGAGCTCGACGAGGCGACCGGCGGCCGCCCGCTCTACCTCTCCCGTATCGACGTCCACTCGGCCGCCGTCACCACGGCCCTGCTCGACCTCGTGCCCGGCATCGCCGACCGCCCCGGCTTCACCCCCGACGGACCGCTCACCCGCGACGCCCACCACGCCGTCCGCGCAGCCGCCCACGCCGCCGTCACCCCGCAGCAGCGCGCGGATGCCCAGCGTGCGGCCCTGCGGCACGCGGCCTCCCTGGGAATCGGCTCCGTGCACGAGTGCGGCGGCCCCGACATCTCCTCCGAGGACGACTTCACCGGCCTGCTGCGGCTGGCCGCCGAGGAGGCCGGCCCCCGGGTCGTCGGCTACTGGGCCGACCGGGACATCGAGCGGGCCCGTGCGCTGGGCGCCGTCGGCGCCGCGGGCGACCTCTTCGTGGACGGAGCCCTCGGCTCCCACACGGCCTGCCTGCACGAGCCGTACGCAGACGCGGCCGCCGGGCACACCGGCACGTCCTACCTGGACGCCCACGCCGTCACCGCCCATGTCGTCGCCTGCACCGAGGCGGGACTCCAGGCGGGCTTCCACGCCATCGGGGACGCCGCGGTGACCGCCGTGGTGGACGGCGTGCGCGCCGCTGCCGAGAAGGTCGGCCTCGCCCGCGTCAGGGCCGCACGGCACCGTGTCGAGCACGCCGAGATGCTGTCGCCGGAGACCATCGCCTCCTTCGCCGAGTTCGGCCTCACCGCTTCCGTGCAGCCCGCCTTCGACGCCCTGTGGGGCGGCGAGGACGGCATGTACGCGGACCGCCTCGGCGTCGAACGGGCCCGCACCCTCAACCCGTTCGCCGCGCTCCTGCGCGCGGGCGTCCCGTTGGCCTTCGGCTCCGACAGTCCGGTCACCCCGCTCGACCCGTGGGGCACGGTCCGCGCCGCGGCCTTCCACCGCACGCCCGAGCACCGGGTGTCGGTGCGGGCCGCGTTCACCGCGCACACCCGCGGCGGCTGGCGCGCCGTCGGCCGGGACGACGCGGGAATCCTGGTTCCGGGCGCCCCGGCGGACTACGCCGTGTGGCGCACCGAGGAGCTCGTCGTCCAGGCGCCCGACGACCGCGTCGCGCGCTGGTCGACCGACCCGCGCTCCGGGACGCCCGGTCTCCCCGATCTCACGCCGGGTGCCCAACTGCCGCTCTGCTTGCGCACGGTGGTCGGCGGACGGACCGTGTACGTAGGGCCGGACGAGTGATGTAGGCGGGCGCCGTACGGCCGATCGCGCTCCGACGCGCGTTCGCGCGACCTGCGGATCCTCGGCACTGACCAGGCGGTTTCCCCAATCATCGCAGGTCAAAGGGCTGTTGACAGCTGGGAGCGGTCGACGGGTAGGTTCTGCCGGGTCCACCACTGGACGTCCGACCGGGGAACCTCCGCGCAGTCGATGAACGCCGCTGGGTCAGGGGGTGGTGCGCCGCACCGGCGCACCACCACTGGGAGCCAGGCCCAGCACTCGCGCCATGGGGCGCTGGAACGTTCCGGCCGGATGGGGGTCCCTCCCTGCTCCGCGGGAGCACGGGGGAAGGTGCGACCCGGGTGGGGCCCGGACGCTCAGTAGACAACGGCTCTCGGTAGACCCGCAGCCAGCGGGTCCCAGGTCGGCCCGAAGGGCACCGGGCCCCGATCCCGCAGTCCCGCGCAGGGCGCCTTACCAGCGCCGACAGGCACTCTCGCTATGGTGGTCCCCTCGTACAGGAGTCTTAAGGGGAAGCTGTGAACGACGGCGGTGGGCGGCAGTTCGGTCCTCTCGGTACGGCGCTGGTGATCATCCCGACCTACAACGAGGCGGAGAACATCAAGTCGATCGTCGGCCGGGTGCGCGCGTCCGTGCCCGAGGCGCATGTCCTCGTCGCCGACGACAACAGCCCCGACGGCACGGGAAAGCTCGCCGACGAGCTCGCCTCGGGCGACGAGCAGGTCCAGGTCCTGCACCGGCAGGGCAAGGAAGGTCTTGGCGCGGCCTATCTCGCGGGCTTCCGCTGGGGCCTCGAGCACGGCTACGGCGTCCTGGTGGAGATGGACGCCGACGGGTCCCACCAACCCGAGGAGCTGCCCCGGCTGCTGACCGCGCTGAAGGGCTCCGACCTCGTGCTCGGCTCCCGCTGGGTGCCGGGCGGGCGGGTCGTCAACTGGCCCAAGTCGCGCGAGTTCCTCTCCCGCGGCGGCAGTACGTACTCGCGGCTGCTGCTCGACGTGCCGATCCGGGACGTCACCGGCGGCTTCCGCGCCTTCCGCCGCGAGACCCTCGAAGGCCTCGGGCTCGGCGAGGTCTCCTCACAGGGCTACTGCTTCCAGGTCGACCTCGCGCGCCGTGCGGTCAGGGCCGGCTACCACGTCGTCGAGGTGCCCATCACGTTCGTCGAGCGCGAGCTCGGTGACTCCAAGATGAGCCGTGACATCGTCGTCGAGGCGCTGTGGCGGGTCACCGCCTGGGGCGTGGGCGAGCGCATGGGGCGTGTGATCGGCCGCAAGCAGTCCTGAGCCGTAGCCTGTTCGATCTTGATCTCCCGCTTACGCCACTCGGGTCGGGGCCCAGGCACACTGGGGGCATGACGACTGGCACACCGCCCCCTTCGCGCCCCGCCACCCCCCGGCGTTCCCGGGTCCGCATGTTCCTGCCGCTCGGTATCGCCGCGTGGCTGGTCCTGGAGATCTGGCTGCTGACCGTGGTGGCGGGCGCGGCAGGCGGATTCACCGTCTTCCTGCTGCTGCTCGCCGGCATCGTGCTCGGCGCCGTCGTCATCAAGCGCGCCGGGCGCCGGGCCTTCAAGAACCTGAGCGAGACGCTGCAACAGCAGCAGGGCGGCGCGGTCCCGGCAGGCGAGCAGCGCGCCGGGGGCAACGGTCTGCTGATGCTGGCGGGCCTGCTCCTGATGATCCCGGGCCTGATCTCGGACGCCCTGGGACTCCTCCTGCTCGTGCCGCCCGTCCGTACGGCCCTGAGCCGCTACACGGAGCGGACGATCGAGCGGAAGATGCAGTCGGCCACCCCCGGGACCCTCGGGGACGCGTTCCAGCAGGCGCGGATGCACCGGCCGGACGGCACGGTCATCCAGGGCGAGGTGATCAAGGACGATGAGCGGCCCGCACAACGCCCCGACGCGGGTCCGCGCCCCCCGATCGCTCCGTGAGCGTGTGCGGGGCTCAGAAGCTCACTGAGCCCCGCCGGCACCGGACGTGCGGAAACCGACGGTCGCCGGACGGGCGATAACCGGCGCCGGGCAGGCGAAAGCCGTGGGCCGGACACACGTGACGTGTGTCCGGCCCACGGCTTCGTTCAGTCGCGCTCCCGCTGCTCCCGAGGGATCAGGCGGACTTGCGGCTGTCGCGCGGATGCACCGCGATGTTCATGGCACCTGATCGGAGAACGGCGAGCCGCTCCTCGAGGACCTCTTCGAGCTCCTCGCGAGTGCGCCGCTCCATCAGCATGTCCCAATGTGTACGAGCGGGCTTGGCCTTCTTCTCCTCAGGGCCGTCTCCGTCGACCAGAAGTGCTTGGGCCCCGCAGACCTTGCACTCCCACTCGGCCGGAATTTCGGCCTCCACCGAGAAGGGCATCTCAAAGCGATGTCCCTTCTCGCATGCGTACTCCACGGCCTGGCGCGGAGCCAGGTCGATGCCGCGGTCCGTCTCATAGCTGGTCACTACGAGGCGTGTGCCGCGAAGAGCTCGCTCACTCATGAATCGTGCCTCCCGGGCTTGTCGCCCACAGGACAGGTGTCGCTGTCGTCGTCATCCGGTCAACGTCCGGTCGGCGGTAAAGATTCCCGGTTCCGGGTCATGCGTCGCCGTCGTAGCCGCCCCTTGTTGTACCCACCGGCGCCCGGTTTGTCACATCTGCCAGCAGATGTCACCCGGCGTTTTGCGATATTGACGTGCAGTAACGGTACGCCTGGCAGGCCAAACGCGTACACTACCGGCCTTTGGCCCCAGGCGCTAAATCCGGGTGGGTACGGGATTTCCCGCGGCCCGCACCGCCTGCCTCACCGGAACCCGGGCAAGGAGCACAAAGCCGATCATGAAGAACGCCACCAAGGACACGATGGCGTCCCTATAACTGCCGGTCAACTGGTACGCGAGGCCGAAAACGAGCGGTCCGAGCCAGCTCATTCCCCGGTCGCTCATCTCGTATGCGGAGTAGTACTCGGCCTCCTTGCCGGCCGGTACCAGATGGGAGAACAGAGAACGCGACAGCGCCTGCGTGCCGCCGAGGACGAGCCCGATCCCGGCCGCCAGTGCGAAGAACCACACCGGCGCCCCCGACGGCAGGAAGTAACCGGCCCCGATCGTGACCGTCCAGGCGATCAGCGAGCCGAGAATCGTGTTCTTCGCGCCGTACGTACGGGCGAGGCGCCCCATCGCGAGCGCCCCCGCGACGGCCAGGACCTGGACCAGCAGCACCGCCACGATCAGCGTCGACTGGTCGAGGCCGAGCTCCTCCGAGCCGTACACGGATGCCTGCGAGATCACCGTCTGGATGCCGTCGTTGTAGACCAGATAGGCGAGCAGGAAGGACAGCGTCAGCGGGCGGCGGCGCATGTCGCGCACGGTCGAGGCCAGTTGACGCCAGCCGGGGACCGCGGCCGCCTCGCCGGAGGCGGGAGCCGTGCGCCGGTCCCGCAGGCGGCGTAGCGGTACGAGCGTGAACGCGCCCCACCACACGCCCGCCGAGGCCAGGCAGATCCGTACCGCCGTCGACTCCGAGACACCGAAGGAGTCGTGGCCGGAGTACAGGACGAGGTTCGCCACCAGGACGAGCGCCCCGGACGCGTAGCCGAACGCCCAGCCGCGCGAGGAGACGGCGTCACGTTCCTCGGGGGGTGCGATCTGGGGCAGATAGGAGTTGTAGAGCACCATCGACACCGCGAGCGAGGCGTTGGCGACGACGAGCAGGAACCCGCCCAGGAGGTAGCGGTCCCCGTCCAGGAAGAACATCCCGGCGGTCGCCGCGGCCCCCAGGTAGGCCGAGATCGCGAGCAGCGGCTTCTTGCGGCCCGTACGGTCCGCCGCCGCACCCGCGAGCGGCATCACCAGGATCGAGACGATCACCGAGGCGGAGACGGTGTACGCGAAGAACGCGCCGGCCCGCACCGGTATCCCCAGCGGGTGAACGAAGCCGTCCGCGTCCGCCGCCGACTTGGCGACCGCCGTCAGATACGGCCCGAGGAACACCGTGAGGACGCTCGTCGAGTAGACCGAGCAGGCCCAGTCGTAGAAGTACCAGCCGCGCTGTTCCCGGCGCCGCTGCGCCGCGTCGTCGCCCGCCGTCTGTGCCCGCACGGTGTCGCCGCCCACCCGCGCCCCCTCGCTGTCCCCGTGTCCGGACGCGGCCTGCGGGCCGTCAGGTCCAGGCTCCCCGGTCCCTGAGTACGTCGCGCAGCGTCTCGATGTGATCGGTCATGATGCCATCCACGCCGAGGTCGAGGAGTTCACTCATCTGTGCGCGGTCGTTGACCGTCCACACGTGGACCTGGAGCCCGCGCGCGTGGGCCGCGCGGACGAAGCGGCGGTCGACGACGCGTATCCCCGAATGGGCCACGGGTACCTGGGCGCACACCGCCGAAGGGCGCAGCGCCGCGGGCAGTCCGAGGGACCGCAGGCGCAGGCCGAGCACGCCACGCGTGCCGTACGACGTCGCGAGCCGGGGACCCGCGAGGGACTGCGCCCTGGCGACCCTGGCTTCCGAGAACGAGCCGACGCAGACCCGGTCCCACGCGTCCGTCCGGCCGATCAGATCGAGCAGCGGGAGCAGCGCGCGCTCGGCCTTGACGTCCACGTTCCAGCGCACGTCGGGGAAGGTCTCCAGGAGTTCCTCGAAGAGCGGCACCGGTTCGCGGCCCGCCACGCGCGCGTGGCGCACGTCGCTCCAGGGCAGGTCCGCTATCCGGCCCGCCCCGTCGGTGACCCGGTCCAGGGTCGCGTCGTGGAAGGCCACGAGCGTGCCGTCGGCCGTGGCGTGCACATCGGTCTCGATGTAGCGGTAGCCGAGGTCCACGGAGCGCCGGAACGCCGCCATCGTGTTCTCCAGGCCGTCGGCCGTCCCGCCGCGATGAGCGAAGGCCAGGGGTCCGGACCGGTCGAGATAGGGATGGGGTACGCGCGTGGTCACCGCGGAAGTATCGCCCCTTCGGGTGACGCTCCGGCAACCACGGTGGGTGCCTCTGGAGGCGCCGGGGCGGCGAAGACCTTCAGGAACACCTGGGCCAGTGGGCCGATCGCCACGGCGTACAGGACGGTGCCCACGCCGATGGTGCCGCCGAGGGCGAAGCCGGTCGCGACCACCGCGATCTCGATCGTCGTCCGCACCAGCCGGATCGAGCGCCCGGTACGCCGGTGCAGCCCCGTCATCAGACCGTCGCGCGGGCCGGGCCCGAAGGAGGCGGCTATGTAGAGGCCCGTCGCCACGCCGTTCAGGACGATCGCCGCCGCCATCAGCGGGATCCGGATCCCGAGGGCGTGCACATCTGGCACGACGGCCAGCGCGCCGTCCATCGCGATGCCGACCACGAAGACGTTCGAGACGGTGCCGAGGCCGGGGCGCTGCCTGATCGGGATCCACAGGAGCAGCACCAGGGCGCCCACGATGATCGACACGACGCCGATGGAGAGCCCCGTGAGTTCCGCGAGGCCCTGGTGGAGGACGCCCCACGGCTCCAGACCGAGTCCCGCCTCCACGAGGAGACCGGAACTCACGCCGTACAGCGCCAGGCCGGCGTAGAGCTGGAGAAGGCGCCGGGTGAGACCGGCGCCGGGTGGTGTGGACGACGCGGACAAGTGGAGCCCCCTGTGGTGGTAGTGGCCTGTTGCATGACACTCTGTGGCTTGGGATCACAGGCCAACCATGGCCAATTCGGGGAAGGTGGACTGGACTGCGATGGCTCAGTGGACTTCGGCGGTCGGCGCGGCTCAGCTCGCCCGGCTCCTCACCTCCCAGCAGACGCGCCCGCCGGGCTCCGGCAGCCGCCGCCCGCCCGCCTACCGCGCCCTCGCCGACGGCATCCGCCTCCTCGTCCTCGAAGGGCGTGTGCCCGTCGCGGCGCGCCTTCCCGCCGAGCGCGAGCTCGCCGTCTCCCTGGCCGTCAGCCGCACGACCGTCGCCGCCGCCTACGAGGCGCTGCGCGGCGAGGGGTTCCTCGAATCGCGCAGGGGAGCGGGCAGCTGGACCGCCGTACCGGCCGGGAACCCGCTGCCCGCACGCGGCCTCGAGCCCCTGCCGCCCGAGGCGCTCGGCTCGATGATCGACCTCGGCACCGCGGCCCTGCCCGCCCCCGAACCCTGGCTGACCCGCGCCGTCCAGGGCGCGCTCGGCGAACTCCCGCCCTACGCGCACACCCACGGCGACTACCCGGCGGGCCTGCCCGCGCTGCGCGAGATGCTCGCCGAGCGCTACACCGCCCGCGGCATCCCCACGATGCCCGAGCAGATCATGGTCACCACCGGCGCGATGGGCGCGATCGACGCGATCTGTCATCTGTTCGCGGGCCGCGGCGAGCGCATCGCCGTCGAGTCGCCCTCGTACGCCAACATCCTCCAGCTCATGCGCGAGGAGGGCGCCCGGCTCGTCCCTGTCGCCATGGCCGAGGGGCTCGCGGGATGGGACCTCGACCGCTGGCGGCAGGTCCTGCGCGACGCGGCGCCCCGGCTCGCCTACGTCGTCGCCGACTTCCACAACCCCACCGGGGCGCTCGCCGACGAGGACCAGCGCAGGCAGCTCGTCGAGGCTGCGCGCTCGGCCGGCACCGTGCTCGTCGTCGACGAGACCATGACCGAGCTCCACTTCGACCCCGACCTGGACATGCCCCGCCGCGTCTGCGCCTTCGACCCGTCGGGCTCCACCGTCATCACGGTCGGCTCGGCGAGCAAGGCGTTCTGGGCGGGCATGCGCATCGGCTGGGTGCGGGCCGCGCCCGACGTCATCCGCAGCCTCGTGGCCGCGCGCGCCTATGCCGACCTCGGCACCCCGGTCCTGGAGCAGCTGGCCGTGAACTGGCTGCTCAGCACCGGCGGTTGGGAGGAGGCCGTTCAGCTGCGCCGCATCCAGGCCAGGGACAACAGCGCCGCGCTGGTCGGCGCGCTGCGCCGCGAGCTGCCTGACTGGGAGTTCGATGTGCCGGTCGGCGGACTGACGCTGTGGGTGCGCGCCGGAGGCCTGTCGGGATCCCGGCTCGCGGAGGTCGGCGAGCGCGTCGGCGTACGGGTGCCCTCGGGCCCCCGCTTCGGGGTGGACGGCGCCTTCGAGGGGTATGTGCGGCTGCCGTTCACGGTGTCCGGGGCGGTCGCCGACGAGGCGGCGGTGCGGCTCGCGGCGGCGGCGCGGCTGGTGCGGGAAGGCGGAGCGTCCGGGGCGGAGCCGCCGCGGACTCTCATCGCCTAGGGCCGGTGGGGCCCGGTCGTCACCCTTCGGCGGCGACCGTCCGCGCCGTAGCCACCGCTTCCACGGCTTCCACCGTTTCAACGACCTGCACGGCTTCCACCGGCTCGGCTGCTTCGACCGGCCCGGCCTCGGGGTTGTCGTCGGCCGGAGTCGTCCGCTGCGGGAGCAGCGCGAGCACCGCCTGCCGGTGCGCGTCACTCGTCGCGTCGTCGTACGGGTCGGGGGTGGCCGGCACCTGGAGGCGGTGGACGGCGCCCGCGCCGAGACGGGCGTAACCCCGTCCGGCGGGCACGTCCGCAGTGGGCGTCGTGTGGGGCGCGACGCCGAGGACGTCCTCGATCTGGTCGTACGTGGCCGGGCCGAGCACCACGCGCGCGCGTGTGTGCTGACAGACGGTGTCGGTCAGGGAGTCGAGGCTGTCGAACTGGTCGGCCACGACGACCGTGACGTTGGCGGCGCGCCCGTGCCGCAGGGGGACCTGGAGCAGGTCCTGCGGGTCCTTGCGCCCGCCGGCCGCGGCCAGATGACCGAGGACGCTGGGCCGGTCGAACAGGATCCACAGGGGGCGCCGGGTGTCGTCCGGCGCGGGGTGGCCGGCCTGGCGCGCCCGGTTGGCGGCGATCAGGCGCCGCTCCGTCTCGTGCGCCGCCCATTCGAGGCTGGCCAGGGCGCCGGCGAGACCGCACTCGACGGCCAGGACACCGCTGCGCCCGGTCAGGCACGCGTAGTCGCCCGTTCCGTTGCCCTCCACGATGAGGACGTCACCGTGCTGCAGGGCCTGGAGCGCGATGGAGCGCAGGAGTGAGGTGGTCCCGCTGCCGGGGTGGCCGACGGCGAGGAGGTGCGGCTCGGTGGAGCGCATGCCCGTACGCCAGACGACGGGCGGTACGTCGCGCGGCTCGTCGCCGTCACCGAGGGGCAGGGTCCGCTGCGTGCCGCTCTCGTCGGTGAAGCCCAGGACCATTTCGCCCGGTGCCGTGACGAAGCGCTGGGCGGCGATGTCGGTGGCCAGCGGCGGCAGGACGGTGACCGTCAGCCGGTTGCCCTCCTCGTCCCACTCGAAGCGGTACTCGCGGCCCCGGCCCGACTTGGCGTGCAGGAGTTGTTCGATACGGGCGCGGGAGTCGGCCTCGCCGTCCGTGAAGTACGCCGGGTAGCACACCACGATCCGTGAAACGCGCCCGTCGTCGTCGAAGTCGTACGACTCGAAGGCCTTCTCCCACTCGCCGCCGTGGGCGAAGAGCGGGCTCGGGTCCTCTGGGACGGAGAAGTACGGGACAAGTGCTTCGTAGAGCGAGGTGAGCCGCTTGACCTGGGACTCGTCCGGGCCGGTCGGCGCCGGCGGAGTGAGATCCCTGCCCTTCCACGCGGCCGCTGCCATCAGGGTGATGAGCGCCAGCAGCGGCCCGTACGGAATCATCATCACGACCAGCACCACGGCCACCATCAGGAACAGCAGCGGTCCGCGCCGGTCCTTGGGGGTGTCGGCCCACTTCTGCCGCCCGGCGGATGCCAGGCGGCCCATGCCTTTGCTGATCGTGATGAGGGGATGGAGTACGTCGATGGCCCCGTCGGCTGCCGTCCGTGCCAGTTCCCGGCTCCGGGCGATGGGGGCGCTGCCGTTGCTCAGAATGCGGGGGAGGGGGCGCCGGGCCACGTCTGTCTCCTGAAGGTGCGTGCGAGGGAGGAGGGGGTCAGAACTTGATCCCGCCGAGCAGGCCGGCCAGGCTCGCGCCGCCGGCCTTGATGCTCGGGGCGATGGCGGTGCCCGCGAGGTAGAAGCCGAAGAGGGCGCAGGTCAGGCCGTGCGAAGGCTTGAGCCCGTCTTTGCGGAAGAAGAGGAAGGCAATGATTCCGAGCAGCACCACGCCTGAGATGGACAGGATCATTTGAGTTCTCCTGGTCGATGGGGACAGTCACCATGAGTTCTTCCAGGCTCACAGCATGTATCTATACGACAAAAGGTGCAAATGGGTGGAATATTCTTTATTTCACCCGTTCGGCAGGCGCTCGGTGAGCCTCCTGAGTGCGTGCCGTACCGCCGTCAGGGCCCGCCGTGATCTTTGCCTCGGGCGGCGCCGCTCATGTGCCGAACCGGGCAGTACGCTGTCGATTCACTCGTACGGCCGCACGGTCGTAGCACTCCGTATACGCAAAGGCGGTCTGTTCCGATGAGCGAAGCCCCCGACCCGGAGGTCGTGGAACTGGCTACCAAGATCTTCGATCTTGCGCGCCGGGGCGAGAGCGAACAGCTCGCCTCTTATGTTGACGCGGGCGTCTCGCCGAACCTCACGAACGACCGCGGCGACTCCCTCGTGATGCTCGCCGCCTATCACGGGCACGCCGAGGCGGTCCGTGCCCTCCTGGCGCGTGGCGCCGACGCCGACCGCGCCAACGACCGGGGCCAGACCCCGCTCGCGGGCGCCGTCTTCAAGGGTGCGGACGACGTGATCCGGGCGCTGCTCGACGGCGGGGCCGACCCGGCCGCGGGGACCCCGTCGGCCATCGACACCGCCCGCATGTTCGCCAAGGCGGAGCTTCTGGAGCTCTTCGGCGCATCCTGACGCACACGCTTTGACCAGGCAGAACGGGGGAGCAGGAAATGTGGTCGCGGTGGGAAGAACCGCTGGGTCATCATGACGACGTGATTCACGGACGCGACGGTGGGGCAGATGGTGCCACACCGCGCGGGCCGTGAACGGTCCGCTTCGGACCACAGACGAGAGGCAGAGGAAGATGGTCTACAGCAAGCAAGAGACGGCGGGCGCCCCGCAGTGTTGTCGCGCGGCCAGGTAGTGCAGTTCCCCCGGTTGCGTCGACGCTTGATGTGAGGCTGTTTCCCATGTTCGATCCGTTCATAGCGCCCAGCGGCACGCTGCTCGGCCTACTGCAGAGGGGCCGCGGCGACGGCACCCTGCACGCGCTGACGGCGCCGCGCGCCGAAGCGCTCGCGGCTCTCAACCACTGTGTGCTGAGCGACCCCCGCCACGACTGGCAGGTGGAGAACCGCTCGCTCTACTACGCCCGTCTCTACCTCGACCTCCACGGAGAGCTCGGGGAGATCGAGCGCCACCTCTTCGACCCCGACGACGTCCTCGATACGGACGAGTCACGCACGGGCCTCGCGCTCTCGGTCCTCGGCCACCTCGCCTCGTACGGCAGGCGCGACGCCCTGGAGCTGCTGCGCCGCTATGCCGCCTTCGGCTCCAGCTGGGCCTGGGCCCTCGACGAGCTGGCCCTGCGCGACGACGACGCGGGGCTGCGCATACTCGCCGCCCCCATCCTCGACAGATTCCCCGAGGACCCCGAGGGCGACGCGGAACTCGCCGCCGCCGTGCGCGACGCATACGAACCGCGCCCCTGGCGGCTGTGGGCCGACGACCCCAGGGAAGCCATCGGCGCCCGCGTGCGCGCCGCCCAGGACCGCGGCTCCTTCGACCAGTGGCAGCGCCAGATGCGCCCCGCCGGGCCACGCCCCGGATGGAGCGTGCAGGCCGTCTTCGACTGGGCCCAGGAAGGCCTCGAACGGGGCGCCGTCCTGTACGTGCCCGCCGCGCGCTGCCTGACCGCCGTCGCCGGACCCGACGACAGGGACGAAATCGTCCGGGCCGCGCTCACCGGGCACGACGGCGCCCGCTGTACGGCCCTGCGCTACCTCGCCGACACCCATGATCCGGGCGTGCTCGATCTGATCGAGGCCGCCGTGGAGAGCCCCTCGCACGCGGTCGTGGACGCCGCCCTCGACGCCTTCGAACGCATGCGGACGGTCTCCTCCCTGGAGCGCGCCCGCCGCTGGGCCCCCAGGCCGGACGCCCTCGGCGCCGCCGCGGGACGCATGCTCGCCTGCCGCGGTGGCGCCCAGGACACCGAACTCGTCCTGGCCGCACTGCGCGAGGCGGTGCGCGGCGAAGGCGCCGACGCACCGACCCTGTGGCCCCTGGTCGACGGGGCAGGACGCCTCGGCATCGCCTGCGCCGCCCCCGTCCTGCGCCACGTCTACAGAGAGACCGCCTCGTCCCACCTGCGCGGCCATGCCGCCAAGGCCCTCGCCGCCACCGACCCCTCCTTCGCCGCCGGATTCGCCGTCGAATGCCTGTGGGACTGTGAGGAGTCCACCCGCGAGGTCGCCGCGCGCCACGCGGAGACCGGCGACGCGCGCGTCGTGGACCAGCTCAGGAGACTCGCCGCCGACCCGGCCGAGGAGGCCGAGGTGCAGACCGCGGTGCGCAGCAGAATCGGACCGGACGCGACGGCTTTGTGACCGGCGGCTTTCCGGGAGGCAACGCTCGAAGGTCGCTGCCTCCCGGTCGCCGACGGGCGAGGGCCAACGCTCATGGGACGTTCCTCGCCAGGAAAGATCCACGTTGACGTGCCCACGCTCGACGCGACGACAACACCGGTATGCGTGTCGTCATCGTCACCGAGTCCTTTCCCCCCGACATCAACGGTGTGGCTCACTGCGCCCTGCAGACCGCCCGGCATCTCGCCGCCCGCGGCCACGACCCCCTCGTCATCGCCCCGGCCGCAGCGTCGGGCCCTGACGCCGACACCGACGCCCCCTGCCCCGTCGTACGCGTACCGTCCCTGCCCCTGCCGGGTTACCCGCAGGTCAGGGTGGCCCTGCCGAGCCGCCGGGTGGCCGCGGCCGTGGCCGCCCACGGCGCCGAACTCGTCCACCTGGCCAGCCCGTTCATCCTCGGCGTACGCGGCATGGCCGCCGCCGCACGGCTGCGGATCCCCGCCGTCGCCGTCTATCAGACCGACCTCGCCGGTTACGCGCGTACGTACATGGGGGCCGGAGAGGCCACCGCGTGGCGGCGGATCCGCGGCGTCCACGGCGCCGCCGACCGCACGCTGGCCCCGTCCAGCGCCGCCGTGCGCGACCTGGAGGGGCACGGGGTGCCGCGCGTGCGCCTCTGGCCGCGCGGGGTGGACACCGTACGGTTCCGGCCCGACCTGCGCGACGAAGCGCTGCGGCGCGAACTCGCCCCCGACGGGGAGCTGATCATCGGCTACGTCGGCCGGCTCGCCCCAGAGAAACAAGTCGACTTGTTGGCAGGTGCGTGCGGCCTCGAGGGGGTGCGCGTGGTCGTCGTCGGCGACGGCCCCAGCGAGCCCGGCCTGCGCGAGGCACTGCCCGGCGCCGTCTTCCTCGGCCGCCGCACCGGCGCCGAACTCGCCCGCATCTTCGCCTCGTTGGACATCTTCGCCCACACGGGCCCCTACGAGACGTTCTGCCAGACCGTGCAGGAGGCCATGGCCAGCGGCGTGCCGGTGATCGCGCCCGCCGCCGGCGGGCCGCTGGACCTCGTCGCACACGGCCGGACCGGGCTCCTCGTCACGCCCGGCGACGCGTCCGCCGTACGCGACGCCGTCTGGTCGCTCGCCGAGGACCCGCTGCGCCGCCTCGCCTACGGGGCGGCGGGCCGCAGCACGGTCGAAGGACGGACCTGGGAGGCCGTCGGGGACCAGCTGGTCGGCCACTACGAAGAGGTCCTCGACGCGCGGACGGCGGTGGCGGCATGAGCGGCCTGCGGATCGTGCGTCTCGCCAACTTCGTCGCGCCCGCCTCGGGCGGACTGCGCACCGCCCTGCGGGAGTTGGGGACCGGCTACCTCGCCGCCGGGCACGAACCCGTCCTGATCGTGCCGGGGGAGCGGGCCGGCGAGCACGAGAGCACGCAGGGCCGCGTCATCACGCTGCCGGGGACGCTGCTCCCCGGCACCGGCGGCTACCGCGTCCTCACCGACCGGCGGCGCGTGGCCGAACTGCTCGAACGCCTCGCCCCCGACCGCATCGAGGTGTCCGACCGGACGACCCTCAGGTGGACGGGGGAGTGGGCGCGGCGCGCCCGCGTGCCCGCCGTGATGGTGTCCCACGAGACGGCCGACGGGGTCCTGCGGACCTGGGGCCTGCCCGAGAAGTTCGCCCTGCGCGCCGCCGACGCGCTCAACTCCCGCACCTCGCACGCCTACGCGCGCGTGGTCTGCACGACCGAGTACGCCGAACGCGAGTTCATCCGCATCGGTGCGCGCAACGTCGTACGCGCCCCGCTCGGCGTCGACCTGGAGCGCTGCCACCCGGCCTTGCGGGACCCCGCCGTACGGGAGCGGTACGCGCGCGTGGGTGAGGTGCTGCTCGTCATGTGCTCGCGACTCTCCGTGGAGAAGCGCCCCGGCACCGCGCTCGACGCCCTGGACGCCCTCCGCCGCCGGGGGACGCAGGCGGTGCTCGTCGTCGCCGGGGACGGGCCGCTGCGGGCGCGTCTCGAACAGCAGGCACGCGCACGGAGGTTGCCGGTGAGGTTCCTCGGGCACGTGGCCGACCGCGGACACCTCGCGGCGTTGCAGGCAGCGGCGGACGTGTGTCTCGCGCCGGGGCCCGCGGAGACGTTCGGGCTCGCCGCGCTCGAGGCGATGGCCTGCGGCACCCCCGTCGTCGCCAGCGCGTCGTCGGCGCTGCCCGAGGTCGTGGGTCCCGCCGGGGGAGTCGCGCAGGACACCGGCGAGGCGTTCGCCGCCGCCGTGCAGGAGCTGGTCGCACGGCCCAGGGACGAACGCCGGGAGGCGGCACGCGCGCGTGCGGAGTGCTTCGGGTGGGGCGCGGCGGTGGACGCCTTCCTGCAGGCACACGACGCCGTACGGGTAACGGCCGACGTGCCGCGCCGGACAACCGCCGACGTGCCCTTCCGGGAAACGGCGGACGTGCCTCTGCGGGTGACCGGGCGGGATGCCGTATGAGCGCGGTCCTGCGGTTCGCCGCCCTCGGGGACTCCCTGACCGAAGGGGTCGGCGACCCGGTGGGTGACGGCTGGCGCGGCTGGGCCGAGCTGCTCTCCGCCGGGCTCGCCCCGGACGGCGTACCCGTGGAGTTCCACAACTTCGCGGCGAGCGGCGCCCAGACGCACGACGTCCTCGACCGGCAGATGGCGGCGGCGCTGGCCCTGCGGCCCGACATCGCCTCCGTCCTCGTAGGCGTCAACGACACCTTGCGCCGCACCTTCGACATCCACGCCGTGGCCGCCCGCCTCGACCATGTGTACGCGGCTTTCACGGAGCAGGGCGCGGTCCTGCTCACGGCGTGCCTGCCCGACCCCGGCACCATGCTGGGGCTGCCCGGCCTCCTCGGTCAGCCTCTCGCGAGGCGTCAGCAGGCGGTGAACTCGGTCGTCCACGCCCTGTCCGAGCGGTACGGCGCCGTGCATCTGCACGCGGCCGAGGGGGCATGGGTCACCGACCGTTCCATGTGGAGCGCGGACCGGCTGCACCCCGGGGAGCGAGGGCACCGGATGCTCGCCGCCCGGTTCCACGCCCTGCTCGCGGCCGACGGGCGTGCCCTGGGCACGCCGCCGTCACCGGAGCCCGAACGGCCCGCGCCCACGCGCTCGGCGAGCCTGTTGTGGCTCGCCACGGCGGGCACGGGCTGGGTCGCACGGCGGTGCACCGACCTGCTCCCCCAGCTCCTCACCCTCGCCGCGGACGAACTGCGCCACCGGGCACGCGGCACCAGCGCCCGCCTCGACCTGCGGGCGTCCAGCTCGGTGGTCTCGGCGCTCGCGGCGCTGGCGGCTGTGGAACAGGTGGACGCGGCCTGAGGGGCGCAGTGGGTGCGAGGTGACGTGGCGACGGGCGCGTCCGGCCACCGCACGAGGGTGGGCAGCCGGCTGGGAGTCGGGTGGCCCGGTGGTCGGTGGTCGCTGTGAGGGCTGCCGTCAGCGGCCCGTCGCCGGGACGAAACGGACCGGTGTGCCAGGGGGCGCCTGTGCGGCCGCGGGCAGGTCTTCCTGGCGTACGACGGCGACCACCGGATAGCCGCCCGTCGTCGGGTGGTCGGCGAGGAACACGACGGGCCTGCCGTCCGGCGGAACCTGTACGGCACCCAGGACCATTCCCTCACTGGGGAGTTCGCCCTCCAGTGCCCTGAGCAGAGGCGGGCCCTCCGTACGCAGCCCGATGCGGTTGCTCGCCGACGACACGCGGTACGCGCGCGTGGTCAGCGTGCGCAGGGCGTCCGCTGTGAACCAGTCCGCGCGCGGCCCGAGCGAGATCCGCAGGACCAACTCACGGGGCGGCCCCGGCAGTGGGGCCACGTCCACGCGTGCGTGCGCCGACGACACCGCTCCCAGGGGAAGCACCGTGCCGTCCGCGAGGGGGGCCGGTCCGAGCCCGGAGAGCAGGTCGCTCGACCGGCTGCCGAGGACCGGCTCGACGGCCACCCCACCGGCGAACGCCGCGTAACTGCGTACTCCGAAGAGCGCGGGTCCGAGATCGAGCAGCGCCCCGGCCGGGACCCGTACCGGCGCGCCCCAGGCGACAGGGCGCCCGTCCACCGTCACCGCGCACGGCGCTCCCGCCACGGCCACCGTCACATCACAACGCGGCCGCACGGCACATCCGTTGAGGGTGGTCTCCAGGACGGCGGCCTCGCGCGCGTTGCCGACGAGCCGGTTGGCGAGGCGGGCCGCCGGGAGGTCGAGCGCGCCGGAGTGCGGCACCCCGAGATGCGCGTGCCCCGGACGGCCCTCGTCCTGCACGGTGGTCAGCGCTCCGGCCCGGACGACGGCCATGGCACGGTCCGTCATGCGGCCACCTCCGGAACGAAGCGGACCCGGGTCCCCGGGGCGAGGAGGGCGGCAGGCACGCGCGCGTGGTCCCACAGCACGATGTCCGTCGTGCCGATCAGCTGCCAGCCGCCGGGCGACGAGCGGGGGTACACGCCCGTGTAAGGCCCCGCGAGCGCGACGGAGCCCGCCGGGACGGAGGTGCGCGGCGTCGGCCGGCGTGACACGTCGTACCGGGCGGGCAGCCCTGTCAGATAGCCGAAGCCGGGCGCGAACCCGCAGAAGGCGACCCGGAACTCGGCCGCCGCGTGGATGCGCGGCACCTCCTCCACCGGAACGCCCCACAGCGCGGCGACGTCCATCAGGTCGGGGCCGTCGTAGCGGACGGGGATGTGGACGGCGTCGCCCCCGCGCGGGGGCAGCGGTGGGACCTCCCAGTGCGGCAGCTGCGCGGCGAGCCGGGCCGCGGGCTCGTCGAGGCCGTCGAGGAGCACCGTGCGGGCCGCGGGCACGATCTCGCGTACGCGCAGCTCGCCCGCGGCGCGGCGGCGCAGCAGCTCGGCGTGGAGCGCGGCGGCCTCCTCGCCTCCGGAGACCTCGACGAGCAGCGCCCGGTCGCCGACCGGAAGGGCCTTCACGCGAAGGCCTCCACCCGGACGCCCGCCGACTCCAGCCGCCCCCGCACCCGTCGGGCGAGGTCCACCGCGCCGGGAGTGTCCCCGTGCAGGCACAGGGAGCGTGCGCGTACGGAGATTTGCTCGCCGTCGTGCGAGGTGACCGTCCCGAAGCGGGCCAGGCCGACGGACCGCTCGACCACGGACTCGGGGTCCGTCACCACGGCGCCGTCGCTGCCGCGCGGCACGAGCGTGCCCCGCGCGGTGTAGGCCCGGTCCGCGAACGCCTCGGTCACGACAGGCAGTCCGGCCTCGCCGGCCACCTCCAGGAGGCGTGAACCGGGAAGCCCGAGGACGGGCAGCGTGTCATCCGCAAGGCGGACACCGTCGACGACCGCCCAGGCCTGCTCCTGGTCGTGGACGACACGGTTGTAGAGCGCTCCGTGCGGTTTGACGTAGGCCACGCGCGTGCCCGCCGCGCGCGCGAAGACCTCCAAGGCGCCGATCTGGTAAGCCACTTCGGCCGCCAGCTCCTCGGGCGGCACGTCCATGGCGCGCCGCCCGAACCCGGCCAGATCCCGGTACGAGACCTGGGCGCCGACCCGGACACCGCGCTCGGCCGCGAGGGCGCACACCCGGCGCATCGTGGCCGCGTCCCCGGCGTGGAAGCCGCAGGCCACGTTGGCGCTCGTGACGACGGACAGGAGCTGCTCGTCGTCGGTCAGGCGCCAGCGGCCGAAGCCCTCGCCCAGGTCGGCGTTCAGGTCGACGGTCACCGCCGTGGGCGGGGCCTGCGCGGTCAGTGAGGTCGGTGAGGTCGGTGAGGTCGGTGAGGTCACGGAACCCTCTTCTTCCGGTGGGGTGTTGCGGGATCAGGCGACGCGGTACTGCTCGTCGCGCGCGTCGGTCAGGAACATCCGGCCGGGCGCGTGCGTGATGGCGAACGGCGGCCGCGAGGCCATCACCGCGGCCTGGGGAGTGACGCCGCATGCCCAGAACACCGGGATGTCGCCCGGCTGCGCGGCCACGGGATCGCCGAAGTCCGGCCGCCCGAGATCCTCGATGCCGAGCCCGGACGCCTCCCCGCAGTGCACCGGGCTGCCGTGCACGGCGGGCAGCAGCGCGCTCTCCCGGATGGCCGCCGCGAGATGCTCCGGCGGCACCGGGCGCATCGACACCACCATCGGCCCCCGCAGCCGCCCAGCGGGCCGGCACTGGCGGCTGGTCGTGTACATCGCGACATTGCTGCCCTGTTCGATGTGGCGCATCGGCACACCGGCCTCGGACAGCGCCCACTCGAACGTGAAGCTGCACCCGATGAGGAACGACACGAGGTCGTCGCGCCAGTGGTCGACGACGTCCGTGGGCTCGTCGGTCAGCTCGCCGTGCTCCCACACCCGGTAGCGCGGCAGGTCGGTGCGCAGATCGGCGCCGGGAGCCAGCGGGGTGGTCCAGGAGCCCGCGTCCGTGACGTCGAGGACGGGACAGGGCTTGGGATTGCGCTGGCAGAACAGCAGCATCTCGTACGCCCAGTCGATGGGGACCGAGATGAGGTTGGCCTGTGTGTGGCCGCGCGACCAGCCCGCGGTCGGCCCCGACGCGCCGGCGCGGATGCGGGCGCGGGCCTCGGCCGGGCTCCACGCGTGCGCGTGGCTGTCGACGAGTTCCGTGGCGGCCGGGGACCTGTCGCGGCTGACGGTCTCCGTCGGGAGGGCTTGCGTGCGGTTCACAGCAGCTCCCTTCCGCGGGTCTCGGGCAGTCCGAAGAGGGCGATCACGGCAAGTGCGTACCCCACCGCACCGAAGATCAAGGCGCCGCCGACACCCCAGCTGTCGGCGAGGTACCCGACGAGCGTGGGGAAGACGGCTCCGACGGCACGCCCCGTGTTGTACGTGAAGCCCTGTCCCGTGCCGCGCACGGCCGTCGGGTAGAGCTCGCTCAGGAACGAGCCGAAGCCGCTGAAAATCGCCGACATACAGAACCCGAGCGGGAAACCGAGCACGAGGAGAAGGCCGTTGGCCCCGTCGGGGATGCTCGTGTAGGCGGCGATGCTCACCGCGGACAGCACCGCGAAGAGAGCGATGTTGCGCTTACGGCCGAGCAGGTCGGTGAGGTAGCCCCCGGCCAGGTAGCCGGCGAAGGCGCCGGAGATCAGAAACGTGAGATAGCCGCCGGTGCCGACGACGGTCAGGCCGCGCTCCGTCTTGAGGTACGTGGGCACCCAGGTGGCGAGCGTGTAGTAGCCGCCCTGGACGCCCGTCGACAGGAGGACCGCGAACAGGGTGACGCGCCGCAGGTCCGGGGCGAAGATGGCCGAGAAGGACCCCTTCTGCGCGCTCGTGCCCAGCTGTTCGGTGGCCTTCGGGGCGTCGTGCACCCGGCGCCGTACCCACAGCACGAGGAGCGCCGGGAGCGCGCCGGTCCAGAACATCACGCGCCATGCGAGGTCGTCGCCGAGGAACTGGAACACCAGGGTGTAGACGACGGCGGCGAGCGCCCAGCCGATCGCCCACGCGCTCTGCACCGCTCCCAGGGTGCGGCCGCGGTTCCTGGCCGTGGCGTACTCGGCGACGAGGATCGCGCCGACCGCCCACTCGCCGCCGAAGCCGAGGCCCTGGAGAGCGCGGAAGACCAGCAGGGTTTCGTAGTTGGGAGCGAAGCCGCAGGCCACGGTGAAGACCGCGTAGGTGATGACCGTGATCAGCAGGGCCTTCACGCGGCCGATGCGGTCCGCCACGACGCCGGCGACGGCGCCGCCGACCGCGGAGACGACGAGCGTGACCGTGGTCAGCAGGCCCGTCTGGCCGCTGTCGAGCCCGAAGTACGCGGCCAGCGCGACCATGCTCAGCGGCAGTGTGAAGTAGTCGTACGAGTCGAGCGCATAGCCCCCGAAGGCGCCCCCGAAGGCGCGTCGGCCGCGCGGGCCGAGATCGCGCAGCCAGCCGAACGCGCCCTCGGAGGGCGGGAGTTCACCAGGGCGTGTGGGGGAGTCGGCCAGGGTCGCGTCGGGCGGTGGAGTCGTGCTCATGGGCACCTCGCGGGAGGGGGGATGGGTGCTTCCTGAGTGGGCTGAACCGAGGGGCGCGGAACGTGCGGGGATCCGCGTCTGACCGACAAGGTAGAGGATCGTTGAACGATCCCTCAATACCCATGTTGTTTCGTTCTGGTATCTGCGCTTGAATTCGGGCGTGGCCGAACTGAACGGACTGGCGGACGATCGCGCGCTCCTTGGGCGCACCAGCACCGCCGAGCGGGTCGCCGACATCCTCAGGAGCCGCATCGCGGAGGGGTACTTCCCGCCCGGCACCCGCCTGTCGGAGGACAGCATCGGCGGCGCACTCGGCGTCTCGCGGAACACGCTGCGAGAGGCGTTCCGACTGCTCACCCACGAGCGGCTCCTGGTGCACCAGCTCAACCGCGGCGTCTTCGTGCGCGTGCTCACGGTCGAGGACGTCGAGGACATCTACCTCACACGCCGCCTCGTCGAGTGCGCCGTCGTACGCGGCCTCGGCCGGCCCCCTTACGACATCGGGCCCCTGGCCGACGCGGTCACCGAAGGGCACCGCGCCGCCGAGGCGCGGGAGTGGAAGGGCGTCTCCACCGCCAACATCCACTTCCACCGGGAGCTCGTGGCGCTCGCGGGCAGCGCGCGGACCGACGAGCTGATGCGCAGCGTCTTCGCCGAACTGCGCCTCGCGTTCCACGTCGTGGACGATCCGCGCCGCCTGCACGAGCCCTATCTCGCCCGCAACCGGCAGATCCTCGAAACCCTGGGGGCCGGGCGCCGCGACGACGCCGAGCGGCTGCTGGCCCAGTACCTCGACGACTCCCGCGAAGGCCTGGTCGACGTCTACGGCCGCCGGGTCGCCAAGGGTGAACAGCCGGACGCCTGACGGCTGCCGACCCGGTGGCGCGGCCCGCGCGGAGCGTGCGGTGCGGGCGGTCGCTTCTGCGCCGTTTCGACCGTTGTCAGACCTAGGACCTAGTCTGTGCTCCGTGACTTCGCCTGCCACCACGGAATCCGTTCCGCCCCAGCTCAGCGCGGGGCCGCGGCCCGCACCGGGCCCGGCCGCCGACGAAGGGCTCGCGCGCCGCCTTCGCGCGCTCGCCTGCACCGCGCCGCTGCACGACCTCGACGTGCGCAAGGCCAATCTCGCGGGCGAGTATTCCGGATACGGCATGGCCGAGGTGGCGCTCTCCGCCATCGACCTCGTCACGCTCAACATGGACTTCGACACGGGCGCCGACCACGAGCAGATAGTGGCCAGGCTCATCCCCCGGGTCGGCGCACAGGCCCCGCAGCGCCCCGCCGCCGAGCACGAGCGCGTGGCCCGCTGGGTCCTGGAGAACCTGATCAACGTCGGCAGCGTCGACCGCGGCTTCCGCGCCGTGTACGGCACGTTCGCGCCCGACGGCTCCTACGTCCGCAGGGACTACGACTTCAAGCTGATCGAGGAGGTCCCCGGCTACGGGGGCAGCGTCTACCTCCGCACCACCGACGAAGCGGTCAACGTCCTGGTGGGCGCTCTCGACACCGACGTCACCAGCGCCCAGATCGCCGCGGAGGTGAAGCTGGAGGTGCTGATCAACCGCGGCCGTCTCGCCGACGCCCAGCTCGCCGCCGAGCAGGCCAGGTACCGGACGGTGCAGTATTCCGAGACCCTCCGAAGGGCCCTGGACGCGACCCGGAGGAACGTCCGCGCGGTGGACTGGCTGAACGCCGTCCCCGACATGATCGCCGAGGCCCTCGACCACGTCGCCGACCGGTACCGCCACGAGAACGCGATCCTCACGAACATCCGCAAGGCCCGCGACGAGTCCGAGGACCCCGAGCACAAGCGGCGCGCCGCCGAGCTCGTCGACATCGTCAAGGACTGCATCCGCCGCCACACGCAGCTCCAGTCCCGCCTCCTCGAAGCGGGCCCCCTGTTCCGCGCCGAACAGGACCGGCAGGCGTTCGCCGCGCCGTCCGCGCGCGCGGGCCTCGACCTGTACGGGCAGCTCGTCGCGCCCCTGCTGCCGCTGCCGGTCGAGCAGGCGAGCCGCGTCACCGACGCGTTCTTCGCGCGCGGGACGGGCATGCGGACGCCCGTGTCCGTACGGGTCGGGGACCTGATCGACATACTGCTTACGCCGCCCCAGGAGCGGGAGCACCTCGGCGTCGAGATGCCCGAGCCCGACCTGATCGCCACGCCCGACGACAGCCGGTTCAGCGAGGAGCAGCTCGCGAGCGCCATGGAGCTGCTCGACCTGCCCTCCGACGCGCCGCGCCGGCTCTCCGGACTGCTCGCGGAGGCGCGCCGCCGCGACCCCGAACTGCCTTATCTGGTCGCCCTGTTGTCCGTCCACGCGGCCAGCCCTCCGGTCGGCACGGCCTATCGGCAGGGCGAGGAGAAGCTGCTGTTCGCCGTGGACGACGGCACCGAACTGGACGACCCCGAGTTCGGCGGCGCCGACCTCATCGTCGGCACGGCCCTCCTGGACGCCGCGGGCATGGCGGCCGACCGGACGGAGGCCGCGTAGTGCCGATCACAGCGCACACAGCGCACCAGGCCCCCGCGCCGCACGCATCCGCCGACGTAGACCCGAGCTTCGCAGCAGACCTGACCGAGGAGCACCAGCCGTGACCACCGATCACCCCGCAGAGCACACCGCGTGGGGCGAGGCTGAGCCCTCCGAGGCTCCGGCGGCCGGCGCGCCCGTCACCCCGGGCGACGCCGCCGACGCGGCCCGGCTCGTGGCCTTCGGCCTCCAGCCCAAGCTGCAGCCCGCCCGCGACCAGGAGTACGCCGAGCTGCTGCGCCGCTACCGCGAGGACCCGCCGTTCGCGCGGCTCGCCGATGCCGTCGCCGCCGGGCTCGGCCTTGTCGTCCTGGAGGTCTCCACGCGCGCGGGGATGGCCGTCACCGCCGCCGAGGACTCCGTCTTCGCCGTCCGGATGGGCGACTACGCGCGCCGCACCTCCGCCGACGGAACCGACCGCTTCCTGCACGGCCTCGCGCACCTCGCCGTCGCCGCCATGGCCTTCCCGCGCCCCGAGGACCTCGCCGACGACGGATACATCGGCCGCGTCACGGTGAACGGCGTGGACGCCTTCGTCCGCCAGGCCTGCCGCCGCCTGGAGGAGCGCGCCGAGGAGCAGGGCGAGAACACGGACCCGGTCTCCGACGCCCCCGGCCTCGAGGCCGCGTGGCGCATCTGGGCCCGGCGCAGCTCGACGGGCGCCACGAAGGACGCGCGCCGCCTCGCCGGATCCACCACCGGCATCGTCGCCAAGGCCGTCGCGTTCCTCACCGACTCCGGGTTCCTGCAGAGAACGGGCGACGACTCGGGCGGCACCTACCGCACCACGGCCCGCTACCAGCTCCAGGTCCGCGACCTGGCCGGCACCGCCGCCCTCTCCGAGCTGGCGGACCTCGGCATCGTGCCCGTCACGGACGGCTCCGCGAGCCTCCTGCCGCCCGCGGACGAGGACGACGGGGAGCTCGTGGCCGACGCGGGACTCCCCTTCCACTCCTGACCGGCCGCGCACCACCGCCCCACGACGCACCCCCTTACCGACGTACCGCCTCACCGACTTACTACGACGAGAGTCCGCCGCCATGTACGAGCTGTCCCGGATTCGCCTCTACTCCATCGGGCCCGCCGGTGCGCGCTACGCCGACACCGTCCTGGACCTGCGGGGCGTGGGCGAGCCCGTGCCCGACCCCGCGCCCACTCAGGCGGAGTTCTTCGAGGACGAGCCCGTCGGGCTGCCGCGGCGCCCCGCGCCCGCGGGCGTGCTCTTCCTGGAGAACGGCGGTGGCAAGTCCGTCCTCCTCAAGCTGATCTTCTCCGTGATGCTGCCGGGCCACCGGAACACGCTCGGCGGCGCGAGCTCCGGCGTGCTGCGCAAGTTCCTGCTCGCCGACGACTGCGGGCACGTGGCCCTGGAGTGGCAGCACACCCTCACGGGCGAGTGCGTCGTCGTCGGCAAGGTCAGCGAGTGGCGGGGGCGGCAGGTCTCGAACGACCCGCGCAAGTTCGCCGAGGCCTGGTACTCACTGCGGCCCGGACCCGGCATGAGCCTGGACTCGCTGCCCGTGGCCGAGTCCTCCGCCGTACGGGCCTCGGCCGAGGGCGTCTCGGGCGCGCAGGGGCGGCGGCGCACCATGAAGGGATTCCGGGACGCTCTCACCGACGCGGGCAAGGCGTACCCGCACCTCGAAGTGCACTGGGAAGAGATCCACGACCGGTGGAACGAGCACCTGGGCGACCTCGGCCTCGACCCCGAACTCTTCCGCTACCAGCGCGAGATGAACGCGGACGAGGGTGAGGCCGCCGGCCTCTTCGCCGTCAAGAAGGACTCCGACTTCACCGACCTGCTGCTGCGTGCCGTCACCGACACGCGGGACACGGACGGGCTGGCCGACCTGGTCAGCGGGTTCGGCAACAAGCTGGGGCGGCGCGCCGAGCTGATCGCCGAGCGCGAGTTCACCGCCGGCTCCGTGGATCTCCTCGGCCGCATCGTGGACGCCGCGGACAGCCGGGCACGCGCGCGTGACGTGCACGCCGGGGCCGAGCGCCGCACCCGCACCCTGGCCCGCAGGCTCGCCGCCCGCGCCGCCCTGGAGCGCGGCCGTGCCGCCGACCTCGCCCAGCAGGTCACCGCCGCCGCGCACACCGTCGGCGAGGCGGAGCAGGCTCGCGGCCGCAGCGCCCTGATCGCCTCCGAACTGGCCTACAGGCACGCCTCGTTGGCACTCGCGGGAGCCGAGAAGGCCGCCGCCGCACAGAAGCGTGAGCTCGCCGACGCGCGCACCCTGCACGCGGCCTGGCAGGCCGCCGAGGCAGTCCTGCGCCACCGCGCCGCCGCAGACCGCTCCGCGCGCGTGGCCGTCGCCATCCGCGAGGCCGAGCGGGACGCCGCCCCGGCCCTCGCCGCCCGCGCCAAGGCCGCCGCCGACCTCGTACGCGCCCTGCACGGAGCGGCCGAGAGCGCCGAGCAGCTGGCGAACGAGGGCGAGGAGCGATCCGCCGCGCTCCAGGAGGCGGGCGAGACCGCTCACCGTGACGCGACCGTCGCCGCGACGGAGGCGCAGCGCGCCCGCAGCGAGGTCGGACACCTGCGGCAGCGGCTCTCCGAGGTCGAGCAGGAGACCGCCGAGGCGGTACGGGCCGGCTGGCTCGACGACACGGCGCCCGACGCCGACCCCGCGCGCGCGGCGCTCGCCGCGAGTGACGCGGAGAAGACCACGGTCGCCGCCTGGGACACGGCGCGCGACGCCGCGCGGCGCGCGAGCGAACACGCCCGGGAGACGGCGGGCGCCGAGGCCCGCGCCGAACTCACCGCGGCCCGCGCCGCGAACGCCGCCACGGCCGCCGAGAACGCGTACGCGGCCGAGCACCGTGCCGCCGATGCCCTCGCGCGCGAAGAGCGCGTCGCCGAGCTGCTCGGACTGTCCGGGGCCCCCGGGATCCCCGCCGCAGGGGTGCCCGCACCCCGGGGCGCGGGGGCCGACGGAGCCGCCGCGACCGGGCATGCCCGCGTGGCGACCGTCACCCGCGATCTCACCGAAACCCCGCTCACGGCCGAGGAGCTGGACCGCGCGGCCGACGAGCTCAAGGCACTGCTCGACGACGGCGTGGCCTCCGCCGAACGCCAGCTCTTCGACCTGCGCACGGCCGCCGCCGACGACGCACGCATCCTCGGCGCGCTCGGCGACGGAGGGCTCCTGCCGCCCGGACCCGACGTCCTCGCCACCGTCGAGTTCCTCGGCGAGCACGGCATCCCCGCCCTGCCCGGCTGGCGCTATCTGGCCCAGGCCGTCGACCCCGCGGACCACGCGCGCGTGCTCGCCGCGCGACCCGAGCTCGTCGACGGCGTCGTCATCACCGACCCCGACACGCACGCTCGCGCCCGCGAGGCACTCGCCGGCGCCGCCCTGCTGCCCCGCTCCGCCGTCGCCGTCGGCACGGCGGCCGCCCTCCTCGCCCCGACACCCCACACCGAAACCGGCGACGGCCGCGTCTCCAGTGTCTTTCTCGTGCCGCCGAACCCGGCGATGCACGACGAGCACGCCGCCGACGAGGAGCGGCAGGCGCTGCGCACGCGCGCGACCGAGCGCGACGAGGAGATCCGTGCCCTCGCCGCCCGGCTCTCCAAGGACCGCGAACTCGCCGCCCGGATCGGCTCCTGGCGCACCGGCTGCCCGGTCGGACGCCTGCCCGAGCTGGCCGCCGCAGCGCAGGAGGCACGCGCCTTCGCCGACGAGACCGAGGCAGAGCTCGCCGAGGCCCGCACGGTCCGCGCCGAGGCCGACGAGACCGCGGTCGAGGCGACCCGCGTACGTGACGAGCGGCAGGACGCGGCCCAGCGGGCCCGGCGCGTCGCCGACGCCCTCGCGGGCCTCGCGTTCCGGCTGCGCGAGCGCGCCGGCTGGCAGGTCAAGCTGCGTGAACTCGCCGACGAGGCCGTCGAGTCGGAGGCACGCGCCCAGACCTGCCTGGAGCGCGCCCGCGCCGCCGACGAGGACCGCAGGGCGGCCCAGCGCGCCGCCGACGACGCCCGCCGTACCGCCCGCGCCCTGCGTGCCGAACGCGCGGAGATCGCCGGCGCCCCCGACGACGTACCCGAGGACCCCGAGCGGCCCGCCCTCCAGGCGCCGAAGCCGTCGCTGCCCGCCCTGCGCGAGGCGTACCGCGCGGCCTCCCAGGTCTACGAGAAGGTCGGCGTCGGCGCCGACCTGCGCGCCGAGCAGGCCCGCGCGGAGAGCGACGAGAGTGCCTCGCTCGCCGAGCTCGACCGCCTCAGCAACAAGGTCCGCACCCGCGCCGCCCAGCTCCTGGAGTCGCCCGACGGCTCCGACGGGCCGTCACGGCAGGCCGCCGCGGCCCGCGCCGACGAGCTGGTCCAGCTCCTGGAGGCCCGCGTCTCCACCGCGAGCGAGCAGCTCGGACGCCTGCGCGGCGAGGCCGAGCGGCACGCCCCCCAGGACGGCGACGACGCCCACACCGAGCTGCCCGACGACCTCGTCCCCACCGGCGCCGAGCACGCCCAGATGCTCCTGCGCACCGCCACGGGCGAACTCGCCGCGCGCACCGACGCGTTGACCGTCGCCCGCGCCGCCCACACCGAACTCCTCGACGCCCACCGTGCAGCCGAGGAGGCCACCGGCGGGTTCGAGGAGACCGCCGCGCTCCTGAAGGACCTGCTGCGCGAGCACCCAGACCGGCACGAGGCCGAGCAGGACGAGCCGGAGCCCTACCCCGGGACCCTCGAAGAGGCCAGGCAGGCGGCGGCCGAGGCCCGGCGCTCCCTGCGCGGCTGCGCCGCCGACCTGTCCGCCGCCGAGGCCGCCGTGCGCGACGCGAGCGACATCCTCGTACGGCACGCGAACGCCACGCGTTACGAGCAGGTGCGCACGCCGGCCCGGCAGCAGATCCGCGAGCTGCCCGCCTCCGCGCTGCCGGAGCACGCGCAGAAGTGGGCGGACGCGTTCGCGCCCCGGCTGCGCGTCCTGACCGACGAGCTGGAGCAGCTGGAGCGCAACCGCGACTCGATCGTGGACCGGCTGCGCGGGCTCGTCGAGTCGGCGCTCGCCACGCTGCGGTCCGCCCAGCGCCTGTCCCGCCTCCCGGAGGGGCTCGGCGAGTGGTCGGGCCAGGAGTTCGTGCGGATCCGCTTCGAGGAGCCCGACCAGGCGACCCTCGTGGAGCGGCTCGGCGAGGTCGTCGACGAGGCGACCCGCGCCGCCCTCAAGAAGAACTCCGACCTGCGCCGCGACGGCATGTCCCTGCTCCTGCGCGGCGTCGCCGCGGCCCTCCAGCCCAAGGGCATCGCCGTGGAGATCCTCAAGCCGGACGCAGTGCTGCGCGCGGAGCGGGTCCCCGTCGGGCAGATGGGCGACGTGTTCTCCGGCGGCCAGCTGCTGACCGCGGCCATCGCCCTGTACTGCACGATGGCCGCCCTGCGCTCGAACGACCGGGGCCGCGACAAGCACCGGCACGCGGGCACGCTGTTCCTCGACAACCCGATCGGCCGCGCCAACGCCACGTACCTGCTCGAACTCCAGCGGGCCGTGTCGGACGCGCTCGGCGTGCAACTCCTGTACACCACGGGCCTGTTCGACACGACGGCGCTCGCCGAGTTCCCGCTGGTCATCAGGTTGCGCAACGACGCGGACCTCAGGGCCGGCCTGAAGTACATCAGCGTCGAGGAGCACCTGCGGCCGGGCCTGCCGAAGCAGGACCCGGGCGAGGAGACCGTGCACGGGGAGATCACGGCGACGCGCATGTACAAGCGCCCTGCCCACCAGGCGACCTAGCCCGCCGAACAGCTAGGCGTCCGCGCGCAGCAGATCGGCGCACTTCTCGCCGATCATCATGGTCGTGATACACGGGTTGACCGTGACGAGGTCCGGCATCACGGAGCCGTCGGCGACGCGCAGGCCCTCGGTCCCCTTCACGCGCAGCCGCGCGTCGAGCGGCGCCGAGGCGTCGTCGTCCGCGCCCATCTTCACCGTGCAGGCCGGGTGATAGACGGTGTTGTGCGTCTTGTGGATGTAGTCGAGCAGTTCGTCGTCGGTGCGGACGTCGGGCCCCGGAGCCAGCTCCGCCCCGCCCCAGCCGCTGAGCGCCGGCTGCTCCGCGATGCGCCGCGCCAGCTTCAGCCCGTACGTCATCACGCGCGCGTCGTGCTCGTGAGTGAAGTACCGCGGGTCGACCAGCGGCTTGTCCCGGTAGTCGCGGGTGCGCAGGCGGACGGTGCCGCGCGACTTCGCCCGCGTCACGTTGGGCGTGAGACAGAAGGCGTTCTCCGACGTGGGGTAGCCGTACCGCGCGGTGTTCATGTCGAAGGGCACGGAGCCGTAGTGGAACATCAGGTCGGGCCGGTCGAGGCCGGGCTCGGTGTCGTAGAAGATGCCGGCCTCCCACCACTGGCTGGACGTGGTGGTCATCGGCTGCTTCGCCTCCCACATGATCACGCCCTCGGGGTGGTCCTGGAGGTTCTCGCCGACCCCGGGGGAGTCCACGAGCACGTCGACGCCCCTCTCGCGCAGATGGGCTTCCGGGCCGATCCCGGACAGCATGAGGAGCTTGGGTGAGTCGATGGAGCCGCAGGAGAGAATCACCTCGCGGCGGGCCCGTACCGTCCGGGTGTGGATGAGATCGGGGTCGAGGTACTCGGCGCCCACGCAGCGCCGGCACTCGAAGACGAGCCGCTTGGCCCGTACCCCGGTCCGCACCTCCAGGTTGGGCCGCTTGCCCATGACCGGGTGCAGATAGGCGACCGAGGACGACTGGCGGATGTTGTTCTCGTCGGAGTTGATCTGGAACCAGTTGGCTCCGCGCACCACCGTGCTGCCCGAGTTGAACGGCGTGGTCGGGATGCCCGCCTCGGCGCAGGCCGCGAGCAGGGCGCTGCCGCAGGGGTCGGCGCCCTTGAGGGTGCGCAGCCTCACCGGGCCGGAGCGGCCGTGGTGGTCCCCGGGGGCGTCGTTGTTCTCCAGTCGCTTGTAGAGGGGGAACACGTCGGCCGCGCCCCAGCCCGTGCACCCCGCCGCCGCCCAGTCGTCCAGGTCCTCGGCCGGTGCCCAGAAGGCGATGCACGAGTTGTGGGACGAACAGCCGCCGAGGACCTTGGCGCGCGCGTGACGCATGAAGCTGTTGCCGCTGGCCTGCGGCTCGACCGGGTAGTCCCAGTCGTACCCCGACTCCAACAGGCCCATCCAGCGGTCCAGTTGGAGGACGTTGTCGTCGCCGACGTCGCTCGGTCCCGCTTCCAGGACGCACACGCTGACGGACGGGTCCTCGGACAGACGCGCCGCGACGACGTTCCCGGCGGTGCCGCCGCCGACGACGACGTAGTCGAAGACGTCAGAGTTCATGGGCTGGTTCACGGGGTGGTGACCTCCTCCAGGGCAGCGGAATCATCGGACGGGGCAGGCTCGGCCGCGTGCTCGGCCAGGACGCCGGTGCGGTGTCGCTGGACGAACCAGTAGTAGGCGAAGCCGCCGCCCGCGATCACCGCGATGAACAGGACGGCGCCCCAGCGCAGGTACCAGTGGTAGGGGGCGGCGGCGTTGTAGACGGCAGATCGCGGCCAGATCAGGTTGAGCGTCATCGCGCCGCCCCACAGCACGGCGACGATGTTGACGGGCAATCCCCAGCGGCCGAGGGAGAACTTCCCGTCGCCCGCCGGCTGCCACCTGCCGCGCAGCCGCGCCACCAGCATCGGACCGGTGACCAGCAGATAGGCGAGGTAGATCATGATGATGCCGATGCTGGTGACCACGGTGAAGATCTGCGGCTGGCGGATGTTGACGATCAGGATCGCGAGCGCCAGTACGCCGATGACGACGGCCGGGACGACCGGCGTTCTGAAGCGCGGGCTGACCCGGCCGAGTACCGACGACGCCGGCAGGTTGTTGTCGCGCGACATCGCGAAGGCGAGGCGGATCGCGGCCGTGTGCACGGCGAGGGCGCACACCGTGACCGCGATCAGGACACACCACAGCATCGCCTTTCCGGCCGTCGGGCCGAGCACGTCCAGGACGACGTACTGGAGGCCGTCCGTCGACAGCTTCTTGCCGCTCAGGCTCGACACGCTCATCAGGGCGAGCAGCAGGATCAGCCCGCCGAGGACGAACGAGGCGACGATCGCGCGGATGATGGCCCGCGGCGCGCCCCGCGTCGGGTCGAGGGACTCCTCGCCGAGCGAGGCCGCCGTGTCGAAGCCGTACATCACGTACGCGGAGGCCAGCGACGCGACCAGGAACGCGCTCAGGTAGCCGAACGGCTGGCCGTGGCCCGCCCCCGCCGTGTGCGTCACGACCTGCGGGCCGCGCACGATGTGCACCGCGAACAGCACGATCAGGACGACGGTCGCGATCAGTTCGAGGAAGACGCCGGCTGTGTTGATGGTGGCCATCAGCTTCACGCCGAAGGCGTTGACGAGCGTCGTGAACAGGATCAGAACGGAGGCCAGGACGACGGCGTTGGTCGCGACGTCGTACGGGCCGGTGCCGTCCCCGATGAACTGGAAGGCCGACGAGATCTGCGGCAGCGTCAGCTGGTAGGCGAGCGCGACGGCCGCGATCGACACGACCGAGGCGAGCAGCATCATCCACCCGGCGAGCCAGCCGACGTGCGGATTGCCCACCTTCTTCGCCCAGTTGTAGACGGAGCCCGCGACGGGATAGCGGGCGGCCAGTTCGGCGAAGCAGAGGGCGACCATGAACTGGCCGCCGAACACCATCGGCCAGGACCACCAGTAGGCAGGGCCGCCATTCGCGAAGCCGAAGTAGAAGAGCTGGAAGGTGCCGGTGAGGATGGAGATGTAGCTGATGCCCGCGGCGAAGGTGTGGAAGTTGCCCAGCGTGCGCTTGAGTTCGGGCCGGTAGCCGAACTCGGCGAGTTCGGCGTCGTCCCCGCTCCGCGTCTCCTGTGTGTTCTCGTCCTGGCTCATGACGGCTCACCGTCCTCGGAACACTCCGGCGGCGCACCGAACCAGCCCTGAGCGACGGGCCGCGTATTGCGCCAGATGTGCTTGGTCTCGCGGTATTCGGCGAGCCCCGAGGGGCCGAGCTCGCGCCCGGTGCCGGACTGCTTGTAGCCGCCCCACTCGGCCTGGGGGACGTACGGGTGGTAGTCGTTGATCCAGACCGTGCCGAGGCGCAGGGCGCCCGCGACGCGCGCGGCCTTCGCCTCGTCGCCCGTCCAGACGGCGCCCGCGAGCCCGTAGATCGAGTCGTTCGCGAGCCGCACAGCCTCGCCCTCGTCGGCGAACCGCTCGACGGTCAGGACCGGGCCGAAGGACTCGTCCTGCACGACGGACATGCCGCTCGTGCACTCGTCGAGGACGGTCGGCAGATAGTAGAAGCCCTGCTCGTACGCGGCCGAATGCGGCCGTTCGCCGCCGCAGCGCAGCACCGCCCCCTCCTCGACGCCCCGCGCGACATAGGCCTCGACCTTGGCGCGGTGCGCGGCCGAGATCAGCGGCCCCGTCTGCGCGTCCTCGTCGAACGGGCCGCCCAGCCGGATGAGTTCGGCGCGTCGCACGACCTCGTCGACGAAGCGGTCGTGCAGCGAGTCCTCCACGAGGAGCCGCGCGCCGGCCGAACACACCTGCCCCGAGTGCAGGAACACCGCGGTGAGCGCCATGTCGACGGCCGCCTCGAAGTCGGCGTCCGCGAACACGATGTTCGGGTTCTTGCCGCCGAGTTCGAGGGCGACCTTCTTGACCGAGCCCGCCGCGGCCGCCATCAGCAGCCGCCCCGTCTGCAGGCCGCCCGTGAACGACACGAGGTCCACGTCCGGATGGTCACCGAGCGGAGCGCCCGCCTCCGGGCCCGCGCCGAGGACCAGATTGGCGACGCCCGCGGGCAGCCCCGCCTCGTCGAGCAGCCGCATCAGATGGATCGCCGTGTGCGGGGTCAGCTCGCTCGGCTTGAGGACGAAGGTGTTCCCGGCGGCGAGCGCAGGGGCGACTTTCCACGCGGTCTGCAGGAGCGGGTAGTTCCACGGGGTGATCAGGCCGCACACCCCGACCGGCTCGTACACGACCCGGCTCTCGGCGCCCTCCGTCCCCGTCTCGACGACGCGTCCGGTGTCGGCGGCGGCGAGCCGCCCGAAGTAGCGGAAGCAGTTCGCGATGTCGTCGATGTCGTACGCGCTCTCGACCAGCCGCTTCCCGGTGTCCAGGGACTCGGCGCGGGCCAGCGCGTCCTTGTCGCGCACGAGCAGGTCCGCGACGCGCAGGAGGAGGTCGCCGTGCTCGGCCGCCGGCATCCGGGGCCACGGGCCTTCGTCGAAGGCGTGGCGGGCCGCGGCGATGGCGTCGGCGGTGTCCTTGGCGCCGGCCTCGTCGACCACGGCGACGAGCGAGCCGTCCGCGGGGCAGCGGATCTCGCGGGTCCGCTCGTCCCGGGCGGTGGTCCACACGCCGCCGATGAACAGGTCAGGCATGGGCACCGCCCAGCTTGGAGGTCAGCCATTCGTGGAAGATCCCGATGTGGTGCTCGGTCGGGACGAGCACGCCGCCGCGCCGGTAGGCACGGGAGTCCATCGCCGGCTGGGTGCGCTCACAGGCCTCGAAGTCCTGGGCGTTGACCCGGTGGAACAGCTCCACGGACTTGGAGACATCGGTGCCCGACGCGACGACCTCGGGCGCGTACAGCCAGTCGCACTCGACGACCGTACGGTCCTCGGCCAGCGGGAACATCCGGTGCAGGATCACATGGTCGGGGACGAGGTTGACGAAGACCGTCGGCCGCACGGTGATCGCGTAGTAGCGGCGGTCCTGGTCGTCGGCGACCTGGGGCAGCCGGCCGAAGCCCTCGCTGCCGTCGACGGTGAATCCCTTCACGCCGTCCCCGAACTCGGCTCCGTGGCCCACGTAGAACTGGGCGGCGTAGCCGTCCGCGAACTCCGGCAGCACGTCGGTCAGTTCGGGGTGGATCGTCGCGCAGTGGTAGCACTCCATGAAGTTCTCGATGATCAGCTTCCAGTTGGCCTGCACGTCGTACGTGATGCGCTTGCCGAGGGCCAGGTCCTGGGTGCGGTACCGCTCGATCGAGGCAGCGTCGCCGAGCCGTTCGACGGCCGCGCCGACCACCGACTCCTCGAACGAGGGCGGCTCGTCGGCCAGACAGACCCAGGCGTAGCCGAGCCACTCGCGCAGGGCGACCTTGACGAGGCCGTACTCGGTGCGGTCGACGTCCGGCATCTGCGCCAGGTTCGGCGCCGCGGCGAGCTTGCCGTCGAGGTCGTACGTCCACGCGTGGTAGGGGCACTGGAGGTTGCGGCGGACCTGGCCGGACTCCTCCGTGCGCAGGCGGGCGCCGCGGTGGCGGCAGACGTTGAGGAAGGCCCGCAGTTCGCCGGTGCGGGAGCGGGTGATGAGGACGTTCTCGCGGCCGACCTGGACCGTGCGGAAGGCGCCCGGCCTGTCGAGGTCCGCCGCGCGCACGGCGCAGAACCACATCGCCTCGAAGATGCGTTCCTGCTCCTGCCGGAAGATGTCCGGATCGGTGTAGTAGTGGCCGGGCAGCGTGGCCATCAGGCTCGGGGGAATCGGGGTCGTCGTCACGTGCGTAGTTCTCCTCAGGCGGGCGCGGCGGCGAGGCGGCCGGGGTCGAAGAGGTCGATGGGGTACGCGGTGGTGCCGGTGGGCGCGAGGCCGGCGACGATCTCGCCGACGACGGGCACGTACGGGAATCAGCGGCGGATGCGGCTCATCTTCGGGTCGAACAAGGGCTCTTCGGCGACCGTCGCCGGCACCTTCTCGCCGAAGTACTCGATGTGGACGCCCGTACCGGCGGCGAGCGGCGGCAGCCACGCGTAGGCGACACAGCGGCCCAGCGTGTAGCCGTACGAGGCGCTGGTGACGTAGCCGGCCGGGACCCCTTCGACGTGGACGGGCTCCTTGCCGAGCACGACGGCCGCGGGGTCGTCCAGGAGGAGCGGCGTGAGCCTGCGGGCCGGCTGCTCGCCCTTGCGCTCCAGCGCCGCCCTGCCGAGGAAGTCACCACGGTCCATGCGGACGGCGAATCCGACGCCCGCCTCGTACGGATCGTGCTCCTCGGTCATGTCGTGACCCCAGGAGCGGTAACCCTTCTCCAGGCGCAGGCTGTTGAACGCCGAGCGCCCGGCCGCGATCACGCCGAGCTCCCGGCCCGCCTCCCACAGCGTGTCCCACAGGCGCAGCCCCAGGTCGGCGCTGGTGTACAGCTCCCAGCCCAGCTCACCCACGTACGACAGGCGCATCGCGGTGACGGGCACATGGCCGAGGTGGGTCCGCTTGGCGCGGAAGTAGCCGAAGCCCTCGTGCGAGAAGTCGTCGCGGGTCAGCGGCTGGACGAGGTCACGGGCGAGGGGGCCCCAGACGCCGATGCAGCAGGTGCCGGAGGTGATGTCCCGGATCCACACGTCCGCGGGCGCGTGCCGGATGAGCCAGTCCAGGTCCGCGGGGGAGTTCGCGCCGATCTGGAAGAGATCCGGCGCGAGGCGTGCGACGGTCAGGTCGGACCGGATGCCTCCCGCCTCGTTCAGGAGCAGCGTGTACGTGACCGCGCCCGGCTTCTTCGCGAGATTGTTCGACGTCATGCGCTGGAGGAAGCCGAGGGCGCCCGGGCCCGTGACCTCGAGCCGGCGCAGCGGCGTCATGTCGTACAGGGCGACCTTCTCGCGCGTGGCCCTGGCCTCGGCGGCCGCGATCGGGGACCAGTAGCGGGCCGACCAGGCGTCACGCTCGGGCAGGTCGCCGGTGGGCAGGTCCGCGTTCGCCTCGTACCAGTGCGGACGCTCCCAGCCACCGCCCTCCAGGAAGTACGCGCCGAGCTGCTCCTGGCGGGCATGGAAGGGGCTCACCCTCAGCGGGCGTGGCTGCTCGGCGGGCTGGAGCGGGTGCAGGACGTCGTAGACCTCGGCGAACTGCTGCGCCCCGCGGTCGTGCACATAGGCGGGGGAGCGCTGGGCGTCCTCGAAGCGGGTGAGGTCGCACTCGTGCACGTCGACGGAGGGGCGCCCGTCGACCATCCACTCGGCGACCGCCCTGGCGACGCCCGCGGAGTGTGTCACCCAGACCGCCTCGGCCAGCCAGAAGCCGCGCAGCGCGCGGGATTCGCCGAGGACCGGCATCCCGTCGGGCGTGAAGGAGAAGACGCCGTTGAAGCCCTCCTCGATCTCGGTCTCCCGCAGCGCCGGGATCAGCCACCGGCAGTCCTGCCAGCTGGGTGCCCAGTCCTCCTCGGTGAAGGGCAGCGACGACGGCATGTCCAGGTCGCCGGCCCGCGCCTCGTCGTAGTCGAGGATCTCGAAAGGATCGACGGGCAGGGGCTTGTGGGCGTAACTGCCGATGCCGATCCGGTCGGTGTGCTCACGGAAGTACAGGTCACGGTCCTGGAAGCGGAGGATCGGCTTCGAGGCTTCCGTGCGGGGGTCGTTCGCTCCTTCGAGCTCCGGCATGGGCCTGGTCTTCGCGTACTGGTGCGCGAGGGGCAGGAGCGGGACGTCCACGCCGGCCATGCGGCCGATGACCGGGCCCCAGAACCCCGCCGCTGACACGACGTGGTCGGCGGGGAAGGTGCCGCGGTCGGTGACCACCGCCGTGACCCGGCCGTCCTCCTGCTCGATGCCGGTGACCGTGTGCCGGTCGAGGAAGGTGGCGCCGCGTTCGCGGGCGCGTTCCATCTGGGCGCGGGAGGCGAGCAGGGCGCGGGCCAGGCCGTCGTCGGGGGTGTGGAAGCCGCCGAGTACGGCCGACTCGTCGATGAGGGGCCACAGTTCCTTGCAGCGCGCGGCGTCGACGAGCTCGCCGCGAACGCCCCAGGAGGCGGCGTAGCCGGCCTTGCGGTGCAGGTCGGCCCAGCGCTCGGGGGTGGTCGCCAGCTCCAGGCCGCCCACCGGGTTGAAGCAGGAAAGTCCGTCCGCCTCAAGGGTGTTGAACTTCTCCACCGTGTATCGGGCGAACTCCGTGAGGGTCTTGGACGGGCCCGTCTGGAAGACCAGGCCGGGCGCGTGCGAGGTGGAGCCGCCGGGGGCCGGCAGCGGGCCCTGTTCGAGGACGGTGACGTCGGTCCAGCCGCGGGCCGTGAGCTCGTCGGCGAGGGAGCAGCCGACGATTCCGGCGCCGATGACGACGACGCGAGGGCTGGTTGTTCCGGGGTTGCCGGGCGTGCTGGACATGCCCCTCCTCATGCTGGTGGGGATGGAATGGCCTTATGCGGCGGGTATGTTGGCGCGTTCCGCGGCGATGGTCGTGTCCTGGCCGTGGCCGGTGTGGACAACCGTGCCGCCCGGCAGGGTGAGGAGCCGGGCGCGGATGGACGCCGTGATCGTCGGGGCGTCGGAGTACGAGCGGCCGGTCGCGCCCGGACCGCCGTGGAAGAGGGTGTCGCCGGTGAAGACGGCGTCGAGGAACGGCACGTAGAGGCTGCAACTGCCCCAGGAGTGGCCGGGGGTGTGCAGAACCTGGACATCGATCCCGGCGACGGTCAGGAGCATTCCGTCGGTGAGCTCGGCGTCCGGCTTGTGGTCGGCGTGCACCGCCTCCCACAGCTCGTGCTCGGCGGGGTGCAGGAGGACGGGGGCGCCGGTCGCCGCGGCGAGGCCGGCGGCGGCGCCGATGTGGTCGTCGTGCCCGTGGGTGCAGATGATCGCGGTGACACGGCGCCCGGCGACGGCGGCCGTGATCGCCGCCGCGTCGTGCGCGGCGTCGACGATCAGGACCTCCTCGTCGTCGCCGATCAGCCAGACGTTGTTGTCGACGTCGAACGTCTCGCCGTCCAGGCTGAATGTGCCGGAGGTGACGACGCGTTCGACGCGGGCCGCAGGGCTCACAGGACCACCACCGAGCGCAGCACGTCGCCGCGGTGCATCTTCGCGAACGCCTCCTCCACCTGGTCGAGGGCGATCGTCTCGGTCACGAACCCGTTCAGGTCGAGCAGCCCGTACAGGTACTGGTCGATGAGGACCGGGAAGTCGCGGCTCGGCAGGCAGTCCCCGTACCAGGACGACTTGAGGGCGCCGCCGCGCGAGAACAGGTCGATGAGCGGAATGTCCAGCGTCATCGCGGGGTCGGGCACACCGACCTGGACCAGTACGCCCGCGTGGTCGCGCATGTAGAACGCCTGCTTGTACGTCTCCGGGCGGCCGACCGCGTCGATGGCGATGTCGACGCCGAACCCGTCGGTGAGCGCGCGCACCGCCTCGATCGCGTCCGTGCCACGGGAGTTGACGGTGTGCGTGGCGCCGAACCGCTCGGCCTGGTCGAGCTTCTTGTCGTCGATGTCTACGGCGATCACGCGACGCGCGCCGTTGAGACAGGCGCCCGCGATGGCCGCGTTGCCGACGCCGCCGCAGCCGATGACGGCGACCGTGTCGCCGCGCTGCACATTGCCCGTGTTCACCGCCGCGCCGTAGCCGGCCATCACGCCGCAGCCGATCAGGCCCGCGGCCTCGGGGCGCGCCGCCGGATCGACCTTGACCGCCTGTCCGGCCGCGACCAGGGTCTTCTCGGCGAACGCGCCGATACCGAGCGCGGGGCTCAGCGGCGTTCCGTCGAGGAGGGTCATCGGCTGTGCCGCGTTGCGCGAGTCGAAGCAGTACCAGGGGCGACCGCGGCGACAGGAACGGCAGTTGCCGCAGGGGGCGCGCCAGGCGAGCACCACGTAGTCACCGGGGGCGAGGTCGGTGACCCCGTCGCCGACGGACTCGACGGTGCCGGCCGCCTCATGACCGAGCAGGAACGGGAAGTCGTCGTTGATGGCGCCCTCCCGGTAGTGCAGATCCGTGTGGCAGACCCCGCACGCCTGCACCTGGACCAGAACCTCGCCCGGACCGGGATCGGGCACGACGATCGTCTGCACCTCGACGGGTGCGCCCTTCTTCACAGCGACGACGGCGCGGACCTCATGTGGCACGACCAAACTCCTCTGCTGTTGCGCACTGCACGATCGGTTGCGCGATGAGGAACATCTTGGAAACGCCATCAAGGCCCCGTCAAGAGGTGGGAGTTAATGCTTGGCAAAACGATCGGCAGCCCCGAAACCTCGTCGACACACGCAGAACGCGGGGCCAGGTTTCCCTGACCCCGCGTTCAGTAACCGTACTGAGGAACGCCCTGCTAGAAGCCGTATCCCATCCGGCGCGACAGTTCGGCCGATGCCGCGACCGTGCGTTTTGCCAGCTCGGGGAGGTGTTCCTCGGTCACCCGGTACACGGGGCCCGACGCGCTGATCGCGCCGATGACCTTTCCGTCGTGGGCGAACACGGGTGCCGCCACCGCGGCGAGGCCGACCTCCAGCTCCTCCACGGCGACGGCGAACCCCTGGTCCAGCACGGCCTCCAGTTCGGTCCGCAGCGAGGCCGTCCCGGTCGTCGTGTGCGGGGTGAAGCGCGCCAGCGGGCGGGCGAGCAGGCCCTCGCGCAACGCGGACGGCAGATGGGCGAGCAGCACCTTGCCGCTCGACGTGGCGTGCAAAGGCGTGCGTCTGCCCAGCCAGTTCTGCGCCGTCACGGAGGCGGAGCCGCGCGCCTGCATGATGTTGACGGCGACATCGTCGTCGAGGATCGCGATGTTGACCGTCTCGCCCAGCTCGTCGGCCAGTTCACGGCAGACGGGCACGCCCTCCTGGGAGATGTCGAGGCGCACTGCCGCCGCCCCCGCGAGGTGCAGTACCCCCGCCCCCAGGTAGTACTTGCCGCGGTCCTTGGCCTGCCCGACGAGGCCTCGGTTCTCCAGGACTCCGAGCAGCCGGAACGCGGTGGACTTGTGCACGTCCAGCTCGTCGGCGATCTCCGTGACCCCTGCCTCGCCGTGCCGGGCGAGGATCTCGAGGACACTCACCGCGCGGTCCACGGACTGGACAGCGCCGGCCGCGCCCTTGGGAGTTTTCTCCGGTGCCTTCGTGCCTGGTTCAGCCTGCGATTCCTTGCGGGTCATCACTCAACTCTCACCACCTTGCGACCCGTTCACGGGTCGCATCTTCGAGAAGCCCTTGACGCGGCAGCCATCTCGACCGGACTCTGTTGCGCAGAGCGCCCTGTCGTGCGCGATACGAAACTTCATGTTACCGAACAGTCCTGAGTCAGACAGCCCTGGACCAAGAGGGGGGCCCGTGATTCCCGTCTGCCGCCTTGAAGACCTCCCCGATGGCGGATCCGTCCGCATCGACACAGCACCGCCCATCGCCGTCTTCCACGCTGACGGTGAGCTGTACGCCATCGACGACACCTGCACCCACCAGGACGCCTCCCTGTCGGAGGGGTGGCTGGAGGGCTGTCTGGTCGAATGCCCGCTTCACGAGGCTTCATTCGATCTCCGCACGGGGCAGCCGACCTGCCTCCCCGCCCGCCGCCCCGTACGCACCCACCGCGTGACCGTCGAGGACGGCGTGGTCCATGTCCACCCGGCAGCCGAGGAAGGTACCGCCGCATGAGCACTGTCAACGGAATCACGACCGACTCCGGCATGAGGACCGTGACCGTGGTGGGCGCCTCGCTCGCGGGACTGTACGCGGCCCGCGAGCTGCGCGCCCAGGGCTTCGACGGCCGCCTCGTCATCGTGGGCGAGGAGCCGCACCGCCCGTACGACCGGCCGCCGCTGTCCAAGGACTTCCTCACCGGGAAGGCCGGCGAGGACCAGCTCGCCCTCTCCGACGTCGACGAGACGCTGGAACTGGGTGCCGAGTGGATGTTCGGCGTACGGGCCCGCGGGCTCGACGCGCGCGGCCGCACCGTCCTCCTGGAGGACGGCCGCACGGTGTCGACGGACGGGGTCGTCATCGCGACGGGGGCGAGCGCCCGCCGGCTGCCCGGCCCCGCCCTCGCGGGCGTGCACACGCTCCGGACCCTCGACGACGCGCGCTCCCTACGTGCCGAACTGCTGCGCGGGCCGCGGCGCGTGGTCGTGATCGGCGGCGGGTTCATCGGTGCCGAGACAGCCTCCTCGTGTGCCGCGCTCGGACACTCCGTCACCGTCGTGGAGGCGGCGCCGCTGCCGCTCCTGCCCCAACTCGGCCCTGACATGGCTGCGGTGTGTGCGGGACTCCACGCGCGCGGCGGCGTGGAACTCGTCACGGGTGTGGGGGTCGCGGCACTCCACGGCGACCTCGCGGTCCACGGCGTGGAACTGGCCGACGGGCGCGTGCTGCCCGCCGACGTGGTCGTCGTCGGCATCGGGGCCGTCCCCAACACGAGCTGGCTCGCCGGTTCGACGCTCGCGCTGCACGACGGGGTGCTCTGCGACGACGGCTGCGTCACGGCGCTGCCCCAGGTGGTGGCCGTGGGCGACGTGGCCCGCGTGGGCGGGGCGCGGGCCGAGCACTGGACGAGCGCCACGGCCCAGCCGCGGGTTGCCGTACGCAATCTGCTGGCGGGCCGCACCGTCGAGACCGTGCGGCCGCTGCCGTACTTCTGGTCGGACCAGTACGGCTCACGCATCCAGTTCGCGGGGCGCCGGGGGGACGGGGATCTGGTCCGCGTCGTCGAAGGCGCCGTGCAGGACGGGAGTTTCCTCGCGCTCTACGAGCGCGCGGGCGTGACCACGGCCGCGCTCGCGGTGAACCGGCCGCGGCCGTTCACACGGGTGCGGCGGGAGCTGACCCGCGGTGAGGCGATACCGGTCGTGCCGAGCGTCGCGGAGCCCGTCGCGCTGTGACGGCGGCTCTCGCCTGAGTACGCGCCTACGTATGCGTCAGCTGTCCGGCCCCCTCGCGCCTCCGTATGCGCTCCGGGGCCGGATGGCCCTGCGCGCGTGCCCGGCGACGTGCCTGCCGGCGCGCCTGGCGCCGCTCCCTGCGCAACTGCCGCGCCGTGCTGTTCGGCGCGGACACCACGCCGTTGCGCTGGTTCCACACCTGTCGGGTCACCCAGACGTCCAGCACGCCCCAGGTCGCCACGACCGTGCTCCCCACGCTGCTCAGCACCATGGGGAACGCGAGCCAGGAGTCGGCGACGGTGCACAGGAACGCGATCACCGCCTGCATCAGGGTCAGCGCGACGATGAGCACCGCCCGTACCGCCGCCGTCCGCACCGGATCGGGCATCCGCCGTCGCCTCGCCGGCTCCTCGACCCACAACTCCCCGCGCCGCTCTGCCGTGCCCATCAGTTCGTCACTCCCCCCGCCGTCACAGCCCGCCGCCCCGAGTGCTCCCGCACCGGGGCTCTTCGATGGCTGCCCGGATTGCGCTGCTTTACGCTGCCCGCTGACCTCGTGCGGGCCTCATCACCTATGACCCGTACTGAAGGACGTACGGCGGCGTCGAAAGATTCCCCCGGATTGCGTCGGTCACTTCCGTCCCGCCGAAGATCGATCGATTCCGGCCAACTGCCGTCCGCGTCGGGCCGGATGATGCCGGATTCTGAGCGCCACTTTGCGGGATGCAATCTCCCGCAATGCCCGGACACATGCTGACGTCCCTCTCCACTCGCCGCCGGACAGCATCCGGACAGCCCTTCGAGTTGCTCCTGCGTCAGTAGTAGGCTCGCGCCGTTTGTTGCCGCACATGTGTACCCCTGACGACAGGGGTCGATCTGGGGGAGGCCATGCGCTTTCGCGGGAAATCCATCCGCCGGAAGATCGTGGCGTTGCTCCTGGTGCCGCTGGTATCCCTGACCGCCATCTGGGCCTTCTCCACGGTGATCACGGGCCGCGCCGCGACTCAGCTGCTGTCGTCGGGGAGGGTCGCCGACGAGATCGGCTACCCGATCGCCGACGCCGGCCGGATCCTTCAGGACGAGCGCCGCCAGACCCTCGTCTATCTGGCCGATCCCCGGGCCTCCGACGCCCTCTCCGAGCTGCGCAGCCGTCGCAGCGCCTCCGACGAGGCGATGGCCCGGATCAGGACGAAGGCCGAGAACTCCGGGATCCGCGACGACATGAGCGACGACTCCCGGCGCCGCATCACCACCGTCGTCGAGGGATTCGAGGGCATCGAGTCCCTGCGCCGCAACGTCGACGAAGGAACCGTCACCCGCGCGCAGGCACTCGACTTCTACAACCGCCTGATCGACCCGACGTACGACTTCCTGCTCACGCTCAGCAACTTCGACAACTCGACGATGGACCGCCAGGGCCGCGCCGTCGTCGGTGTGCTGCGCGCGCGTGAACTGCTGTCCCGCGAGGACGCGTTGGTCGCCTCCGCTCTCGTCGCCCGCAGGATCACGCACAAGGAACTGCGCCAGGTCTCCGACCTCGTCGCCCAGCGCGGCATCCTGTACGAGACCAACCTCGCGCTGCTCCCCGATGACGACCGCGCCCAGTTCGAGCGCTACTGGAAGAGCGCCGACACAGCGGCCCTGCGCACGGCGGAGAACACTCTCGCCGACTCCGCCGCGGGCACCCCCAGGGGCGTCACCACACATGCCTGGAACGACGCCTCGGGCCAGGTGCTCGACGAGCTCATCAAGCGCGACACGGCCGCCACGGAGCGCTACCAGGACCGGGGGCGCCCCGTCGCGATCGAGGTCTTCCTGCAGGCCGGTGTCGCCGGCGTGCTCGGTCTGCTCGCGCTGCTGCTCTCGCTGTTCCTTTCCGTGCGCATCGGCCGCAGCCTCGTCCGTGACCTGCGGCGGCTGCGCCTGGAGGCCCACGAGGCATCCGGAGTCCGGCTGCCCAGCGTGATGCGCCGCCTCGCCGCCGGTGAACGCGTCGACGTGGAGACCGAAGCCCCTCGCCTGGAGTACGACAAGAACGAGATCGGGCAGGTCGGCCAGGCGCTCAACACCCTTCAGCGCTCCGCCGTCGAGGCCGCCGTCAAACAGGCCGAACTGCGCCACGGCGTCTCCGAGGTCTTCGTCAACCTCGCCCGGCGCAGCCAGGTGCTCCTCCACAAGCAGCTCACCCTGCTCGATACGATGGAGCGCAGGACCGAGGACACGGACGAACTCGCCGACCTGTTCCGCCTCGACCACCTGACCACGCGCATGCGGCGCCACGCGGAGGGCCTGGTGATCCTCTCGGGAGCCGCCCCCTCCCGGCAGTGGCGCAGGCCCGTCCAGCTCATGGACATCGTCCGGGCCTCCGTCGCCGAGGTGGAGGACTACGAGCGCATCGAGGTCCGGCGCCTGCCACGCATCGCGGTCACCGGCCCCGCCGTCGCCGACCTCACCCACCTCGTGGCCGAACTCCTCGAGAACGCCACGGTGTTCTCGCCGCCTCACACCGCCGTGCACGTCCTCGGCGAGCGCGTCGCGAACGGCTTCACGCTGGAGATCCACGACCGGGGCCTCGGCATGGCGGCCGACGCGCTCCTCGACGCCAATCTGCGGCTGGCCGAGACACCCGAGTTCGAACTCTCCGACACCGACCGGCTCGGCCTCTTCGTGGTCAGCCGGCTCGCCCAGCGCCAGAACGTCCGCGTCTCGCTCCAGCCGTCCCCGTACGGCGGCACGACCGCGGTCGTCTTCATCCCGGACACCCTGCTCACCGACGCCCCCGACACCGAGGGTGCCGGCTTCCGTCTCGACCGTCCCAACGGCCCCGGGCGCGGCGAGGCCCGGGGCGAGCGCTCCCCGAAGCTCTCCACAGCGGGCAGCCCGCTCCCGGGTCTTCCCGCCTCGGTCCTGGACGGCCCCGTGGAGCTGGAGGCGCCACTGGCGACGTCGGACCTCGCGCCCTTCCCCGGCGCTCTCGACGACGAGGACAGCGAGCGAGGCGGGCTCTTCCGGCCGCGCCGCCGCTCCGCAGGGCTCCCCGGGGAGCAGCACCAGCACGCGCGCGACGAGTTCGAGAACCGGGCCGAGCCCAACCGCCGGGCCGGCGGCCCCGACGCTGACGAAGCGCCCGTGCCGCTGCCGCTGCCGCGCCGCCGGGCACCCAAGCTCGTCAGCTCGCACGGCAGGCCCGTCACCCACACGCGGCCCGGCGAGGCGGAACGGGACAACCGACGCGCGAACGCCCAGCCCGAGAACCCGGGCAGCGTCCCACCCGAGCCCGAGCCCGAGCCCGAGGCCCCGACCCCGGACACACCCGGGGACGCGTACCGCCCGGAAGCCCCGCAGGGACCCCGCGAGCGTCGACTCGCTTCGGCGTCCGTGCCGGACCTGCCGCGCAGGCGCGCCCGTGCCCAGGCTTCGCAGGACGAGGCTCCCGCACGTGGCCCGGAGCCGGTGCGTGACCCCGCGCCGGAGCCGGCCGCCGACGCCCCCACGCTGAGCCTGCCGAGTGGTCTGCCCCGCCGGGTGCGCCAGGCCAATCTCGCCCCGCAGCTCAAGGAAGGACCCGACCTGCGCGCCGACCGCGCCGCGGACCGGGAGGGGCCCAACCACTCGGACAGCCCCGCCGAGCGCGACGCCGACGAGGTCCGCGACCGGATGGCCTCGCTCCAGCGGGGCTGGCGCCGCGGCCGTGAGGAGAACGCCGCAGGCGATGACGCCTCCGACGGCACAGCACAGGGAACGACATCTGAGGGGGACGGTCGATGACCGCACCGAAGGCCGCCGCACACACCACCGCGAACGGCGGTTCCGGGGAGCTGAACTGGCTCCTGGACGACCTGGTGGAGCGCGTCGCCAGTATCCGCAAGGCGCTCGTGCTGTCCGGGGACGGCCTCCCGACCGGGGTCTCCAAGGACCTCACCCGGGAGGACAGCGAGCACCTCGCCGCCGTCGCCTCCGGCTTCCACAGCCTGGCCAAGGGGGTCGGCCGGCACTTCGAGGCCGGCAGCGTACGCCAGACGGTCGTGGAGCTGGACGACGCCTTCCTCTTCGTCACGGCCGCCGGCGACGGCAGCTGCCTCGCCGTCCTGTCGGACGCGGACTCCGACGTCGGTCTCGTCGCATACGAGATGACCTTGCTCGTCAAGCGGGTCGGCGTGCATCTGGGGACCGCTCCGCGCACCGATCTGTCCGCCGGCGGGTAGTGGGCCGGTATGAACCGGGACGGGGAGGGGACGCAGGAGACGCACCACTGGTTCGACGACGACGCCGGACCGGTGGTTCGTCCGTACGCCATGACACGCGGCCGCACCACCAGCGCGGCCCAGCATCGCCTCGACCTGATCGCGGTCGTCGTCGCCGAACACCGCAGCGGCGACCCCGCTGCCGACCAGACGCTGTCCCCGGAGCACGTGGACATCGTCGGACTGTGCCGCGACAGCCCCCAGTCGGTGGCCGAGATCGCGGCGGAACTCGACCTTCCCATCGGTGTCGTACGCGTCCTCATCGGCGATCTCGTCGACGAGAAACTGGTCCATGTGACGCGGCCAGTACCCCCTGCCGAGCTCCCGGACGAGAGTATTCTGCGCGACGTGATCAACGGTCTCAGGGCGCTCTGACCGACGCGGACACCGAGGCCACACACGGGGGTGGGGACCAGGCGAGCAGCGGGGCGAACAACGGAGACGCGCGTGACAGGCTGGCAGTTCTGGATCGACCGAGGCGGCACGTTCACCGATGTCGTAGCGCGGCACCCCGACGGACGCCTGCTCACCCACAAGCTCCTGTCCGACAACCCCGGCCGCTACCGCGACCCCGCCGTCGCCGGTATCCGTGAACTCCTCGACAGCGAGGGCGAGTCGGGGAACGGCCGAGTCGACTCCGTTCGCATGGGCACCACCGTCGCCACCAACGCCCTCCTGGAACGCAAGGGCGAACGTACCGCCCTGGTCGTCACCCGGGGCTTCCGCGACGCCCTGCGCATCGCGTACCAGAACAGGCCCCGCATCTTCGCCCGCCGCATCGAACTGCCCACGCTGCTCCACGAACGGGTCATCGAGGCCGACGAGCGCGTCAGTGCCCAGGGCGACGTCCTCACCCCCCTCGACACGGGCGCACTCGAAGTGTCGCTGCGCCAGGCGTACGACGACGGGATCAGGGCCCTCGCCGTCGTCTGCATGCACAGCCACCTGTACCCCGAGCACGAGCGGCAGATCGGTGCCCTCGCGGCCCGGATCGGCTTCCCGCAGATCTCGCTCTCCAGCGAGGTCAGTCCGTTGATGAAACTCGTCCCGCGCGGGGACACGACCGTCGTCGACGCCTATCTGTCGCCGGTCCTCGGCCGCTACGTCCAACAGGTGGCGGACCAACTCGCGGGCGTGCGCCTCATGTTCATGCAGTCCAACGGCGGGCTCACCGAGGCCGGGCAGTTCCGCGGAAAGGACGCCATCCTGTCCGGACCCGCCGGCGGCATCGTCGGCATGGCCCGCGTGTCCCGCCTGGCCGGCTTCGACCGCGTCATCGGCTTCGACATGGGCGGCACGTCCACGGACGTGTCGCACTACGCGGGGGAGTACGAGCGCGTCTTCACCACGCAGATCGCCGGCGTGCGCCTGCGCGCCCCCATGCTCGACATCCACACCGTCGCCGCCGGTGGCGGCTCCGTCCTCCACTTCGACGGCAGCCGCTACCGCGTGGGGCCCGACTCCGCGGGAGCCGATCCCGGACCCGCCTGCTACCGCGGCGGCGGCCCGCTCACCGTCACCGACGCGAACGTGGCCCTCGGGCGCATCCAACCCGCCCATTTCCCCCGGGTGTTCGGCCCCGACGGTGACCAGCCCCTGGACCACGCCCTCGTACGGGACCGCTTCGCCGCACTGGCCCGTGAGATCCGCGACCGCACCGGGGACGACCGCACCCCGGAGCAGGTCGCCGAGGGCTATCTGCAGATCGCCGTCGCCAACATCGCGAACGCCGTGAAGCGGATCTCCGTCCAGAAGGGCCACGACGTCACCCGCTACGCCCTCACCACGTTCGGTGGGGCCGGCGGTCAGCACGCGTGCCGGGTCGCCGACTCGCTCGGGATCCGCGCCGTCCTCGTACCGCCCATGGCGGGAGTCCTGTCCGCGCTCGGCATCGGTCTCGCCGACGCGACCGCCATGCGCGAGCAGTCCGTCGAGTCGCCGCTCGAACCGTCCGCCATGCCGCACGTCCACAAGACCGCCGACGATCTGGAGGGCGCGGCCCGCGCCGAACTCCTCGCCGAGGACGTGCCCGAGGACCGCATCCGCGTCACCCGCCGCGCCCAACTGCGCTACGACGGCACCGACACCACGCTCACCGTGGAACTCACGCACCCCGACACGATGCGCACCGCCTTCGAAGAACGCCATCGCGCCACCTACTCCTTCACCCTCGACCGTCCTCTCGTCGTCGAAGCACTCTCCGTCGAAGCAACCGGCCTCACCACACCCCCCGATCTGTCCGCCCTCGCACCCCGCTCGGCCCCGCCCGCCACCCCTGAGACCGTCAGCCTCCACACAGGCGGCACCTGGCGCGAGGTGCCCCTGCACCGACGCGACCAACTCCCGCCCGGCGAAAGCGTCACCGGACCCGCGATCATCGCCGAGTCCGGCTCCACGACGGTCGTGGACGACGGCTGGCGGGCGGCCGTGACGGACGACGGTCACCTGATCATGGAACGTGCGGCGGTCACGGAGAGTTCCGACATCGGCACGGAAGCCGACCCCGTCCTTCTCGAAGTCTTCAACAACCTCTTCATGTCGATCGCCGAACAGATGGGCGCCAGGCTGGAGTCCACCTCCCAGTCGGTCAACATCAAGGAACGCCTCGACTTCTCGTGCGCGCTCTTCGACCCCGACGGCAGCCTCGTCGCCAACGCCCCCCACATCCCCGTCCACCTGGGATCCATGGGCACCAGCGTCAAGGAGGTCATCCGCCGCCGCGGCACGCGCATGCGGCCGGGCGACACCTACGCCGTCAACGACCCCTACCACGGGGGCACCCACCTCCCCGACGTCACCGTCATCACCCCGGTCTTCGACACGGAGGGTGAGCGGATCCTGTTCTACGTCGCCTCGCGCGGCCACCACGCGGAGATCGGCGGCATCGCCCCCGGCTCCATGCCCGCGGACAGCCGCACCATCGACGAGGAAGGCATCCTCTTCGACAACTGGCTGCTCGTCGAAGAGGGCCGCTTCCGAGAGGCGGAGACCCTGAGCCTGCTCACCGGCGGCCCTTACCCGTCCCGTAACCCACGGACCAACCTCGCCGACCTGCGTGCCCAGATCGCCGCCAACCAGAAGGGCGTCGACGAAGTCGCCCGCATGATCGACCACTTCGGGCTCGAAGTCGTCCAGGCCTACATGAAGCACGTCCAGGACAACGCCGAAGAGGCGGTGCGCCGCGTTGTCGACGCACTACAGGACGGTGAGTTCGCCTACGAGACCGACTCGGGCGCCGTGATCCGCGTCCGCGTCACCGTGGACCGCGAACAGCGCAGCGCGACCGTCGACTTCACCGGCACCTCGCCCCAGCTCGCCACCAACTTCAACGCGCCCTACGCCGTCGTCAACGCGGCCGTCCTGTACGTCTTCCGCACCCTCGTGGACGACGACATCCCCCTGAACGACGGCTGCCTGCGCCCCTTGCACATCGTCGTCCCGCCGGGCTCGTTCCTCGCCCCCGAGCCACCGGCCGCCGTGGTCGCCGGCAACGTGGAGACCTCCCAGGCCATCACCGGCGCCCTCTACGCGGCCCTGGGCGTCCAGGCCGAGGGCTCAGGGACGATGAACAACGTGACCTTCGGAAACGAGAGCCACCAGTACTACGAGACCGTGGCCTCGGGCTCCGGAGCAGGCGACGGCTTCCACGGAGCGTCCGTCGTGCAGACCCACATGACCAACTCGCGGCTCACCGACCCCGAGGTCCTGGAGTGGCGACTTCCCGTCCTGCTCGAGGAGTTCGCCGTGCGGCGCGGCAGCGGGGGACCGGGCCGGTGGCACGGCGGCGACGGCGCCGTACGCCGCCTCCGCTTCCTCGAACCCATGACCGTGTCCACCCTCTCGCAGCACCGCAGAGTCCCGCCGTACGGCATGGCGGGCGGCGGGCCGGGAGCTCTGGGCGCCAATTCCGTGGAACACCCCGACGGCACGGTCGACCGGCTCGCCGGCAGCGACTCCGCGGACGTGCTCCCCGGCGACGTACTCGTCATCGAAACCCCCGGAGGCGGCGGATACGGTCCGCCGCCTCCTGTCGGGAACGACCACAGCGACAGCAGTGAGGCAGGAGAAGAGACCCATGATCTTCGGGCGTTCTGAGCGCGGCAAGCCCCCCGTGGAGCCCGTCACGCTCAAGATCCTCGTGGCCGGCGGATTCGGCGTGGGCAAGACGACGCTCGTCGGCGCGGTCAGCGAGATCAAGCCCTTGCGCACGGAGGAGCTGCTCAGCGAGGCAGGCCGCCCGCTCGACGACACCCGGGGCGTCGAGGGCAAGCACACCACCACCGTCGCCATGGACTTCGGCCGGATCACGCTCCGCGAGGACCTGGTGCTCTACCTCTTCGGCACTCCCGGGCAGGACCGCTTCTGGTTCCTGTGGGACGAGCTGGCGACCGGCGCCCTGGGCGCCGTCGTCCTCGCCGACACCCGCCGCCTGGAGGACTGCTTCGCCGCCGTCGACTACTTCGAACGGCGCTCCATACCCTTCGTCGTGGGTGTCAACTGCTTCGAGGGATCGGCCCGTTACCCCGCCGACGCCGTACGCCAGGCCCTCGACCTCGACTCCGACGTGCCCGTCCTGCTGTGCGACGCGCGCGAGAAGGAGACCGTCAAGGAGGTCCTCATCGGCGTCGTCGAGCACGCGATGGCCGCCGGCGCCCGCCGACGCCAGCCGGCCACCACCTGACGCGCGAGCGCGGGAACAGCGGGCAGGGAAACAGCACGCATGGGAACGGCCCGCACCCTCGCCGACCGGGGTGCGGACCGTCGTCCACGCGCGCGTGGCCCTCACGAAGGCCACGCGCGAGTCACAAGAGGCGTACGCCGCTGCTCACGCCTCGTCGTCGTGCCAGCCGAAGCTCTTCTCCACGGCCTTGCGCCAGTTGCGGTACTCGCGCTCACGCGTCCCGCTGTCCATGGCCGGCGTCCACTCCGCGTCGCGCTGCCAGTGCGCCTTGAGCTCGTCCAGGTCGTTCCACACCCCCGTCGCGAGTCCGGCGGCGTACGCGGCTCCCAGGCACGTCGTCTCCGACACCCGCGGCCGAATCACCGGCACGTCCAGAACATCCGCCTGATGCTGCATCAGGAGGTTGTTCTTGGTCATGCCGCCGTCGACCTTCAGCGTCGTGATCTGCACCCCGGAGTCCTGGTACATCGCGTCGACGACCTCGCGCGTCTGCCAGCTCGTCGCCTCCAGGACGGCCCGCGCCAGATGGGCCTTGGTGACGTACCGCGTCAGGCCCGTGACGACACCGCGGGCGTCCGAGCGCCAGTACGGTGCGAACAGGCCCGAGAACGCGGGCACGATGTAGGCGCCGCCGCTGTCGCTCACACTCGCCGCGAGCGTCTCGATCTCGTCGGCCGTGCGGATGATCCCGAGCTGGTCGCGGAACCACTGCACCAGGGCGCCGGTGATCGCGATCGACCCTTCGAGGCAGTACACGGGCGGCTCGGAGCCGATCTTGTACCCCATCGTGGTGAGCAGCCCGTTCTTCGAAGGGACGGGCCGGTTCCCGGTGTTGAGCAGCAGGAAACTGCCCGTTCCGTACGTGTTCTTGGCCGTCCCCGTGTCGTAACAGGCCTGCCCGAAGATCGCGGCCTGCTGGTCGCCGAGAGCGGACGCGACCGGCACCCCGGAGAGCTGGCCGACGGCCGTCCCGTAGACCTCGGCCGACGACCTGATCTCCGGAAGGACCGCCTCCGGCACGTTCATCGCCGACAGGATCCCCTGGTCCCACTGGAGCGTCTCCAGGTTCATCAGCATGGTGCGCCCGGCGTTGGTCACGTCGGTGACGTGTACGCCGCCGTCCGTGCCGCCGGTCAGGTTCCAGATGAGCCAGGAGTCGATGGTTCCGAACGCGATCTCGCCCCGCTCGGCACGCGTACGCAGCCCCGGGACGTTGTCGAGCAGCCAGGCCGCCTTGGGCCCGGAGAAGTAGCTCGCGAGCGGCAGGCCGGTCTGCTCGCGGAAGCGATCCTGCCCGTCCGTCCCGCCCAGTTCGTTGCACAGCGCCGACGTACGGGTGTCCTGCCACACGATCGCGTTGTGCACGGGCCTGCCCGTGGCCCGGTCCCAAAGAACCGTCGTCTCCCGCTGGTTGGTGATGCCGAGCGCGCTGAGGTCGTCGGCCCGCAGCCCGGCCTTGGCGAGCGCCCCGGCGACCACGGCCTGCACCTTCGACCAGATCTCGGTGGCGTCGTGCTCCACCCAGCCGGGCTTCGGGAAGATCTGGCGGTGCTCACGCTGGTCGACGGCGACGATCTCGCCGCCGTGGTTGAAGATGATGCAGCGGCTCGACGTGGTGCCCTGGTCGATGGCGGCGACGTACTTCACCTCGTTGTCGGGCATGTGACTCCCCTTCGTCTTCGTCCGAGGTCCCCGCGCGGGGACGCTGAAGCGACGTGGCGGCGCGGCCGCGGTCAGAACGCCGCGTTGTAGATGAGCCCCGCCAGCGCGCCGCCGATCAGCGGCCCGGCCACCGGGATGATGGCGTAACCCCAGCCGGACGTCCCCTTGTTGGGGATCGGCAGGAACGTGTGCACGATGCGCGGACCGAGGTCGCGCGCCGGGTTGATGGCGTACCCGGTGGGCCCGCCGAGCGAGAGACCGATCCCGACGACCAGGAGAGCCACGACGAGCACCGTCGTGCCGGATTCCCCGAGCCCCTTGGTGAGCCCGAACGCGAGGATGGGCAGCACGAGGGCGACGGTCGCGATGATCTCGGTGATCAGGTTGGCCACGGGGTTGTCGATCTCAGGGATCGTGGAGAAGATCCCGAGCGTCGGAGTGGGCCCGTCGTCGTCCGCTTCGCTGTCTCCTGACCCCGACGTGACGTTGGCGTTGAACTGGGCCAGATAGACGAGATAGGCCAGGACGGCGCCCAGCATCGCGCCGACCATCTGGCCGAGCAGATAGACCCAGACCTTGTCCCACTTGCCGGTGTCCACGGCGATGCCGATCGTCACCGCCGGGTTGAGCTGACCCCCGGACAGCGGCGCGGCGGTGTACGCCCCGGCCAGCACGCCGAAGCCCCAGCCGAACGCGATGACGACCCATCCCGAGGCTCTCGCCTTGGAATGCTTGAGCGTGACCGCGGCGCACACGCCGGCGCCGAACAGAATGAGGATCGCGGGTACCGATGACCTCACCGACGAAGATGTCTCCATTGCTCATGGCGGCTCCTAGGCCCTCGCCCGGAGCGATACGCCCCGGTCCTCAGTGCAGGGTGCGTTTTCCATGGCTAATGCTGGTTCTGGGTGGCTCCGGCTGCAACGGCCGACTGGCAGGGGTTCCCGCGCCCCGCCCGGCGCCCGCGACAAGCGTTCCCGCTCGGTCGGACCGCTCGTATCGCCGGTGGGGGGAGTGCCGTGACCTGCCCGAACGCGACAGGAGGAGCCCGACGGACAGGCTGGGGCCCTGAGCGGCGGTGGGACGACGTGCGGCGATGCCGACTGACACCCGGAAGTGTTCACCGGCCGTGATGGAGCGTCAAGGTCGTGGACGGGAACGGTTGGCGGCACCTGCCCGCACGGCCCGCGCCCGCGTCATCCAGCTGCTGCCCGGCCCGATTCCGCTTCCGCGCGCGGCCCGGTCCCCGACCACGCCGTCCCGGACGCCGGGGCCGCCGGCGAGCGCACGCCACGCCGCACCTCGTGCCCCGGGGTGTCCGACCGGCCGATGACCCAACTCGCCCCCGGCAGCGCCTTGGCGGCCTGCTTGAGCGGCGCCAGGGACGCGGCCGCCTGCCGGTGGTCGGCGACGCTGCCCGCCGCGCACAGCACCGTGGCGAGCGACATCGTGACGGGCCGCCCGCCCGCTGCCCAGGGCACGTCGAGCACCGCGGACGCCAGCGGATCGAGCCCGTCCGGATCGGCCAGGACCAGGAAGTCGTCGCCCCCGATATGACCCACCCTGGTCGTGCCCGACGCGGCCCGTTCCAGAGACCTGCCCACCTCACGGATCAGATCGTCCCCCGCGGCGAACCCCGCCCCGTCGTTGACCTGCTTGAACCCGTCGATGTCCAGCCAGCTCAGGGCGAACCCCCGCCCCTGCGCGATCCGCCGGTCCACCTCGCCCGTGATGGCGTCCGAACCGGGCAGCCGCGTCAGCGGATTGAGCGCGGCCGCCTCCTCGACCCGGCTTTCGGCGAGCGCGCGCACAAGATCGGCGAGCCGCACGATGCCCACGCACCGGCCCCGCTTGTCGACGACCGCGACGTCGTCGGCCGTACGGCTGCGCTCGCCGTCCGCGAGTACGTCGAGGACCTCCCAGGCGGTGGCGTCCACACCCACCGTGCGCGGCTGGTCACCGTGGCGGGCGGCCGGCCGGTCGGCGTAGAGCGCATGCCCGTAGCGGCCCGACAGGGACAACAGGAAGCGGTCCCGCTGCACCGAGCGCACCGGTGCGCCCGCCGAGTCCACCAGGAGCACGCCGGACACGTCGGGAGAACCGGTGAGCAGGGCGCGTACGCGCCCCGCCGAGGCCGATGCGGGCAGCAACGCGGCGGGCCGCACGAACTGGCGCACCGGCGGCCCCGAGGGCGGCGGCGACGCCACCGGGGGAGTCAGCGCCGGAACGTACACATCGGCCGCCGGCAACCGCGACGGCGGCGCGAACAGCTCGCCCTGGGCCAGCTGCGCACCGGCCTCCCGCGCGGCGCCGCACTGCAACTCCGTCTCCACGCCCTCGACGGCGAGCAGCGCGCCCAGCCCCTCGCACAGCGTCCGCATCGCGCTCACCGACGTGGGACGCGACAGCAGTGAGGCATCGAGCTTCACGAGGTCCGGCGCCAGGTCGACCAGGAGCCGCAGGGGCAGGTCGCCGTCACCGACGCCGTCCGCACAGACCCGGAAGCCTTCCTCGCGCAGGGCCGTGACCCCCTCCAGGAGCGCTCGGTGAGGCACGTGGGTGAACGGGGGACCGATGTCGACCGTCACCTCCCAGGGCAGCCGCCCCACGTCCCTGACGGTGTCCCGCAGCGCGGCCAGACCACCGAGGTCCGCCACCGTCCCCGCGAACACATTGACGTGCAGCGGCAGCAGCGTCTCCCGCTGCGCCGCCGAGCGCACCGCCAACGCGGCAAGACGGCCGTCGAGTTCGGGGTCGCGCCGGGCCTGTGCCAGCACGTCACCGACCTCCGGACGGGCGAGTATCTCCAGGGCCGCCACGGCTCCGGTCGTCAGGTTGACGACCGGCTGGAAGGCGAAACGGAGAGCGTCCGTCCAGGAAGGCACGGAAGCATAATGGCGCCCCCGGCGCGCGCCCAGGCGCAGTTCACGAGCTGTTCACGCACCCTTTCGGCCGACCACGCAGCGTACGGATCCCTGGGAGAGTGCCGGGTCAGCGGACCGCGACCACGGACGAGCCGTGCCCGAACAGTCCCTGATTCGCCGTGATCCCCACGCGCGCGTCCGCCACCTGTCGCGCGCCCGCCGTGCCGCGCAGCTGCCACGTCAGCTCGCAGACCTGGGCGATGGCCTGCGCGGGGACCGCCTCTCCGAAGGAGGCGAGTCCGCCACTGGCGTTCACGGGTATGCGCCCGCCGGGCGCCGTCGCGCCCTCCCTCAGCAGCTTCGCCGCCTCACCCTCGCCGCACAGCCCCAGATCCTCGTACCACTGGAGCTCCAGAGCGGTCGACAGGTCGTACACCTCCGCGAGGGAGAGCTCTTCCGGGCCGATCCCGGCCTCCTCGTACGCGGCCCGCGCGATGGAGGCACGGAAGGTGACGCCGGTCGGCTCGACGGCCGCCGCCGAGTCGGTGGCGATGTCCGGGAGGTCGAGCACCGTGTTCGGATACGTCGGCGTGACCGTCGACACCGCGCGGATCCGCACCAGATTGCGCACCCCGCGCTTGCGCGCGAAGTCCATGCCGCACAGCACGAGCGCGGCCGCCCCGTCGGACGTGGCGCAGATGTCCAGGAGCCGCAGCGGATCGGCGACGACCGCCGACGCGGCCACCTCGTCGGCCGTCACGGTCTTGCGGTACCTGGCGTTCGCATTGAGTGCGCCCGCCGCCGCGTTCTTCACCTTGACCTGCGCGAAGTCCTCCAGCGTGTCCCCGTGCACGGCCATGCGCCGGCGCGCGTACAGGCCGAAGTACGCCGGGTTGGTCGCGCCGAGGACCCGGAACCGCAGCCAGTCCGGATCGTCGTGCCGGTCCCCGCCCGCAGGCCGGAAGAACCCCTTGGGAGCGGCGTCGGCACCCACCACGAGCACGACGTCGGCGAGCCCCGCGAGGATCTGCGCACGCGCCGCGCTGACCGCCTGGGCGCCCGAGGCGCACGCCGCGTACACGCTCGCGACCCGCGCGCCCTGCCAGCCGAGCGCCTTCGCGAACGTCGCGCCCGCGACATAGCCCGGGTATCCGCCCCGCACCGTGTCCGCGCCCACGACGGAGTCCACGTCGCGCCAGTCGATCCCGGCGTCGGCAAGGGCCGCCCGCGCCGCCACCGTCCCGTACTCGACGAAGCCGCGCCCCCACTTGCCCCAGGGGTGCATGCCCGCGCCGAGCACCGCCACGTCGTCCGTCATGCCGCCACCCCCGTCGGCCGCCAGTGCCACGTCGTCCAGGTCGTGTCCCCGTCCTCGTCGAGCACGCCGGGCACGACCTCCACCTCCATGCCCACCTCCAGGTCGGCCACGGAGAGCCCGGGAACCGCCTGCCCCAGCACCACCAGGCGCTCCGCCTCCAGCTCCACAGCGATCAACGTGTAGGGCTGCCACGGAAGTTCCGGATCGGACACGTACGGTGCGGGAGGCCGGTACCTGCTGTCCGTGTACGACCAGACCCGGCCGCGCCGGGAGAGCGGCACGGAGAGCAGCTCCCCTCCGGCGCAGCCGGGGTTGCGGCAGAAGGTGTCCTCGCGGGGGAAGAAGACGGAGGCGCAGGCCGAGCAGAGCGTGCCGATCAGCCGGAAGTCCTCTCCCTCCCCGGTGAACCAATCGGCCACCACAGGTGTGCGCGTACGCGACAAGGCCCCTCCCGCGCTGGATCCGACGACGCCACCAGAACACCAGCAGATCTGATGGACCGTCAGAAGTGTGTCATGGGCCGGCCACTCAGGGAACGCCGGGAGACGGGGAAGTCGAAGTACGTGTCCGGGAAGAGCTCCGGCTTGTACGTGAAGTGCCACCACTCCTCGGGCAGGTTCACGAACCCCTGCGCCGCCAGGGCGTCCCGAAGGAGGTCACGGTTCGCGCGCTGCGCCCCCTGGATCCGCGGGTCGTCGGTGTGGGCGAGCGTGTCGAAGCAGTCGAAGCCCGTGCCCATGTCCACCGAGTTGTCGGGGAAACGCTCCTTCTTCGGCCCGTAGCAGGGCGCCAGCCGCTCACCGGGCACGTACGCGCGCGTGGGCAGCGCCGGCAGCTTCACGACGGTCAGATCGAGGGTGGAGCCCCGGCTGTGCCCGGACTTCTCCGCGATGTAACCGTCCGTGAACAGCCGCGTCTTGTCGACCTGCGGATAGAACTCCGCCTTCATCCGCTGGTCGTCGAGGTCCTTGGCCCAGCGCACGAAGTGGTCGACCGCCCGCTGTGGCCGGTAGCAGTCGTACACCTTCAGCGAGTAACCCCGCTTCAGGAGCCCTGCCTGCGCTTCGTGGAGCGCCTTCGCGGCAGGCTCGGTGAGAATGCACATCGGCTTCTCGTAGCCGTCGACGGGCGCCCCGACGAAGTCGTGCGCAGTGATGTAGCGCATCTCCTGGATGATCGTCGGATCGACGTCCCGAAGCGCCACGAACTGCGGCGGAGCCTTCGGCTCGGGCTTCGCCTGCGCGGCGCTGGGAGTGGTGGCGGTCCACAGGAGCACGGCGGCAGCGGTGACGGCGAGTCTGCGTACGGCGGTTGCGATTCGGGTCATGAACCCTGCATCTATCAGGATCAAAGGTGGCCAGGGAAGAGCGCCGCTTCGCGATCGGATACAGTCCGCGGCGTGTCAGCACCCCACCACATAACCAACGCCGTTCCGGATTCCCACTGTTCGAGCTGTGGAACCGCCTACGGACCCGACATCTCGGGATGGCCGCGCACGTGCCCGGCCTGCGCCGATGTGAGCTACCGCAACCCTCTGCCGGTCGCGGTCGCCCTCCAGGCCGTCTACGACAGCCGCGGTTCCGCTCTCGTCGTGATCACCCGGAGCATCGCCCCCGCGCGCGGGGGAGTCGCCCTGCCCGGCGGGTTCGTCGACCACAAGGAGGACTGGCGCGCCGCCGTCGTCCGTGAGCTCAAGGAGGAGACGGGCATCGAGGCGGCGAGCCGCGACGTACGCCTCGCCGACGCCATGAGCTCACCCGACGGTCACCTGCTCCTGTTCGGCCTCCTCCCGGAACGCCCGGCAGCCGAACTGCCCGAGCCCGCCGGGACGGACGAGACCGAAGGCTGGCACCTCCTGCGCCGCCCGGCCGAACTCGCCTTCCCGCTCCACACCTTGGCCGTCCAGGCCTGGTTCGAGGGCCGATACGTCTGACGCGCACCCTCGCACGAACGCTCCGGCCCTCTGAACGCTCAGAGCCCGCGGACCCGCACCGGGTACGCGGGCTCGGCCGGCCCGCCCTCGTCCTGCCGCTCCACCACCACACTGCCGCCGCTCCACCGCGTGGTGTAGCGCTGGACGTCCGGCTCCTGCCAGCCGTCACCGACGTCGGGCACGACAACCCCGCCGCCCGTACGCCCCTGCGCCGGAGCCCACACCTCGAGGCACAGCTCCCCGTCCTCGCCCCGCACCGGGATCACCGCGCCCGCCCGCGCGAAGACGGGAACACGCGACAGCGGCGCGTCCACCAGAACCTGACCGGGCCCCTCCTGCGCCTGCCCGCTCTCCGTGTCGTACCAGAGCCCGCGCGGCAGCCGCACCGCCCGTCGATCCGCACCCGGCTCCAGGACAGGAGCCACCAACAAGGAGTCACCCAACAAGAACGCGTCCTCGCAGTCCCGCAGCACCCTGTCCTCCGGAGCACCCCACCACACGGGGCGCACGTACGGAGCACCCGTACGCCGTGCGAGATGAGCCAGCGTCACGAAGTACGGCAGCAGCCGCCTGCGCTCGACGAGCGCCACGCGCGCGTGCCCCAGCGCCTCTTCACCGAACTCCCACGGCTCCCGGCGCCCCGCCCGCAGCGCCGCATGCGTACGGAACAGCGGCAGATACGCACCCAGCTGGAGCCACCGCAGATACAGCTCAGGAGACGGATCCCCGTCGAACCCGCCGACGTCCGGCCCCGAGTACGGCACTCCGCACAGCCCGAGGCCCAGCACCAGGGAAAGCGACGCGCGCAGACCGGGCCACCCCGTGGCCACATCCCCGGACCACGTCCCCCCGTAGCGCTGAAGCCCCGCCCAGCCCGCGCGCGAGAACAGGAACGGCCGCTCCCGGGGCCGCAGTTCGCGCAACCCCTCGTAGCCGGCCCGCGCCATGCACAGCCCGTAGACGTTGTGCGCCTCCCGATGGTCGCCGCCCCGCCCCTCCAGGGAGTGCCGTGCCGAGCGAGGCAGCGTCGGGTCACCGAAAGCGGCGAACGACGCCGGCTCGTTCATGTCGTGCCAGAACCCCGAGAACCCCTGGGCCAGCCTCTCCTCGTACAGACCGCCCCACCACGTGCGCACCGCGCGGTCGGTGAAGTCGGGGTACACCGACTCACCCGGCCACACCACGCCCCGCACCGGCCTCCCCGCCGCATCCTTCACGAAGGCGTCCGCGGACGCTCCCGCGTCGTACACGGCGTTCCCCGCCTCCGCCTTGACGGCGGGGTCGACGATCGACACCAGCCGCACACCGTCCTCGCGAAGATCCTCGGCGAGCCGCGGGAGCCCCGGATACGTCTCCTGGTCGACCGTGAACACCTGAAACGCGTCGAGATGATCGATGTCCAGATGCACCGCGTCGAGCGGAAGCCCCCGCTCCCGGTAGCCCGCGACGATCCGCCGCACCTCACGGTCTCCGCCGAATCCCCAGCGCGCGTGCTGGTACCCGAGCGCCCAGGCCGGCGGCAACGCGGGCGCACCGGTCAGCGACGCCCACGCAAGCAGCACGCGCGCGGGGGCACCCACCATGACCCAGCAGCGCAGCGGACCGCCCTCCATCCGGACCTCGCACGTCCCCGCCCGGTCGTGCCCGGACCCGGCACCCTCCTCGCCCTCGGCCAGCGTCACCGTCCCGTCCCACGAGTTGTCGTGGAACACCAGATGGGTACCCGCGTCGGCGACCACCATCTGCACCGGCATGGTCAGGGACAGCGGATCGTCCCCCGGCCCGAACGAACCGCCCGGATCCGTGTTCCACAGCCGGTACGCGCCGCCGCGCAGCCGAGGCCCCGAGGCCCGGCCGCCCAGCCCGAAGAACCGTGCGTCGGGAGCCACTTCGGACCGCTGCACCCACCGCGCCTCGCCCCCGTCCGCGGGCTCCCACCAGCGCGGCGGCAGATCCCGCCGCAGCACCACACCGCCCGGAGTGCACACGGAGACAGCGCCGTGCCGCGACACGACGACGGTCACCCGCTCCGCCACCACCCGCCAGCCGCCGTCCTTGTCCGGCTCCAGGACGGCCCGCGGATCCGGCTGCGGACAAGAACCCGCCAGCGCGTACGACGGCTCCGGTTCGGCCCCGTCCCAGCCCCAGAAGACCGCACCCGTCACCGTCACCGTGATCCGCAGCCGGGACCGCGTGAACCGGACGACGCCACCACCGGGCGCAGGCTCGGCCCCCGTCACCGGACCCGGCACCCTCGCCCGCTCCGGCCCCCGGCGCCGCATACCCGCCGCATCGGCCCGCTTCCTGCGCCACGAGGACCGCACCGCCCGCAAACCCTGGACCGCCCCCACCAAGCCAACCGCCCTCACCGCGCGTACCAGGTCACGACCGTTCATGCTGCTCACCCTGTCATCGCGGGGCGTGCAAAGGTGAGTCGTTCAACTGCCGTTCATCCGTGGTGGCACCACATCTTCACGACACGGACTATGTGGGGCGTGACCTGGTGCGGAAGTCGATCACGTGGCATCGTCCCTGTCAGCCGCGTCACGCGCACACACCGGCCCGTGCGCGGGACCGACGCACACCACGCGTACATCCGGGAGCCGCCCCATGCCGTCCGCAGCGAATCCGACGCCGCTCTGGAAGCCCGACCAGGAATTCATCGCAGAAGCGCAGATCACACGCTTCCAGGCCTGGGCGTCCGAACACTACGGAGCCCCCGCCGACGGCGGCTACGAGGCGTTGCACCGCTGGTCGGTGACCGAACTCGACACGTTCTGGAAGGCCGTCGCCGACTGGTTCGACATCCGGTTCACCACCCCCTACACGCGCGTGCTCGGCGACCGCTCCATGCCAGGAGCCGAATGGTTCCCCGGTGCCACCCTGAACTACGCCGAACACGCCCTGCGTACGGCCACCGACCCCGCGCGCGCGGACACCCCGGCCATCCTCCACGTGGACGAGACACACGAACCCCGACCCGTGACCTGGGCCGAACTGCGCCGCCAGGTCGGCTCGCTCGCAGCCGAACTGCGCACCATCGGCGTACGCCCGGGAGACCGCGTCAGCGGCTACCTGCCGAACATCCCCGAGGCCGTCGTCGCTCTCCTCGCCACCGCGGCCGTCGGCGGAGTCTGGACGTCCTGCGCCCCCGACTTCGGCGCCCGCAGCGTCCTCGACCGCTTCCAGCAGGTCGAACCCGTCGTCCTGTTCACCGTCGACGGCTACCGCTACGGCGGCAAGGAGCACGACCGCCGCGACACGGTCGGCGAACTCCGCGCCGAACTGCCCACCCTCCGCGCGGTCGTCCACATCCCGCTGCTCGGCACGGACGCCCCCGAAGGGGCCCTGGAGTGGTCGGCGCTCACTTCCGCCGACACAGAGCCCGTCTTCGAAGCCGTCCCCTTCGACCACCCCCTGTGGGTCCTGTACTCCTCAGGCACGACCGGGCTCCCCAAGGCGATCGTCCAATCCCAGGGCGGTATCCTCATCGAGCACCTGAAACAGCTCGGCCTGCACTGCGACCTGAGCCCCGGCGACCGGTTCTTCTGGTACACGTCCACGGGCTGGATGATGTGGAACTTCCTCGCCTCCGGACTCCTCACGGGCACCACGATCGTCGTCTACGACGGCAGTCCCGGCTATCCCGACACCGGTGCCCAATGGGCCGTCGCCGAACGCACCGGGGCCACCCTCTTCGGCACCTCGGCCGCCTACGTCATGGCCTGCCGCAAGGCCGGCGTCCACCCCTCGCGCGACCACGACCTCTCCCGCGTCAAGTGCGTCGCCACGACCGGTTCCCCGCTCCCGCCGGACGGCTTCCGCTGGCTGCACGACGAGGTACGCGAAGACCTCTGGATCGCCTCCGTCAGCGGCGGCACGGACGTCTGCTCCTGCTTCGCCGGAGCCGTCCCGACCCTCCCCGTCCACGTCGGCGAACTCCAGGCCCCGTGCCTCGGCACGGACCTCCAGTCCTGGGATCCGCAGGGCAAACCGCTCATCGACGAAGTCGGTGAACTCGTCGTCACCAAGCCCATGCCCTCGATGCCGATCCGCTTCTGGAACGACCCCGACCGCAGCCGCTACCACGACAGCTACTTCGACACCTACCCCGGCGTCTGGCGGCACGGCGACTGGATCACCCTCACCTCCCGCGGTTCGGTCGTCATCCACGGCCGCTCGGACTCCACCCTGAACCGCCAGGGCGTCCGCATGGGATCGGCCGACATCTACGAGGCCGTCGAACGCCTCCCTGAAATCCGCGAGTCGCTCGTCATCGGCCTGGAACAGCCCGACGGCGGCTACTGGATGCCCCTGTTCGTCCACCTCGCACCCGGCGCCGTACTCGACGACGACCTCCGCGCCCGCATCAAGCAGACCATCCGCGAGAACCTCTCCCCGCGCCACATCCCCGACGACATCATCGAAGCCCCCGGCGTCCCGCACACCCTCACCGGCAAGCGCATCGAGGTCCCCGTCAAACGCCTCCTCCAAGGCACCCCCCTGGAAAAGGCGGTCAACCTCGGCTCGGTCGACAGCGTCGAACTCCTGCGCTTCTACGAGGAGATCGCCCGCAACCGCCCCTGACCGCACCCGGTTCCCCGCCGTTGTCAGTGCCCCCGATTACTGTGAGTGAGCATTGACCTACAGCTCTCAGGGGGAACCATGGCGCACACCCAGAACACCCAGCACGCCGGCATGCGACGCGTCCTGCGCCGTGAAGTCGCGGGAGTCATCGGCCTGCTCGCCGACGAACGCGACTTCACGGCGATGCAGAGCTACCGCACCTTCACCTTCGACGACCACGACACGTACCTCGAGCAGGTGGAGAGCCTTCTCCAGGCCCTCGCCGCACAGGGCGGACACACCACCGTCGCCCTCTTCGACCCCGACGAGTACGCGGACTTCTGCGCCGAGACCGGCCTCGAACCCGACACCCCCGCCAGCCGCACCCGCTTCACCGCCGAACTCGCCGTCATGGGCACCACCGTCCCCTACGCGGGACAGCCCCTGGCCGACCTGCTGCCCGAGCTGGTCGACGAGGCCGTCCGGCAGGCCACGTGGGAGTACGCCTCGTCTGTCCTCGCCCGAATCGGACCGTGCGGCGACTGCGGCCGGGACATCGGAAGGGACGCCTTCACCCGCGCCTCGCATCTCCTGACGCGGGTCCTCGACACGGCAGGCACAGGCGACCATCACCTCGTGTGCAGCGTCCCCACCGACGCGGAATCACTGCTGTCGGTACTCCACGTCGACTGCCCCACCGAGGACAGCGTGCGACTCGACGAGAAGGAAGCACTCGAGTTCACCACGGTCCTGGCCCTCGGCATCGCCACCGGAAGCCCGGGCGGCCTGGTCATGCGCACCACCGTCCCGGAGACGGACGACCGCGTCCAAGGCTGGCGCCTGCGCGACGAGCGCCTGCTACCGCTCACCGCGGCAGAAGTCTTCGACGCCTACTGCACCGACGCCCAGTCCGGCGACCTCGTCGCGCCCGAGTCCGGCGTCGACTACTGCGCCGCACGCGACCTCGGAGACGCCGGCCCTGGGGGCGGGCACACCCACTGAGACGACCGTGGGGCGCTCCACCACGAAGGTGAAGCGCCCCACGACAACGAACCGCCTTCCGGCTACTCGCCGGACAGCACCGCCTGAGCGGCCTTACGGGCCTCCTCGGCGGAGTCCGCGGCACGCGCGGCCGAGGCCGCACGCTCGCACTGCGCCAGCGTGTACTTGGCGAGCGTCGTCCGCACGTAAGGAATCGACGCCGCACCCATGGAAAGGGAGGTGACACCCAGACCGGTAAGGACGCACGCGAGCAGCGGGTCGGACGCGGCCTCACCGCAGACACCACAGCTCTTGCCCTCGGCCCTCGCAGCGTCAGCGGACAGCGCGACCAGGTCGAGCAGCGCGGGCTGCCACGGGTCCTGAAGCCGGGACACCGCACCGACCTGCCGGTCGGCGGCGAACGTGTACTGCGCGAGGTCATTGGTCCCCAGCGAGAGGAACTCGACCTCCTGCAGGATCGAACGCGCCCGCAGCGCGGCCGACGGAATCTCCACCATCGCGCCGAACTTCGCCTCGAGGCCCGCCTCACGGCAGGCGTCGGCGAAGGCCTTCGCGTCCGCCCGGTCGGCGACCATCGGCGCCATGACCTCGAGATAGACCGGCAGCCCCTCGACAGCCTTGGCCAGCGCGGTCAGCTGCGTACGCAGCACCTCGGGGTGCTCGAGCAGCGAACGCAGACCACGCACACCCAGAGCCGGGTTCGGCTCGTCGGCGGGCGTCAGGAAGTCCAGCGGCTTGTCCGCACCGGCGTCGAGGACGCGCACCACGACCCGGCCCTCGGGGAACGCCTCGAGAACCTTCCGGTACGCGTCGACCTGCTTCTCCTCGGAAGGAGCTTGGCTGCTGTCGTCCAGGAACAGGAACTCGGTACGGAACAGACCGACACCCTCCGCACCGGCTTCGAGCGCGGCCGGTACGTCGGCCGGACCGCCGACATTGGCCAGCAGCGGCACCTTGTGACCGTCGGACGTCGCACCAGGACCGGACGACGCGGCCAGCGCGGCCTTCCGCGCAGCGGAGGCAGCCTCCAACTCGGCCCGCTTCTCCGGACTCGGATCGACGAAGATGTCACCGGTGCTGCCGTCGACAGCGATCACCGTGCCCTCGGCGAGCTCACCGGCACCGGGCAGCGCAACGATGGCCGGCACCCCGAGCGCACGCGCCAGGATCGCGCTGTGACTGGTTGGCCCGCCCTCCTCGGTCACGAAGCCGAGCACGAGCGTCGGGTCGAGCAGCGCCGTGTCCGCGGGAGCCAGGTCCCGCGCGATCAGCACGTAAGGCTTGTCGCTGTCCGGAACACCGGGCATCGGTACCCCGAGCAGTCGCGCCACGATCCGGTTCCGCACGTCGTCCAGGTCGGCGACGCGACCCGCGAGGTACTCACCGGCTCCGGCCAGCAGCGCCCGATAAGACGCGAAGGCGTCGTACACCGCACGCTCGGCCGTGCTGCCGACCGCGATACGGCGGTCCACATCGGCCATGAGCTCCGGGTCCTGCGCCATCATGGCCTGGGCCTCGAGCACGTGCTGAGCCTCGCCACCGGCCAGGTTGCCGCGCGCAATCAGATCGGCCGCCACAGCTTCCACGGCCTGACGGGCGCGCCCCTGCTCGCGCTCCGCGTCCTCCGTCGGGATCTGCTTGGCCGGCGGCTCGAGAACCGCCGTCCCCATGTGCCGAACCTCGCCGATCGCCACACCGTGGCTCACGCCGACGCCTCGCAGCGTTGTCTCCATCTCACCGTCTCCGATAGTGCGGCGGGCCCAGCCGCCGCGGTGGTTGACCTGCATGCCGCCCGCGACGGCCCGCGTCACTTCCAGCTGAACAGCGCGTCACCGGACTTGACGTCGCCGTCCTCGACCACTTCGGAGAGGGACTCGGCGGTGGCCTCGAGAGCAACGATCGGGCAGATCGGGGACTTGCCGGCGGCTTCGACGGCGGCCGGGTCCCAGCGCACCATCTCCTGACCGCGCTGCACGGTGTCACCCTTGTTGACGAGCAGCTCGAAGCCCTCGCCATTGAGCTGAACGGTGTCGATGCCCAGATGCGTCAGAACGCCGTGGCCGTCCCCGTCCACTACTACATAGGCGTGCGGGTGAAGAGAGACGACGATGCCGTCGACGGGCGCGACAGCCGCGGAGGGCTCGCGCACCGGGTCGATGGCGGTGCCGGGACCGACCATCGCACCGGAGAAAACCGGGTCAGGAACGGCGGAGAGTCCAATGGCGCGTCCGGCGAGCGGGGACGTCACACTGGTCATGGCAAGCCTCCCAGGGGTGGAGATTGATGGTCACCGTCACTGCCTGTCCTGGACGGCGTACCGTTTCAGAAGAGTAAGTCATAAAAAGTCCCGGTTCCGCATGAGAGGTACCGGTTGGCTGATGTAGAGGGTGCACGCAAACGATTTGCGCCTGCCGTGTACCCCCATGTACTGTCGTCACCTGCTTGAGGCCGAGCAGCACCTTCGGGTGCCTGAAGGCTCAGCGGCAACCATCACGACAGATCCTAGCTTTGATCGACTTCTGCATGCCCGCAGGAGCCCGCGGTCAGAACAACGGAAATTGACTGATAGTGTTTGAACCGCCGGAAAGGGAAACGCGGAAAGCCGAAAGGCTGGAGCGGAAACCTGAAAGGCACCGAGGAAATCGGACACGAAAGAGTCTGATAGAGTCGGAAACGCAAGACCGAAGGGAAACTGCCCGGAGGAAAGCCTGAGAGAGTCTCTCGGGTGAGTACAAAGGAAGCGTCCGTTCCT